>JBBQXV010000413.1:0-6202 GCA_038209335.1 Polyangiales bacterium | reverse complement strand
GGTCTTGCTGACGGGCGCGCAAGCGAAGGCCGTCCCACTCCTCGCGAACGGCGCGCAGCTCGACGCGCTCTGCGCGCAGATTTCGATCGCCGGCGCCACGGTCCGCCCATGGCTCGCGGAGGTACCGCTCGTCCTCGTCTTCGCGTGCGGCTGCGATGACATCACGTCGACCGATCCGACCTACGCCAACTGGGGCAGCTTGAGCGAGCGCGAGGTCGGCGTGTTCATCCCGGTCGTCGTCGAGAGCGGCGGGGCGTCGTTCACCGCGCTCTACTGTCCGTATCTCTTCGTCGACAACGGAGCGACGCTCGTGTGCGGCCGCGAGACCTACGGGATTCCCAAGGAGCTCGCGGCCTTCTCGACGTGGGACATCGCTGGCGCGCCGCCGATTCCGCTCGACGTCACCGGGCTTGCCCTCGTCCACGAGGGCGACGCGGCCGCGCAGAAGCCACTCGTGAAGCTGTCGGGCGTCGTCCTCGGCGCGACGGCGACCGCGCCGCCGCACGACCATGGGACCGTTCGCGGGTGGCTCGACAAGCTCTGGACCGACCTCGGAGGCGGCGCCGTCGCCGTGCCCCTCGTCATGCTCAAACAGTTTCACGCGATCGAGAACGGGACCGCCGCCTGCTACCAGAAGCTCGTGCGCTGCGAGATCGCACCGTCGAACGTGGACGTGTCGTTCGGCGTCGGCGTCGTCAGCGTCGAGCTCCCGACCTACTTCTTCCCGCAGATCGCGAAGACGCTGGGGCTGCCGGAGCGATCGCTCTCCGTCCTCGTCGTCGAGACGTCCCTCGACTTCGTGCTGACGGTGGGGGCAGTGGTCGCAGGGTGAACGTCCGCTCCCGGATCTTCGACAGGATGCAAGGACGTTGACACGCACGTCGCACCCGCGGCAAACAGCGCCATGCGCTTTCGAATCCCCGCCGTCGCGGCCCTCGTATTTGCCGTCGTCGCGTCAGGCACGTTCGCTTGTTCCAAGGACAGCGACAAGACGACGATCAAGGACCTCGGCGACGCGGACTTGCCGCACAAGTTCGAGCCCGATCCGCTCGGGACGATTCCCCCGATGGACACGAGCGATCCGCCGCCCGTCGCGACCGTCGCGCCGACCGCGACCGCGTCTGCGAGCGGAGCCGCGAGCGCCGCGTCGTCGGCCGCGCCGAAGTCGAGCGTCGCCGTCGCCGCGTCGGGCGTGCCCGGAACGCCGTCGGTCTCCGCCGCGGTCAAGCTCCTCGCGCCGGGCGAAGCGCCGCGAAGGAAGCTGCGTTACAAGTTCAAGGTCGGGCAGACCGAGATCGCGACGATGGACATGCAGACGGGCTACGCCGTCGAGGCAGGCGCGGACTCCGAGCCGGAGAAGCGCCTCCCGATGGTTCGCTTCAAGATCGCGATCGATCCGAAGAGCGTCTCGCCCGAGGGCGATCTCAAGTACGAGTACCGCCTGATCTCGGCCGACGTCGTCGAGAACGCGCAGGTGCCGCCGCAGCTCGCGGCCGCGCTGAAGCAGATGATGGCGGGGCTGAAGGGGCTGGCGGGCACCGGCGTCGTCTCCGCGCGCGGCATCAACAAAGAGTCCACGTTCTCTGCGCCGCAGGGCGCGTCCGCGCAGACCGAGCAGATGATCGAGCAGATCCGGCAGACGACGCGCGATCTCGCGGCGCCGCTCCCCGACGAAGAGGTCGGCAAAGGGGCGAAGTGGGAGAAGCTCACCAAGGTCGAGAACGCGGGACAGAAGGCGTCGCAGAAAGAGACGTACACGCTCGTCGATCTCACCGGCGAGACGGGGAAGATCGAAGTCGTCGTCGTGCAGAACGCGCCGGGCGGCGCGGTGCAGGCGCCGGGCATTCCGGCGGGCGCGGGGATCCGGATCGAGAACATGATCTCGAACGGAAAAGGGACGACGACGTTCGATCTCGGGCGCATCACGCCGACGTCGGCGCTCGACGCGGTGACGACGATGAACCTCCTCGCGGATCGCGCCGGGCAGACCGAGCGCGCGAAGATGACGATGAAGGTGACGCTGCGCCTCTCGGGGGGCACGAAGTGAAGCGAGCGGCGCGGCTCGCGACGGGCGCGCGCTCGTGGCTCTTCGCGAGCGCGCTCACGGCGTGCGGCGCTGCGGCTCCCCTCCCCTTGCCGCCCGGCGGCGACGCGACCGATCCGGCGAGCCAAGCCGATCAAGGCCCGCGCGAAGACGAGCTGCGCCTCACGCTCTTCGAGCCGGGCGCCGAGCCGCGGCGTCCACTTCGCTACCGCTATCCGATCGGCCGCCCGGAGCAGATCGAGATCGCGATGCGCATGACGATCACGATCGTCGTCGGCGAGACCGCGCCCGGCGCCGGACCGCCGTCGAAGACCGCCGAGCTTCCGACGATCAAGACCGTCATTCGGATCGATCCGACGAGCGTGTCGCCGACGGGCGATCTCAAATACGAATTTCATGTCATCCGCACCTCGCTCGGCGACGACATCGACGTGCCGAAAGAGGCGCGCGAGAAGCTCGAGACCGAGCTCCGCCGCATGGACGGCACCGGCGGGTGGGCGCTCGTAACGTCGCGCGGATTGACGAAGCGGAGCGTGTACGAAATTCCGCACGACGTTCCGCCCGAGGTCGCGCAGACGATGGAGAGCGTGCGACAGGCTGTGCAGCAGATCGCGACGCCGCTCCCCGCCGAGGCGATCGGCGTCGGCGCGAAGTGGGAGACGGTGTCGTCGGTGAAGACGCAGCTGGTCAAGCTGACGCAGACCGCGCGCTACCAGCTCGTCGAGAGCGCGGGCGATCGCGGCGCGCTGAAGATCGAGGTCACGCAGACCGCGCCGTCGCAGACCGTCGCGATCCCAGGCGGACAGGCGGACGTCGTGTGGAAGCTCGAGTCGCTCGCGACGTCGGGGAGCGGGCTCGCGCGGTTCGATCTGACGCGCGTCGTCCCCACGTCCGAGATGCAGATGGTGACGAAGACGGCGCTCGCCGCCGACAAGGAAGGTCAGACGCAGCGGCTGACGACGCAGGTGCAGCTCGGCGTAACGATTCGCACGACGCCGTGAGCGCATGAGCGATGTCGTCGCCATCCTCGCGTCGTGGGTGCTGACGACGTCGGCGGTGTTCCTCGTGCTGCGCTTGGACGAGCGGCGCATGACGCCGACGCAGCGCGCGTACGCGTGGCCGTCGACGAGCCGCGTCGCGGCGGGTGTCGTCTTCGGCATCCTGTGCGTGCCGGTTCATTTCGGACGAACGCGACGGAGCGTCGTCGGCGCGCTCGCGGGCCTCGGTGTCGCAGGGGCGATCGGGATCTTCGCGTCGATCCCGGATCTGATGCTCGAGCTCGAGATCGTCGACATGCGAACGGCCGCGCTGCTCGAAAGCGTCCTCGCGATCTCCGTGCTGTTTACGCTTCTTTACGTGCGATTCAGCATCAAACACGCCCTCCCATCCGTCGATCCGGGCGGAGGCTGAATACCCATGATCCGCATCGTTCGTCGTCCCCTCGTCGTTCTCTCGCTCCTCGCTCTGCCGCTCTTCGCGTCGAATGCGTTCGCCGAAGCGCCGTCCGCGCCTGCGCCCGCACACGCGCACGCAAAGGGGGGCCACGCGCACGCGCGCGGTGGTTGGATGGAGAGCGCCCTCACACTCGGGAGCTTGCGCCCCGATCAGAAGAAGCAGATCGAGCAGCTGAAGACGAGCGTCGAGCCTTCGCGCGCGACGGCGACGAGCGCGCGAAAGGGACTCCTCGAGGCGCTCGCGACGCAGGTCGCCGCCGGGAAGATCGATCGCCCGGCGCTCCAGCCGAAGGTCGACGCGGTGCTCGCGTCGGCGACGGCCGAGCGTGCGACCGAGCGCGCGGCGCTCGAGAAGCTCCACAGCATCCTCGATGCGAAGCAGCGCGCGGAGCTCTCGACGACGATGGAAGCCCGCCTCGCGAAGCACGGAGGCCACGGCAAGCATGCGGAGGGCTCGGCGCAGGCGAAGAAGGTCGCTGAGGCGTTCAAGCAGGACAAATTCGCGATCGACGCGATCGCGCCGAACGACGCGCGCGCGCATGCGCAGCTCCAGGCGAATCACCTGCTCGACGCCGCGCAGACCAAGACGCCGAGCATGACCGCGGAGCAACGCACGGCGGCCGCCGCGCGCCTCCGTGCGAACGCCGCCGCCGCGGCGCGCCTCGCGTTCTGAACCCTGTGCTACCGTCGCCGCGATGGCGACGGCCGCATCTCCGCAAGACACCGCCGCCCGCCCTGGGCTCTTCGACAAACCGCTCGGAGCGCTCGGCGGCGGGTTTCTCGAGATCGCCACGACGGTCGGCGGTATGGGCGTCCTCTTCGGACGCATCGTCGTCCGCTTCTTTCCTCCGCAGATCGACGGTCAGGAGCTGAAGCGAAACCTCCACAAGATGGGGGTCAAATCGCTCCCGATCGTCGCGGTCACCGCGCTCTTCACCGGCGCGATCATGGTCATCCAGGCCGCGCCGATCGTGAAGAAGTACGGCGCCGAAGGGCTCCTCGGATGGGGCGCCGGCTTCGGCACACTCCGCGAGATCGCGCCGCTGCTCACCGCGCTGATGATCTCCGGCCGCGTCGGCGCGAACAACACCGCCGAGCTCGGCACGATGGTCGTCACCGAACAGATCGACGCCCTCCGCGCGCTCGCGATCGATCCGGTGAGCTTTCTGATCTTGCCGCGCTTCATCAGCATCATCGCGACGCTCTTCATGATGACGCTCTATGCCGACTGCCTCGCGCTCTTCGGCGCGGCCTACAGCGGCAAGGGGCTCCTCCAAGTCGAGCCGCAGAGCTTTTACAACGGGCTCACCAGCGGCCTCCTCAACTTCGGCGACGTGGCCAACGGGCTCATCAAGAGCGTCGTCTTCGGCCTCGTCATCGCGCTCGCGAGCTGCCACTTCGGCCTCGCGACCAAGGGCGGCGCGCCGGGCGTGGGACGCGCGGTCAACGCGACCGTCGTCGCCAGCGCCGCGGGGATTTTCGTCCTCGACTACCTCGTCAGCTTCATGCTCGGAGCCTGACGCCGCCTCACGCGCTAGAATGAGCGTCGTGAAACGTCGCGTCCTCATCATCGCGTGCATCCTCGCGGCACCGCTTCCGCTCGTCGCAGCGGCGTGCGGCAGCGACGAAAACGGAAGCGTCTTCGACGCGGGCACCGGAGACGACGCGAGCGGGACGACGACCGACGGCGGCTCGGGGATGGACGATGGATCGATCGTCTTCGGCGACGGCAACCTCTCGAACGACGCGCACGGCGACGGCAACTGCGGTCCCAATTTGCTCGGCACGCTCCGCGATTTCCATCAGGCGCATCCCGACTTCGAGAAGTTCCTCGGCGACGATCGCGGGATCGTGAAGGCCGATCTCGGCGCGGACCTGAAGCCCGTCTACGCTTCCGCGACGACGACGTCGACGACCACGGGCAAAGCGAATTTCGATCAGTGGTACCGCACCGTCGCGGGCGTCAATGTCGCCGTCCCGTTTCAGCTCCCGCTCGTCAAAGGAGCGAACGGCATCTCGACGTTCGACGACGCGGCGTTCTTTCCGCTCGACGGAAAGGGCTTCGGCGACGAAGGGAACAACCACAATTTTCACTTCACGTACGAGCTCCACACCGAGTTCATCTACACGGGCGGCGAGCGCTTCACGTTCATCGGCGACGACGACGTCTTCGTCTTCATCAACAACAAGCTCGCGATCGATCTGGGCGGCGTGCACACCGCCGAGACCAAATCGGTCGACCTCGATCAGAGCGCCGCGATGCTCGGCATCCAAAAGGGCGCGACGTACGCGCTCGCGATCTTCCAAGCCGAACGCCACACGACCGAGTCGCACTTCCGCGTCGACACGACGATCACGTTCACGAACTGCGTGCCGATCGTCCCCTGAACGCGCGCGTCACGGCCTCGCGTTCGCACGCACGATGCACGCGTCGGCGTGGACAGGATCCCCCTCGGCGCGGTAGCGCCCCGCGAGATCGAGCCAAGTGCGCGCGTAGGCGTCGTCGGCGTCCGCGGCCCATCCCCATCGATCGAGCGGCGGCGTTTGCGCGCGGTGCAGGTGCGGCGCGATCGCGTCGTTCATCTTCTCGATCTCCGTCGCGTGCGGAAGGGCCGGCGACGCGCGCGGGAAGACGCGGATGACGGTGCCGATCATGTAGGTCGGGAGCGTCGAGCGCGTTTCGAGATCGACGTCGTTCGTAAGG
>JBBQXV010000412.1:0-6205 GCA_038209335.1 Polyangiales bacterium | reverse complement strand
CGATTGGAACGTCGTCCGCGGCTTTCGCTTTCGCGAACGTGGAGACGTGCACGCCGACATCACGCTCGACGCGTTCCTCGAGTCGCTCGGATCGCGCGCGACGCTGCGCGCGTCGACGCTGCGATCGCGCCGCATGTACGCCGTCGACGACGCGGGCACCGCGGTCGACGCGTGGCCGGTGGACCGATGCGTGTCCTGCGAGCTCGAAGTCGACGGTGGGACATTCGTGCGCTCGACGGGTCGCTGGTATCGCGTCGAGCGTGGCCTCGTCAGCCAGGTGAACGCCGCCGTCGCCGCGCTCGTGCGGAGCATGCCCGAGCTTCCGCCGTACGACGACGCCAACGAGGGGTCGTACAACGCGCGCGTCGCGCGGACGCGGAGAGGCATGGTCCTCGTCGACAAGAAGTTGCTCGTGCACGGAGGCGGCGCGAGTCGGATCGAATTCTGCGATCTGCTCAGCGAGCAGAAGCAGATGATCCACGTGAAGCGGTACTGCGGATCGCAGACGCTGAGTCATCTGTTCGCGCAGGGCTTGGTGGGCGTGAATCTGCTGCTGAATGATCGCGAGTTTCGGGGGAAGCTCGACGCGGTCTTGCCGAGGAGCCATCGCGTCGGGAGCAGCCGGCCGGATGCGCGGGAGTACGAGCTCGTGTACGCGATCGTCGAGGGCTCGGGGCGGCCACTCGTGGAAGCGTTGCCGTTTTTCAGTCGGCTGACGCTGAGGAATGCGGCGCGGCAGGTGGCGGGGTTTGGGTGTCGAGTCGGAGTGACGATGCCGGCGTCGCGCATCGCGGCGGTATGAGCGCTCTGCGCGATTGCATACACCACGCGGCTACTACCCAGCTCCGGCGCGCTCTTCGACCCGAAGAGCCCGTCCCAGGGCGGCTCGCACGAACCCGGTCTTGGCTTCGGTGAAGCGAGAGACACCGTACGCCGTGGATAGGACCGCCAGGACGATGACCGCCGCGAACGCGAGGTGAGCTGCGGTCGGCGTCCAACGGCCGTCGGGGATGAGCCACGCTCGCAAGAAGAACAATATCGGGAGATGAACTGCGTAGAGAGTGTAAGAGAAGCCGGCGAGCACGCGACCGAACCGGGCGACGGGCCCATTCGCGGACGGCTGCTCCACTTGCAATAGCGAATACAGGACGACCGAGAACGTCGTTGCCAGCGCGACGTCGGCAATGAGGGCGTTCGGGATCCGATTGCGCCAGACGAGCGCAAGCACGACGGCACTTGCGACGGTTCCCGCCAAGGCCGCCAGCTTCGCGGACGAATTCCGGCGGAAGGGAGCCAGGCGCGGCAAGGCGCCCACGGCATAACCGAGGAGCCAGATGACGAAGTAGAACGCGAGCCCATGCCTTGCCACGACGAGGATGACGATGATTGGAATGAGCAGGACGTTCGGCCAGCGTCGGCCCGGCCGGATGCACAGCACCGCTATCGGAAAGAACACGTAAAACCAAAACTCGTAGCTCAGGCTCCACAGTGGTGAGTTCGATCCGAAGGTCGTGATGAAGATCGTCTGAAGGAAGAAGAGGTTGCCGGCGAAGACGCGCACACCGAGCCGATCGAGAATGCCGGGAGCAAGGATATAGACCGTGCCGTCGCCCACGTAATTGTGTCCCAAACCGAACATCGCGATGCCCGTGCGGTCGAGGCATGCCGTCAGGACGAGCGCGGGCACGAGGACGACCCCGAGCCGCGCGACGCGTTGGATGAGGTAGCGTCGCCACGACCACCGATCGCTCACGACGCTGCGCATGACGGTCGAGGAAATGAAATAGCCGCTCAGTACGAAGAAGAGCACGACCGCTTGGTGGCCGAAGTTTCCCATCACGTAGAACGCCGTCGTGACGATCGACGGCGACGCGAGGTCGGCGTAGTCGATGAAGAAGAGATCGCGCAGGTGCAGCAGGAGCACCGCGATGGCAGCGCCACCGCGGATCATGTCGAGCTGGTCGGACGCCCAGCTGCCGCGTAGCTCGCGGAGAATGTTCGTGCCCCGCACGCTCGCGCCCCTGCTACTTGTCGTTCGCCTGCAGGCGCGCACGGAAGTTCTCGTATGTCTGGCGAATGCCTTCTTCGAGACCTACCTTTGCCGAAAAGCCGAGCACCCGCTCCGCCTTTGCGATGTTGGGGCAGCGCCGCTTGGGGTCGTCGGGTGGGAGCGGTTTGTGGACGAGCCTCGACGGCTGGCCGGCGACTTTGAACACGACCTCCGCGAGCTCCTTCATCGTGAACTCGCGCGGATTGCCGAGGTTGATCGGCGGCTCGAAGACTTCGACGCGCCCCGCGCGGACGAGCCCGTCGACGAGGTCCGAGACGAAACAGAAGGCGCGCGTCTGATTGCCGTCGCCGTAGAGCGTGATCGGTTCGCGTGCGATCGCTTGCACGATGAAGTTGCTGACGACGCGACCGTCGTTGAACGCCATCCGCGGACCGTACGTGTTGAAGATCCGGACGATACGGGCGTCGGCGTTATGCGTCCTCCGAGCGTCCATGAGCAGCATCTCGGCCGCGCGCTTTCCCTCGTCGTAACAAGAGCGCTCGCCGATCGGATTGACGTTGCCCCAGTACTCCTCGGTCTGCGGGTGCTCCAGCGGATCGCCGTAAACCTCGGACGTGCTCGCGTGCACGATCCGGCATTTGTGCGCGCGCGCGTGCTCGACGAGCCGGAGGGCGCCGAGGATGCTCGACGTCGCGGTCGCGTAGGGATCCGATTGGTAGTGCACGGGCGATGCCGGACACGCCATGTTGTAGATGACCTGCGCGTAGACATGCAGCGTCTCGCGCACGTCGCCGATCTCGAGGTGGAAGTGCGGATCGCGACCAGCAGCTTCGAGGTTGCCGAGATCGCCGGTCATCAGGTTGTCGAGTCCGACAACCTCGAAGCCATCGGCCAGAAGGCGATCGACGAGGTGCGATCCGAGGAAGCCGGCGGCTCCCGTCACGAGGATGGTCTGGCGTGTCGATCCCAAGCCCATTAGGCCATCTCTCCTACATCAGCACGCGATCGAAGGGTCATCTGGGTCGCTCGTTCCAAATTCGCTCGATGCGATTGGCGAAGCGTCGACGATAGTCGGCCACGGTGAGTGACGCTACACGCTCTCTCGCGCGCGCTCCCATCGCGAGCGCCTCGGTGGGATGGTCGTTGATCCACACCAATTTTTCGCAGATCGCGTCGGCGTCGCGAATGGGAATGATGAAGCCGGTGACCCCGTCTTCGATGAGATCCGGGCCGCCGCAATTACGCGTCGTGACGACGGGGAGGCCCGACGCCATGGCCTCGATGATGTTGCGCCCGAAGCCGTCGACGAGGGTGGGGAACACGTGGACATGGCAATGCGCCATCGTGTACGCAAGCTCGGGGCGAGGAATCTTGCTCAGACGCCGCACGCGGATCCGATCTTCGTACGCAGCGACGATGTCGACTCCGGACGGGTAGCCCGCGAGCACGAGCTCCGCGCCGGCAACCGGCTCGCGCGTGAGCGCCTCGAGCAGATAACCGATGCCCTTGGTTTGCGTGTACGAGCTGGCCCACATGATCGAGAAGCGAGGAAACTTCTCCGCCGACGGGGCGAAGACGCTCTGGTCGACACCGTACGGCTCGACGAAGATCTTCTCGGCCGGGACACCGGCGCCCACGAGCGACTGTTTGGTGAACGAGCTCGCGCACACGATGGCGTCCGCAAGGCGCCGCTCTTCGCGCCGACGGTCGAGCTCCTCGGGCGGAAACCAGTTGTAGCGAAGGGAGCTCGCTAGCTGCGGATGGCGCCGCGCTTCTTCCTCGAGAAGGTCGACGGCCGTTTCTGCGCAAGCGATCGGTTGGTAGAGCACCGTCGGTATGCCGAGCTCCTTTGCGCGACGAAACGTCTCGAGGCTGGCGCTCTCGTACCCGAACGCGAGGTTGCCGAACTTCGGGAGCTTCGACGCCATCCAGCGATCGAACTGATGATTGTGCCAGAAGACGAGCCGATTCATCTGCTCTGGGCTCTTCGCGAAGCGATCCGCGATTCGTTTGAGCGCCGCGGGAACCGGGCGGAGTCGGACGGCGTTCGAGTCGAGCGCCGGGTTGTATCGTTTGCGAAGAAACGACTTCAAGCGGCCCTCGCCCAGCCATTTGTAGGGCGGCCGCGACAGATCGCAGTAGTAGTCGAGGGCCATGCTGCCGAGGAGATCTCGCTCCTGAAGGGCGACGCTCTGCTCGAAGATGCCCATCGGGCTGGGAGAGAACACCGCAGCGCGAAGCTCGGACATGGAAGGACTCGCGTGGAGGTCCGGTGCTTCGGAGCGGGTGACCATTCACTGAGCCGCGAAGCGCCGGAAGTCGCGCACTTGAGTACCGTTCGCAGTTGCTGATGACAAGGGTTCGCGATGTGGCAGACTCGCGCCGCGATGAGCTCCGGCCAGGACGACGTCAGCCGCCAACGCCAATACTTCGCCGACGTCGCGCACGAGTACGACGCGCGCATCGAAGACGAATTCGAGCACGCATTTGCCCTCGCGCTGCTCCATGGGGTCATCGAACGATTCGGCTACGCCTCGGTGTTGGACGTCGGGTCCGGCACAGGCCGGGCGCTCACGTATTTGCGAAGCAAGGTCCCTGGCCTTCGGCTGCTCGGCATCGAGCCGGTCGAGGCATTGCGGCGCGTCGGCCACGCCAAGGGAATTCCCGAAGCCGAGCTCGTCGACGGCGACGCGACCAAGATGCCGTTCGAGGACGACTCGTTCGACGTCGTGTGCGAATTCGGCGTGCTCCATCACGTCCCTCGGCCCGAGCTCGCCGTGGCAGAGATGCTCCGCGTGGCGCGTCGCGCCGTCTTCATCTCCGACAGCAACAACTTCGGACAGGGACGACCCATCGTGCGTGCTCTGAAGCAAGCCGCGAACGCGCTTCGGCTGTGGCGCACCCTCGACCTCATCAAGACGCGCGGCAAGGGGTACACGTTCTCGGAGGGAGACGGCGTCGCATACTCCTATTCGGTGTTCAACAACTACCGCCAAATCGCGGCCGCATGCGCGTCGGTCCACGTCCTCAACACGAACGGCGACACGCAAGGAGTCGACCCCTACCGAAGCGCGGGGCACATTGCGCTGCTCGGGCTCCTCAAGGCTTAGGGCAACCGTGGGCGTGCTCGGGTCGCCTCGGTTCCGTATCGTCGGTGCGGCCGTCCTTTGCGCCGTAGCGTTTGCGGTCGGTGTTCTCGTCGGTCCCGCGCTCCGCAAGAAGCTGGCGTCGATCCTCTCCGCTTCGGCGGTCGCGCAGGGCCATGCGTCGAAGCACGAGCGACCGCTGTCGGTGCTCTCGGGGAAGAAGACGTTCGTGCTGCTCACGCTCGGTCAGTCGAATGCGGCGAACCATGGCGAGACCAAACGTCGCTCCGTGGAATCCGTGTTCGCGTTCGACAAGAGCAAGCTGTACGACGCCGAAGATCCGCTGCCCGGCGCAACGGGAGACGGCGGAAGCGTGTGGACGCGGCTCGGCGATCGGATCGTCGCGGCGGGCAAGTGCGACGCGGTCGTGCTCATCGCGCTCGGCGTCACCGGCAGCGCCGTGAGCGAGTGGGCGCCGGGCGGCGTCCACAACGTCGCGCTGCGTGCCGCCATCGCGGACGCCGAGCGCGCCGGCCTGAGCCTCTCGCACGTCCTCTGGCATCAGGGTGAGACGGACGTGGTGCGGGGGACGTCGAAAGTCGACTACGAACGAGCGTTCCTGTCCTTGGTCGCGGACCTACGCTCGGCGCGCGTGACCGCGCCGATCTACGTCGCGGTCGCAACCCACTACTCGCTGCCTCACTCCGGCACGAGCGTCGCCGCGATTCAGGATGCGCAGCGCGAGCTAGGATTGCGCCACTCCGACGGTTTGTTCGCCGGAGCCGACACCGACGTGATCGGTAATCGCGATCGGTACGATGGGACGCATTTCTCCAACGAAGGATTGAAGAGAGCCGCGGACCTGTGGTTCGAATCGATGGGGTTCACGGAGTAAGCATGCCCGAATACCGTCACTGTCGCGCGCCTACTGGGCCTGAAGTCTCGCCACGGATCGCTCTTCGTCGCATTGCCCTCTTCGTAGGGAGTCTCGTCGCGAGCTGCATGCTCTTCAACACGCTCGTGACGCGACCGTTCTGGCGACCATACCTTGGTCAAGAGACCGACAAGCTCGCGCGCCTGCACGCTCTCGGGCCGACGATCGATCTCC
>JBBQXV010000411.1:0-6215 GCA_038209335.1 Polyangiales bacterium | reverse complement strand
TACCTCGGCGCGTTCAACTTGCTGCCGATTCCCGCGCTCGACGGCGGGCGCTTGATGTTCCTCGGCGTCGAAGCGATCTCGCGCCGCAAGCCCAACGCCAAGCTCGAGACGCACGTCCATGCGATCGGCCTCTTGATGTTGCTCGGCCTCATCGCGATCGTTTCGGTCTTCGACTTTCGCAAGTAACGCTCACGCAGGCGGTCACGCAGGCGGTCACGCAGGCGGACGGCGCATCTTCGCGGCCATCTGCTCGCCGAGTTCGGCCGATCGTTTTGTCGCGCACTCGACCGCGTCGATGAGCGTCTTGCGGAGCGCGCCCGATTCGAGCGTGTGAAGGCCGGCGATCGCCGTCCCGCCTGGGCTCGTCACCATGTCTTTGAGTCGGCCGGGGTGCTCGCCCGTCTCGAGGAGGAGCTTCGCCGATCCGTAGACCGTCTGCGCGGCGAGCAAGAGGGCGGTGTCGCGGTGGAGTCCGACCTTCACGCCGCCGTCGGCGAGCGCTTCGATGATGAGCATGACGTACGCGGGGCCACTGCCGGAGAGACCCGTGACCGCGTCGAGCAGAACTTCGTCGAGCGTCACGACGCGACCGACCGCTTCGAAGAGCGATCGCGCGACGGCGAGATCGTCCTCGGTCGCGTGCGTGCCGGCAGCGATCGCGGTGGCGCCGGCGAGCGCGATGGCGGGCATGTTCGGCATCGTGCGGACGACGTGCGCGCCGCGCGGGAGGCGCGCTTCGATCGATTCGATCGGCACGCCGGCCGCGACCGACACGACGAGCGTCGTCGGGCGAACGTCCTTGCCGATATCGGTGAGCACCTTGTCGATGACCTGCGGCTTCACCGAGAGGACGAGAACGTCGACCGCCTTGACGAGCGCGTGGTTGTCCTGCGTGATGCGGATGCCGTGCTCTTCGTGGAGCTGGTCGAGGCGCTCGCGCTTCACGTCGCTCGCGATGATCCGCGCGGCCTTCACGGCGCCCGAGTGGAGAAGCCCCTTGATCAGCGCGCCGGCCATGTTGCCAGCGCCGACGAAGCCGATCTTGTTCGCCTTCACCGCATCCCTCGCGCGATGCCGGCGAGCACTTCGCCGAGGAAGCCGTCGACGGCGCCGCGTCCGCCCTCGTGATCGATGTCGGCGGCGAAGCGCTCCCAACGTGCGCCGAGGAGCGCGCGCCTCCCGAGCGGCGGATCTTCCGCGAGCGCGGCGGCCCACGCGATTCCGAGGACGGCGACGCGATCTTCCGACGACAGCGCCGCGTAGCGCCTTCCGAGCGTGACCGGCGTGCCGTGTCCGATCTGTGCGAGCCCCTCTTCGCGGTAACGCTTTGGCAGCATGAGCGTGCCCGCGAGCGCCGCCAGCTGCACGCCGAGCCCCGGTGCGCGATCGCTCAGCACGAAGCGAATGCCGTCGATCGCCGCGAGCCCGACCAGCTTTCGCGCGTCGATCCGCAACAGCGCCTCGGCGCGCATTGCCTCGACCTCGTCGATGACGACGCCGAGCTTGTGCGCCATCACGCGAATGACGTGCTCCTCGCGCGGATCGATCGCGTCTGACGCCGCGGCGAGCCACGCGCCGCGAAGGAGCGCGCGCGCGACCGCGGGCTCGACCTCGCCGAGCACTTCGAGCGCTTCGGCCGCGACGGGCTGCTCGACGTAGAGTGGCTGCGCGTCCGCGTCCGGCAAACCGAACGACGCGATGACCGAATTGAGCACCGTCGTCTCTTCGCGATCGAGCGCGCCGTCCGACGCGAACACCGCGCGGAGCAAACGCGATGCGAGCGTGCCGTACCGCTTCACGCGCGCGACGTCCTTCTCGCTCGGCTTCGACGAGAAGAGCGAGCGAAGCCCGCGCGCGCCGATCTCGAGCGTCACCTTCTCGCGCACGACATCCATCATCGGCAGCCACACCGGCGGCGCGATCGGCGCCATCGTGCGCGCGAGGTGCACCTGCCACGTTTCGAAATCGGCGCCCATGCGCGGGATCGCCATCCCTTGCACGACCGCCGCGTACGTCTCGGCGCGTCGCTTCCCGCATCCTTCGAGCGCGCCGGCCGGATCGCCGCCGCCGGCTGCGAGCGCATAGATCGCGTCTTCGCACAGGACCGGAACGAGTCGGCCGAGCGCTTCGCTTGCGAGATCGGGCGCGGGGGCTGAGGGGGTGGCTGTCATGCGCGCGACGGTAGCGCGAAACTTGGCCCCGCGCGCGCGTTCGACGGATGACCGATGCTGCATGAAGATCGCACCGCTCGTCCTCGCTCTTACGCTCGCCGCCGCAGGATCCGCGGCGTGCAGCTCGAACCTCTTCGGCAACGGCGACGCGGGCGCAGGCGGCGGCGCGGCGACCTCCGACGCAGCCGCGACCGCGGACGCCGCGGCAGCGACGGGCGCGGGATGCACCGACGATCTCGGCGGCGGCCTCAAGCTCTGCACGTACATCAGCATCTGCCCGACGCTCGCGGTCGATCACGATCTCTATCCGAACTGCGGGTTTCGCATTCGTGGCCAGATCATCGATCTCGAGTGCGTATGCCAGGGAATGCTCTGCCCGATGGGCGCGCCGACGAGCTGCACGCAAGCGGCGCAGCTGATGACGGATCAGCACGAGATCCTCGTCTGCCAGCAGATCGACGAAGGTCGCTGCACCAAGCTGTGAGCGGGCCTGCGCTCTAGACGATCGCGGCGCGCGCGTGGCGCGTGGCCTCGTCGCGCTCTTTGAGCGATTCGAGGATGATGACGGCAGTCTCTTCGATCGCGCGTCCGGTCACGTCGATGACAGGCCAACCGGGATGCGCGCGGAAGAGCGTCATCGCGTACTCGAGCTCTTCTTTCACTTGCTCGCGGAGTCCGTAGTTGGCGTCGACCGGCATGCCGAGCTGCTTCAAGCGCGCCTTGCGAATGTCGATGAGCTGCTGCAGCTCGATCGTAAGCCCGACGATGCGATCCTGCGACGCCTCTTCGAGCTCGGGCGGCGGTTGCACGCCGAGGACGATCGGGAGGTTCGCGACCTTGAGGCCGCGCTGCGCGAGGAGCGTCGACAGCGGCGTCTTCGATGTGCGGCTCACGCCGACGAGGACGAGATCCGCCTTTCGGAAATTGCGCGGCTCTTTTCCGTCGTCGCTCTTCACGGTGAACTCGACCGCTTCGATGCGACGGAAGTATTCGTCGCTCAGCGGGAGCATCGCGCTCGGCATGTTGATCGGCGCGCGATCGAGGAACGTCCCGAGCTTGCCGATGAGCGAGCCGATGAGATCGAGCGCTTCGATCTTCAGCTCGTAGCTCGACGCGTGGATGTACTCGCGGAGCTCGGGGCTCACGACGGTGAAGACGACGAGCGCGCCCTCTCGTGCTGCGCGCTCGAGGACGGGGCGCGCCGCTTCCTTCGTCCGCACGCGCGTGTGAAGACGGATGTGCGCACCCGAGTGAGGAAACTGCAGCATCGCCGCGCGCACTACTTTTTCCGCGGTCTCCCCCGTCGAATCGCTGAGAACGTCAATACGCCGCTCGTCCAAAAAAGAATCTCCGATCTCTCGCTCCGCCGCCTCTTACGCAGAGACGCTGCGAATGCATAATGGAGTGTACCTCTGTCTCGGCACGGCGTCGCGCTCGCGTTCAGGTTCGCAGTCCCGGAATACGGCGCACGCAGAAAGGGTGGGCACCATGAATCGGCGAGCCTTGAACTCTTCCGTCGAGCTTCCTTGTCCGTTTTGCGGAGAGATGGGACTCATCACCGTCGACGAAGGCGGTGGCGAAAACCAGACGTACGTCGAGGACTGCAGCGTCTGTTGCAAGCCACGCATCGTTCACGTCGACGCCATCCCGGAGTCGAAGCGCGGACCGCGCGTCTGGATCGAGCGCGAGGTCTGACGCGATGCTTGGAGCGACGTGCGTTCGGCACGTCGACCTCTGGAGTCCATCGGCTCCATGGGTGGATCGCGATCGCATCGGCGTGGTCTGACTACAGGTTGCGATCTGCTCTGCTCGAAAAGGGATCCGCCCTGCGCGGAAAGAGCCCTTCTTGAAATTTGCGCTGTACGCGTTGCGGTTACGCTGCGCACGAAAGCTGCAGTGTCCCCGTTTTGCACCGCCCGGATATCGACCGCGCGGTTCTCGCAGAAGGGGAAGTTTAGGTCATGGCTAACGTCGGTTCGACGAGGGAAACGCTCGCCCGCGGGGCTCGAATTGCGGGTCCGCGGCGCGTGCGCGCGACGCCACCGCCGTTGCCGCCGCAGGCGTCGACGCAGACCGTCGCGCCGTCTGCGCCGCCCGCACTCCCGACGGTGGTCGCGCCGCGCGAGCTGCCTGCGCTCGACTACGAAGAGCCGACGCTTCGACGCCCGTCCGTGAGCCCGACACACGCGGCGCGACTCGTCGAGCCTCGCAGTCACGCGGACCTGAGCCGGACGACCGAGCGGATACCGCGCAAGGCCAGGGCCACGGACGAGCCGCGATCGCGATCGGCGAAATGGTTCGCCGTGGGTCTCATCCTCGGCATTCTCGGGCTCACCGTCGCGCGGGGCGACGCGACGCTCGGAGTGCGCGCGGCCCGTCTATGGGGCGCGAACACGCTGCGGTCGTTGAAGAAGACGACGACGCCGCTGCCGAACGCGACCGCCGAGATGGCGCAAGCGTCGGCGAACGTCGAGCCGCCGCCGTGCTCGCTCACGGATGACGACTGCGCGATCTTGATGGCGCCCTTCGTTCAAGCCGAAGCGAACATGACGGCGATGAAGATCGAGATCCCGGTCATCGACGTGAACGCGCTTCCGAAGTGGAAGCCGCCGGTCGTCTACGTCGCCCCGCCCGCGCTCCCCGCAAAGGGCGTCGACCTCGCCGCGCCTGTCGCGCAACCGGACGAGCCGGCGCCCGCCGCTCCCGCCGCTCCGACCACGCTTCCCCCCGACGACGGGAAGCCGAAGCTCGCGAAGCGCGCGCCCGGTCCGTTCGATGCGCCCGCGCCGATCGACAACGGGCCCGTCGTCGCGTCGGCTCCGACGCCCTGACGCTGACGCTCAGCTCATGAAGTCGGCGCGCGAGAAGAGCGCGACGAGCTTCAAGCCTGCGCCTTCGATCGCTTCGCGTCCGCCTTCGAGGCGATCGACGAGCGTGATGACGCCTGCGACGATGTACCCCGCATCTTGAAGCTTGCTCGCGGCCTTCAACGTCGAGCCGCCGGTCGTCACGACGTCCTCGAGAATCGCGACCGACGCGCCGCGCGCGAGGCGCGTGTTCCCTTCGAGGAGGCGCTTCGAGCCGTGGTCCTTCGCTTCTTTGCGAACGTAGACGGCGTCGAGCGGCGCGCCGCGCTGGAAGCTCACGACGGCGACCGCGCTCGCGAGCGGGCATCCGCCGAGCTCGACGCCCGCGACCGCGACGTGCGCAGGAAGCTGCGCGAGCGCTTCGAACATCAGCTCGCCGGCGAGCGCGTGCCCTTCGGCGGTGAGCACCGTCTGCTTGCAGTCGATGAAGAAATCGCTCTCTTTGCCCGAGGCGAGGACGACGCGTCGCTTCTCGAAGGAGCGATCCGTCAGCAGCGTGAGGAGGCGTGCGCGGGCCGGCATGACGGCGACGCGCTAGTGCGCCTTCTTCTTGTTCAGCGCGCCCTTCGCGCCCTTCTTCAAGGCGGGAACGACGGGCGGCGGAGGCTGCGCCCGCATGCCCGACACCGCGGTCGGTGCGGTGCGTGCGGCGACCGGTGCCGCCTTTGCGATGATCTTCGCAGGAGCTGCCGCGGCCTTCGCGGGAGCCGGTGCGACCTTCACCGGCGCTGCCGCCGGACGAGCCGCGGGACGAGCCGCGGTCGAAGAAGACGAACGCGCGCGCGGCGCTCCGCTGACGCCGCCCGTCTGTACATATCCGCGAACGAGCGCACCCGGCGCGATCGCCACGCGCGGCGCGCGAACATCGCCGACGACGCGCGCGCCCTCTTCGAGTAGCACCGCCTCTTCGCCCGTGAGATCGCCCTTCACCGCGCCGCGCACGACGAGCCGTCGCGCGCTGATGTTTGCACCGACGAGCCCCTGCCCGTCGACCGTGACGTCGCCGTCGACCGCGATCTCGCCGTCGACGTGCCCATGGATCTCGAGACTCACTGCGCCGGTCACCCGACCGCGAATGCGCGTCCCCCGACCGATCACCGTGACGTCTGCACCAGCGCCCATCGAAATCCTCGCTCGCTCCTCAAACGTCCATGTCGACGTTGCCCTTGAACTGGGC
>JBBQXV010000410.1:0-6250 GCA_038209335.1 Polyangiales bacterium | reverse complement strand
CGACGGCGCGCACGATCACGGCGCGCCTGATCGCGGCGTGCGACGGCGCAGGGAGCGCAGTACGCAAGCTGCTCGGCATGCGCGAGACGGCGCGCAAAGGGCACCTCTACGTTCTCGAGACCGATCCGCGCGACGGCGACGTCGGCCCGCGCGACGGTCTGTGCGATTTCGATCTCGCGCCGTCGGAGCGCGGTCTCGAGGGCTACTACTGGGATTTCCCGACCGTCATGGGCGGTGCGCGCGCCGTGAGCCGCGGCATCTACCACGCGAACCTCACGCCGCGTCGCGACGTCAAAGCGCAGCTCGCACGCGCGCTCGCCGAGCGCGGCATCGACGTCGCGCGGGTGAAGCTCAAGCCGTTCAGCACGCGACCGTTCGTACGCGGAGCCCAGCTCGCGTTCGAGGGCGGCGTGCTCGTCGGCGAAGCGGCAGGCATCGACGCGACGACCGGCGAGGGGATCGCGCAAGCGGTCTTGCTTGGCGCGATCGCAGCGCGTCACGTCGCGCGCGCGCTGCGGCTCGGGGCGCAACGCATCGACGGCTACGAGGACGACGTCGTCGGCTCGCGCGTCGGGCGCCACATGCTGCAGAGCGCGTGGCTCGCGCGTCACGTCTACGGCAAACGCGGCGCGGGCTGGCGGCGGCTCCTCGTCGACTCGAGCCTCGCGCGTGCAGCCGGCGCGCTCTGGTACGACGGTCGCGCGCTCACGTGGGGGACGAAGGCGCGGTTGGCCGCAGGGCTCGTGTCCTCCCTCGTGTCGAGCTGATCAGAATCTCCCGAGCACCGACGCCCCGTACGTTCCGGGACCAATCATCGGCGCGGCGCCCATCTCCATCGACGGTTGCTTCGTCGGAGCGGGCTTCGGCGCGTTGTCGGCGGGCGGTGGACCTGCGGGGAGCGCCGCGCCCGGACGATCGAAGAAGTAGAGCACCGCGCCCGTCGCGAGGAGCGCCGCGCCCGCGCCGAACGCGATCGTCGCGCCGGTCTTCCAACGATCGCGCGCGTCGACCGCGTTCGCGTACGAGTCGATCTGTCCAGGGTCGATGTTGCCGACGGCTTTCTGGTCGAGGATCTTTTGTGCGCGCGACTGCTGCGAGAACGACAACACCGTGAACACGCCTCCCGCGATCACGACCGCCGCGCCCGTGCCGAGGAACGCGTACGACGTCACGCGCTGCGTGGTTCGATCGAAGCGCACGACGATCTTCGTCGGCGCGCCGTGCTCGAGCGTCGTCGTCTGCGAGAAGGTGCGGTAGCCGGTCTTCGTCACCGTGATCAAGTGCGAGCCCGACGGGAGCTCGAGTGGGCGGTGGAGCGGCGTCACCGCGGCGAGGCGACCGTCGATCGAGATCTCCGCGCCATCCTCGACGTCGAACGAAACGACCGCCGGCTTCTCGCGCAGCGTGAAATCGACCGGAACGAGGTTGTTCGCGACCGCGAGGATGTCGTGCTCTTCCTCGAAGAATCCATCCGCGAAGATCTTCACCCTGTGCTTTCCGGGCGTGACGTCTGCAATCAGTGGCGCATCGGCCGGCGCCGCGCCATCGAGCCCGACCATCGCCTTCGGCGTCTGCGACGAGACCATGATGCGCGTCGGCAACGCCTCGGGCTTCGGCGGCGCGACGGGCATCGGCGCCGTCCCGCCCTTTTCCATCGCCTTCAGCTCGGGCTCGAGCGCTTCGAGCGCGGTCACCGCTTCGTCGCGTCGCGCCCCCTCCTTCATCACCTCGATGTAGTCGCGGTAGTACTTCACCGCGAGGCGCAGATCGTCGGGCTGCTTGTTCGTCGTCCATTGCTTGCGGTGCGCTTGCGCGATTGCGAACAGGATCGGCGGGCGCGGCGCGATCTTGTGCGCCGCCTCGAACGCTTGAATCGCGACGGCGTACTGCCCGCGCTCGTACGCTTGCGCGCCTGCGTTGAAGAGCATCTTGGCCTGCGCGAGCGCCGCCGCGTCCTGCGCGTGAGCGACGACGGGTTGCGCGGCGAGCGCGAAAGCGAGGACGGCGATCGAAAGCTTTTTCATGGGAGCACCGCCTGCGCGCGCAGGATGACGAGGTTGTTCGAGTCTGCGATCGCGAGATCATCCACGCCGTCGCCGTCGACGTCGGCGGAGACGATGCCGGTCGCGAGCCGCGGCGTGTCGATCGTCTCGCGGCGCGCGACGTTGTGTGCGGCCGCGTCGATGTGCGCGAGGACGACTGCGTGCTGAGTGACGTACGCGAGTGCCGGAGGCTCGCTCGCACCGACGTCGACCAACGCGAAGCCGGTCGGCGCTTCTTCCTTCAAGTTGATCATGACCGACCGCGCGGAGTCGAAGCCGCCGTGGCCGTCGTTCAGATAGACCATCAGGACGAACGCATCGTCCGGGCCCGTGAGGAGGACGATGTCGAGCGCGCCGTCGCGATCGACGTCGGCGACCGCGAGCTGCCCGCTGGTGGACGCGCGGACTCCGAGCGCGATCGGATTGCCGAGATCGAACGCCATCGCGTCTGTGCGCGGTTTGGCGATCGTGATTTGCGTGTTCGTTCCGTCGGCGATTTGGCTGCGCGGCGTGACGATGACGATCTCCGGCGTACCGTCGCCGTCGAGATCGCCTTGCGCGAGCAAGAGCGAGATCCCGAAGAGCGCGTCGGTGTTGATGACCGGCACCGCGTCGGCGCCGAGCTTCGGTCCGTCGGCGGCCTGCAAGAACTGCGGCGTCACCGTCGGGCTGGGCGGCGCGGTGGCCTTCGCAAGCCACGCGCGGTACGTCTGCGTCGGCGTCCCCTTCACGAGATCGAGATCGTCGCCGACCGCGAACACGTCGACGTTCCCCGCCTTCGAGAACGCGCCCGGCACCGCGGCGTACGGCACGCCCGTCGTGACCTTCGGGCGCGTCAGACTGAAGAGCGCCAGAGGATCGCGATCGCCGGTGCCGGCGAGGACCGAGACCGATGTGAGCGCGATCTTCGTGTCGATCGGGTGATCGACGACGATGATGTTCGCGACCGGCGCGCCGGGATCGAACGCGACGGTCTGCACGATCTTTTGGAACGCGCCCACGGTCACGGGCGTCTCGGGCGGGCCAGCGACGCGCCCGTACGCGATCGAGAGCTGATCGCCCGCGCTCGCGCCGGCGGCGAACGCGAGATCCGGGAGGTAGTCGCCATCCATGTCGGCAACCGAGAAGCTCGACACCGGACCGTTCGTCGTCAGCGTGAACGTCGAGAACGATCCTCTCCCGTTGCCGTTGAAGAAGTCGAGATCGAGCGTCGCGTTCGAGCCCGCGATCACGTCCGCAAGACCGTTGCCGTTGAAGTCCGCGATCGCGGCTTCGGTCCACGTGCCGCGACTCTTCTCGCCGGCGACGAAGTACGTGAGCGCGCCGGAGCCGCCGTCCGCGCCGCCATCGGCTTGCGGCCCGCGCGTGCTCGAGAGGATCTGCGTCGGCGTGACGAAGTCGGCGCTTCCGTCGCGGTTCATGTCGCCGACTGCGAGCGGGAGCGCGGGCTCGACGTCCTCCATGTTCGTGACTTGGAGTCGGAGGATCGCTGCCTTGTTGTCGATGGCGCCGTTCGGATCGCTCTTGAATCCGCGCGCGCCGGTGCCGTACGCGATGAACGTCTTCAAGACGGCCGGCGTGCCGGTGACGACGCCGATCAGAATGTCGAGGTGCCCATCGCTGTTGGCGTCCGCGATCAGAATGCCGTGGTCGACGGTGAGGCCCGCGGGGAGCTGGACGTGCCCGATGTCGGTGAGGCCCGTGTCGTTCACGACGACCGCGCCGCCGCTCCTCTTGCAGATCGGATAGACGAGCACCTCGGACGTCTTGGGCAGCGCGAGGACGGCCTCCTCGCACGGGAACGTGACTGGATCTTCGAAGAGCCGGCCTACGCCGATGTTCGAGTTGCTCGGATCCGAGCTCATCGGGAGGCCGGTGAGCACGATCAAGGTGCCGGCCGGATCGACGTACCCGAGCGCGGCGGCTTTGGTGTCGCGCGTGTAGAACATGAACGACGTCGGCGAGCCGCCCGGGAGGCCGTGGAAGGGGAAGAGGCGCGCGGTGCCCGGAAACGAGAACGTCGGGAACGCGACCGGCGTGAGCGTTCGGTCGGCTTGGCCCAGCATCATCCCGATGCCGCCGAGGTTCGCGTTCGTGCCAAGCGCGGAGAAGACGAGGTCGGCGCGCTTGTCGGCGTTGACGTCGATGACCGTGGGCGACGCGAGCGCCGGCGGGATGATCAGCGTCTTCGCGAGCGTCGCCGTGCTGTCGAAGTAGTGGATGCGCATCTTCGACTGCGCGCCCGGATCGAGCGGCTCGCGCGTGAGGAGATCCTTGCGCCGATCCCCATCGAAGTCGCCAGCCTCGATGCGCCACACCCCCGCGGCGATCACGTTCGCGCTGCGAACGAATCGTCCCGACGCCTCGCGGCAGATGTTGTCGGTTCCGCAGCCGAAGCCCGACGGGCACGGCGTGCTCGCGCAGTCGAGCCGGCACGCACCGATCTGCGTCGTGGGAGCTCGGCACGCGGTGGCGCCGCGCGCGAACGTGTCGCAGTCCTCACCGACGTCGACGACGCCGTTGCCGCAAGCGTTCGCCGGCAGCGGCGCGAACGTCGTGCAGTCGAACAGCGCGGAGAGAAAAACCAGCGGAGCGAGTCGGGCGACGGTGCGCAACGTTGGTTCTCCTCAGAACGGGTTGTCGAAGTCCTTCGGTTTCGTTTGTTGATGCCCACCGGCAGGTCCGAGCCCTTTCACGAGCGTCACGGGAAGCGTGAGGCTCGCGGTCGGGATCACTTCGACGTCCTTCGGTCGGTACCCGGGAAACTTCACGGTGAGCGTGACCTTCTCGCGCCCGAAGGGGATCTTGAACGGGCCCGGCGCCTCGCCGAGCTTCGTCGTTCCGTTGAAGACGTGCGCCTTCTCCGGCGTCGTCTGGAGCGTGAGCTCGATCTCTTTCGGATCGACGGCGGCGACTTGCGACGCCGTTTGCGCCGCGGTCGCAGTGCCGGCCGCGGTCGGTTGGGTCGCAGAAGGCGCCGCGGTGCTCTGTGTCGCCTGCGCCGACGTCGTCGTCGTCGCGCTCGACCGCGTCGCGAGGAACGCCGCGCCGCCACCGATCACGACGACCACCGCGACGATGGCCGCGATCATCCCGACCTTGCCGCCCTTCTTCGAGTGGGCGCTCGGATCCGGCGCCGTCACCGACGCTTCGGATCCCGCCAGCGTCTTCGCTTGCGCGAGCTCCATGAGCTGCGACGGCGTCATGTTCCGCGAGATGTGCCCTGGCGTCTTCGAGCTCCCGCCCGGCGTCGCGTTGAAGCCGGTGGTCGGCAGTTTTCCCGTCAGCGCCGGTCCGCTCCCCAGCCCACCCGACGGGGCGCCGCCCAACCCGACCACCGCCGGCACCGCGAACCCCGCGCGCGCCGCCGCTTCTTGCAGCTCGTCGACCGCCGCGCTCAGCGTCTTCGGACGATTCTCCGGAAGCTTCTCCAGCATGTGGAGGATCGGCGCGTCGAGCTCGGGGCTCAAGTCGGGACACATCGACGTCGGCTTCGGCGCCGGCTGCGACATGTGCTTCACCAAAATATCCATCACCGCTTCGCCGTCGAACGGCAAGCATCCGGTGAGCACTTGAAACGCGAGGACGCCGAACGAATAAATGTCGGTGCGATGATCGACGTTCTGTCCGCGGCACTGCTCCGGGGACATGTAGTTCGGCGTCCCCATCGGCGTCCCGGTTCGCGTCTTGTGTCCGCTCGTGCCGTCGGTCATCAGCTTGGCGATGCCGAAGTCGAGGAGCTTCGGCTGTACGCCGCCCTCTTCGTCGAAGACCAAGTAGATGTTCTCGGGCTTCAAGTCACGATGCGCGATCCCCTTCGCGTGCGCCGCGTCGAGCGCGCGCGCGACCGCGCGGAAGATCGGCAGCGCTTGATCGATCGGCAGCCGCCCGTTCTTCTCGAGCCAACCGTCGAAGGTCGAGCCTTCGAGGAGCTCCATCAAGTAGTACTGCCGCCCGTCGGGGAGCGCGCCGAAGGCGAAGATGTCGATGATGTTGCGATGGCGAATCTGATTCACCGCGCGCGCCTCGGCGATGAAGCGCGACACCATCTGCGGGTTCGACGAGTACTGACGGTTCAGCACCTTGATCGCCGCCGTCTTGCCGATGAGCGGGTGCACGGCCCTGTAGACCGCGCCGAACCCGCCTTCGCCGAGCTTCGATTCGATCCGGTACTCGCCGACCTGATCGCCAGGCGCGAGGTCCTTGTC
>JBBQXV010000409.1:0-6305 GCA_038209335.1 Polyangiales bacterium | reverse complement strand
GACCTTGACGAGCTGATCGACCGCATCCCACGTGTAGCTTCGGTCTCCGTCGTCGAGCGCTCGCCCGCGGTTGTCGTAGAGGATGGATCGGTCCCCGAGCTGCGTCATCGCATGCGGACCGGCGCCCTTGCCGAAGGTCGGGATTCCCTTGTTCAGCTCGGGAACCGAGCTCACTCGACTGACGAGATTGCCGCTCGGCGAGTACGCCCACGTCGCGTTGCCCCAAGTACCCTTCGCTGACGTGAGCCGGTACAAGTTGTCGTACGAGTAACGCTCCGTGCGGTCGTGAGCGGAGTCGATGCCTACGCGGGCATCCTCGACGCCGACGATGTTGGACGCGGCGTCGTAGCTCCATCGCAAGTGGTGGACGATCGATCCGTTCGCGGCGCGCACACGGTGCTCGTGGAGCCGTCGGTCGTCGTCGTAGCCGGCCTCGAGGACGACGCCCGTGTTGAACGCGCGTCGCAGCTCGGTGCCATCTCCGTCATAGTCGAACGTGATCGCTTGTCCGAGCGCCGACACGAGACCTCGCACATTCCTGTAAGTGCGGATCGAAGACTTGTCGGGGTACTGGTGCCAGTACTCTCGGTCCTGCGCATCAAACGCGCTTCCGGTGTCGTAGGTGGACGCGCCGATAGCGAGGTGGACTTTCGTGACCCGACCTCGTTCGTCGTATTCGTTCTCGGTGCTGCCGCTCGGATCCGTCATCTTGACGAGAAGGCCGCGATAGAGCGGGCTGTCGCCGAACCGGTCGCTCTTGTCCCAGACGTGCGTAACTTCGGGGGTACCGTCGCCGTCCCAATCGGCGGTCAGGTCCCGCCCCGCGAGGTCGTGCGTAAAGCGCGTGGTCGTGTTGTCCGGCTTGCGGTGCTCGCTCAGATTTCCCGCGCGATCGAAGCCGAACGAGTGCTTGCCGTGGTCCGGATCGTCGACGAGGACGCGACGTCCGCGGCCGTCGTAGCCGTAGCGCGACGTGTTGCTCTCAGGGTCGACCTTCGCGAGGAGCGAGCCCGCGGCATCGTACGAGAAGCGCGCCGTGAGAGCGACGCCCTTGAGCGAGTGTGTCGTCGCCACCAAGCGGCCGAGACCATCCGTTGAGTCGACCCTCGGCGTGTGCTCGTAGAGCGAGTCGGTCGCCGTCTGGCCACCGTCCCAACGCTTCACCACGAACGGCTCGTAGGCAGTCCGCGCTTCGAACCCGATCTGCGTCCGCGCTCGCACGTTGCGCCCGAGAGCGTCGCGCCACGCGTCCGTCCCGGGTCCGTCCATGTGGAGCGGCGGCGCATCGTGCTCGTTCGCGCCAACGAATTGCGGACGCAGGGTGCGGTGAAAGTTGCCGCGCGCGTCGATCGCACCGACATCGCCGAGCACCCACCGGCCGTTGTCGTCTGCCGTGAGCGACGCGCGCTTTCGCCCAGCGCCATCAACCACGACCTCCGAGCGCTCGACGTCGTCGCGGCCGTTCCAGACCCGCCCTTCGACAAGGATCCGGGACAGCGGCGCCGACGCGACATACTGATAGCGAGCCGTCGGTCGCTCGACGCTGTCGCCGGGTCTCACGATGGAGAGCGCGCGCCCAAAAGCGTCATACGTCACGGTCGTCAGCTGACCGTTCTGCGCCGTCACCTTTAGGAGAACGCCGAACGCCCGGTCGTAGTCCGCGCGTTCCGCCAGAGTTCCCCCCTCGAGCTTCACGGCTTCAGAGAGCAGTGTGGTGTGGTCGTGCGCGTCCCACTCGACGAGCAGGCCACCGCCCAACGCGTCCTTCGTCTCGGTCGGGTTCCCGTCCTTGTCGTATGCCGTCGAGCTCGCGAGTTCGAACTGGTCCTGCCCGGACCCGACCCACGCCTCCTCGCGAGCCAAGTCCCCGCGGACGAGCTGCCCGAGGGGCAAGCCGACGAACGGCGCGCCGTCGTAGTACGCGCGCTTCATCCGCACGCGCCGCCCCGCTGCATCCTGCAACTCGTCGGTCGCGACGCGCCCGAGGATCCAATCCTGCGTATTGTTCGCGAACGTCCGCAGCGTGATCGCTTCGTCGCCGCCAGCCAGTTTGTCCCCGGCCACGACCTCGCCCCACTGCCGCTCTGCGGTCGCGTTGCCGTAGTCGTCCTGCTCCCACTCGGTAAGCGTCATGCGCCCCATCGCGGGGTCGCCGCCCTCGATGTGCGTGATCTGCTCGGACGACTTGAACGTGTAGTGCACATGGCGACCGTTGAGCGCCGCCGCGATCGTCTTCGAGGTGTAGGTATCGACCGAGCGCGAGAAGATCGCGCCCTTTGCATCACGTTTCTCGAGCGTCAGCACGAGCCCACGCTGTGTGCGATCGTCGAGTCCGACGTCGAAGGTGCTCTCTTCCACGAGCGTCGGCGTGAACTCGTCGCCGAGATGGCGATCGATGCCGCCCGCGAAACCAGCGAACGTGCGCTCGATCGGTGACCACGTGCCGTCGCGGTATTCGTACTCGGACGCCATGATGGGATCGCCGAGCGACACGTCCATATCCGTCCGCTTCACGACCGCCATCGCGACGTTCATGCGCGACGTCCACGGTTTCCCCGCGTCGCGCGCCGTCGCCGCATCCTTCGCCGCCGGCCCGTACGTGATCGTCGAGATCTTGCCGAGGCCGTTGTCGATTCGCTGCAGCAAGCCGCCGCGCCCCTTCGGAAAGATCTCCAGGTACCGCCACGCCTGCGCCGGATCGCCCGACACATCGATCCAAACGATGTCCGTCGTCCCCGACCCGTTCATGTCGGCGAAGCGCACCGTCGCGTTAGGCCCCTTCGTCGGCGTGCCCGCGATCGTCTTCACCGCGTCGAACTTTCCCGCGCCGATCGCGAGCGCGTAGTCGACCTGATTCACGCCGACGTGCGCGAGATCGACCCACCCATCGCCGTCGAGATCGTGAAGCTCCCACGGGCTCGACGCGTCCCACGTCGGTACGCCGCTCGCCGTCTGCGCGCGCTCGAACTTCCCGCGCCCGCGCCCGAGCCAGTAGACGAGGCTCTGCGAGCGCAGGTAGCAAATGTCCTGCACGCGGTCGCCGTTCACGTCGCAGAGCTGCGTGTGCCCGCCGTCCGAGAAGCGAAGCGCCTGATTCGGATCGACCGTGCCGACGATGCTCGGGACCGTCCAGTCGACGCCGTTGAGGTTGTAACCAATCGCGACGCCCGCGGCGGTCGTGACGACGACGTCAATGCGACGATCGCCGTCCATGTCGGCGAGCCTCACGTCGGGATCTTCGAACGTGACGTTCGGCACCGTCGCGATCGACACCGCCGGACGGAAGCTCGTCGTGTTGCTGCCTGGGAGATACCGAAAGTCGGACGTCCCGCTCTTGACGACGAGATCGATCGCGCCGTCACCGTCGAGATCCGCGAGCTGCACGCCCGTCGATCCGAGCTGCACCGACGGGCTCTGCCCCGCGTCCCAATCAACGCCCGGCTTCCACGCGACGCCATCGTGGTTCTGGTACGAGCGGTACTGTCCCGGGACACTGACGAGGACATCGGGGAGCCCGTCGCCATCGAGATCGGAGATCTCGACGTTCGGATCCGACGGCGAACGCCCGGGCGGCGTCGTCATCGTGACGATCTGCCCGTCGGCCGCGAAGCTCGGCTGCGTGTACGCGAGCGACAGACGCGGCAGGCGCGACGTGCCGTCACGACCGACGAGCTCGACGGACGCGAGTCGCGAGTGCACGCCCGGCGCGTACCCGAGCTCGTAGCGACGCACGAGCGCGCCACCGTGCGTGACCTCGACGGCCACGAGGCGCTTCGTCAGCGCTTGCTTGATTCCGACCGAGAAGAAGACGTGCGGATCGGGCCGGTCCTCGTACTCGAACGTGACGACGTTCCGCGTGTCGTCGCCGTAGTCGTTCCACACGACGCGCTGAAGGAGCGCGTGCCCGCTCGACGTGTCCCACTCGTACGCGATGCGATGGCCGTGCACGTCGAGCTGCTCACGAAGGAGCCACGTCGCCACGTTCCCGCCCTCGGCCTCGGTGAACCCGTCGCCGCCGAAGCGATACGTCGTGCCGCTCTTGTCGCGCGCTTCCCATCCCGACGTCGCGCGCTGAACGCGCACGAACGCGCCTGACTCGTACTCCGGACGAAACGTCCCCGGCGTCACCTCGAGCAGATCGGACGCGATGCCGAGCGACGTGATCTCGAACGCGTCCGACGCATCGAACTTCGGCATCCCGTTCTCGATGCGACGCCGCACGCTCGGAATGCCGCCGAGCTTCCAGCCCATGCCGACGTCGGTGACGCCGCCGCCCGAGTCGTAGTCGAGGCTCAGATGCGGAGCGAAGCCGCCCGCGGACGGCGGCACGGCGATGTCGACGCCGTAGCTCGCGGTGCCCGACGCAAGCGACGGCGCGAAGTTTCGACCGAGGCCTTCGATGGAGCCGGGCCCCTTCGGAAGACTGATGCGCGTCGACTGGACGCCGGACGCGGAGGACAAAGAGGTAGCGAGGACGGTCGCGAGAGCGACCGCCGCGGCGGCGAAGAGACGCATGAATAGCCTCGGGCTGTTTGCCGAGCGCTGAGGCGCGCCCGGTCGCTCTCCCTCAGCAAGCGTCGCGCCACTGAGCTCGGCTTGCGATCCTGCACGTTTTCCTGACCCGCACGGGTCCGGGACTGTCCCGCACGCTGGATATGGAAAGAGATCCTCCATCCGCGGATGGAGGCGGAGTTTCCACCGAGCGCGTCGAGGTCACGTTTCTCCCGCGATCTGGGCACGGAGGGTTCGGCATGAGCGTTGCTCAACGCGGTCACCACGACGGCGGCGCCACCGCGCATGGGAGCGCGACGCGACCGCCGTCGATTCACCTTTCACCTCGCGCCGCGCGCGCTCCAGCCATGCACACCATTCGAATCCCGGCGTACGCGCCGCTCGTCGTTCCGATGCCGCCGCCGCCGCCCGTTCGGCGCACGAGTCCAGTCGCCATCGCGCTCGCGATCATCGCTACCACGCTCGGCGTCGGCATCTACGCCGTCATGTGCGTCGTCGTGCTCGTCGCAGCCGTCCTCGCCGAGAGCGACAGAATGGAGCCGACCCTGACTGCGGCCTCGGCCCCTACGCCGACGACGCCGGCAGTTGTCGCGGTCGACCACGAGGGCGACGACTGCACGACCGCCGCGCTCCGCGACTCACACGCATGCGAGGACATGGAGTGCTTCGCGACGATCGGCGCCGAGCTCCGCGCGTGCCTGTCGCGACCGGAGCAAGAGGCTCGCGTCTGCAGCGACTTGCCAGATCCGTCGTTCACGAGCGCGTCGGCGCAGTGGATGATCACGCGCTGCAGCTTCGAATCGGCGCGCGATCAGAACGACTGCATCCGCTTGATGAGCATTGTCCAGGACCACTGCGCCAACGTTGGCGCGCAATCGCAACACTGAACCATCCACACGAAACGAGGAGGATCCAATGAACCCCCCCAAGCTGCTCTACACTCTTCTATCCGCTGCCGCTCTCGTCGCGCCCTCGGTTGCGCGCGCCGACATGAACGATCCGACGAACTACTCGCCGCCGGCTGCACCCGCCGAAGCGCCCGCGAAGCCGGGCGACATGCCCGCCGAGCGTCTCGCGCTTCACATCGCGCCGGCGTTCTTCGTCCCGATTGGCAACCTCGGAGAGGCGACGCAAGCGGGCGGCGGTGCGCTCGCGGGGATCGACTATCGAGTCTCTGCGCACTTCGTACTCACGATGCGCGGCGGGTACGTGTCGACGTTCGAGCAAGACCGAACGATCGCCGGGCTCACGCTGAAGTCGAATATCGACTTCGCGCCATTCCTCGGCGGGATCAAGTGGTTCTTCGCCGAGCCGAACGAGGGCGTGTTCTTCGCCGGTGAAGCAGGTCCGGTGCTGGCGATCGGATCTTCGCGCATTCAGGGAAGCGCCGGCAACATGCCGATCAACGTGCAGGGCTCGGGCTCGACGACGAACCTCGGCGCTGCGGCGTCGATCGGCTACCAGACCGGTCGCTGGGATCTGCGCGCAGGCGTCCTCTCGCTCGACGTCGGTCACGCGGACAAATCGATGGGCGTCATGGCGACCGCAGCCATCGCGTTCGCGCAGTTTTGATCACGGAGCCGACAATGAATTCTCTCAGGAACGTCACGAGCGTCTCGCTGTTCTTGGTTCTCGCGTCTCTCATGGGCGGCTGCGGCAGCAGCGCGCTTCGAACCGTCTCTTCGGGTCAGATCGGGTGCGCGCCGAGCGAGGTCGAAATCACCGACGACGACGTCGGCTGGAACACGCGAAGCTGGACGGCGACGTGCGGAGGCAAGCGCTACTACTGTAGC
>JBBQXV010000408.1:0-6337 GCA_038209335.1 Polyangiales bacterium | reverse complement strand
TTCGTGGCGGCACCGATCCTGGCCGCTCCGGCGAACGGCGCGTCGCACGCGCCCTCGGCGCCCGTCGCGCTCGCGCCGATCGCGCTCGCGGACGGTTCCGATCTCGATCGTCGCCCGCGTCGCGGGATGCACCCGATGGCCATCGCCTTCATCGCCGCCGCGGCGATGTTCGGCGCGGTCGCGGCGTACACGCTGCTCTCGAAGCCGCCGCCTGCGCCGCAGATTGTCGTCGTGCAGCCAGCGCAGTCGCCGCAGACCGTGACGACCTCCTCGGCTGCGCCAGTTGTAACCGGCGAGGTTGCAGTTTCCGACCCCACCGTCACGAACCCGCAGGGGCGTCCGCCCGGTACCGGAGGGCCGCTCCCGAAGAACCCGGCGGACGTGAAGACCGGCACACCGGTGAGCCCGCTCGACACGACGAACCTCGCGCCGAAGGTGCCCGGTCCTACGTCGGACCCCGATCCGGGCAACGCCGGCGGAGGTCAGCTCTCTTCGGGCGAGATCCAAGGGGTCGTGAGCTCGAACCAAGCGCGCGTGCGTCGCAAGTGCTGGCAGCCCGCCCTCGACGCGAAGAGCCCGAACGCGCCGAGCAACGCGCGCGTGAATGCGACGGTCACGATCGCCCCCTCGGGCAGCGTGAGCTCGGCCTCCGCGAACGGCGGCGAGAAGGACTTCCCCGGCCTATCGAGCTGCATTCAGTCGAGCATCAGCGGTTGGAAATTCCCGCCGTCGGGCAGCTCGTCCACGGTCAGCATCCCCTTCGTGTTCGCCGGACAATAAGTCGGCGCGCCTCGCCGCTTTTGACCCGGGCGCGCACCTTGACTATGGGCTTGGCTCATGTCGGAGCGAAAGATCCGCGTCCTGGTCGCGAAGCCCGGGCTCGACGGGCATGATCGAGGAGCGAAGGTCGTCGCGCGCGCGCTGCGCGACGCGGGCTTCGAGGTCGTCTACACCGGGCTCCACCAGACGCCGGAGATGATCGCGAACGCGGCCGTCCAAGAGGACGTCGACGCCGTCGGCCTCTCGATCATGTCGGGCGCGCACAACACGCTCTTCCCGGCCGTCATGGAGGCCCTGCGCGCGAAGGGCGCTGGGGACATCGTGCTGTTCGGCGGCGGCATCATCCCCGACGAGGACATCACGCGCTTGAAGGACGCGGGCGTGAAGGGCGTCTTCACGCCGGGCACCTCGCTGAAAGAGATCATCGAGTGGGTGCACGCGAACGTGCACCCGAGCGTCTGAGGCATCGCCCGCGTCAGGGGCTAGCGATGCGCTCGATCGCGACGTGCGACTGCATGCCCATCGTGATGTTGTCGACGTAGCTCGTGTAGAGGAAGCCGTTCGCCCACGCGACGCCCGTGTAGTCGCCGAGCCACTGCGCGCTCGAACGCGCCTTCGTGTAGAGCAGCTTGTCCTGCACCGCGGCGCTCGGCGCCCAGGTCGCGCCGTCTTGCGAGGTCGCGTGCCGATAGCTACCGGCCTTGTCGCCGTCCATCTGGCCGGCGTAGTACACGAGGTGCAGCTCGCCGCTCGGCTGTCGGAGGAGCTGCGGGTGCAAGAAGACCTTCCCTGCGGCCTTGTCGTGCGCGTCGACGTGCGTCGCGATCGTGACGCCGTTGTCCTTCGAGTGCGCGACGCGGATGGCGTTCAGCGCCGGCGTCGAGTCCGGGTTGAATTGATCGGGCGACAGGCCGTAGCTCACGAACACGTCGTTGCCGTCGGCTGCGCAGGTTGGGTCGTCGAACGCGGGCTGCTCGCCCATCATCGCGGCCGCCGTCTTGTTCACGTCGGGCCACGTCACGCCGTCGTCGTCGCTCCACCGAAGGCCGATGCCGCCGCCCGCGTGGTAGGTCGCGAACAGGCGCGTGTCCTTCGCACCTTGGCAGGGGAAGACGAGGTTGCGGAAGTTCATGTCCTCGACGATCTTCGAGCTCTTCCACGTCTTGCCTTGATCGGTCGTGCGCGCGGCGAAGATCCCGCCTGTCGACGTGCGGGCGTAGGTCACGACCGGCGTGTTCTTGTTCGTCACGATGATCCAAGGTTTGTCGTACTGGCCCGCGCCGCCGGCGACCTCGACGGGCGCGCCGAACTTCGTGGTCCCCGCCGGCGCCGTCGCTGCGTAGACGTGCATGTCGAACGGCATGCCTTGCGCGTCGAACTTGAAGCCGATCCACGTCATGTAAAAATTGTTCTGCTGATCGAACGCGAGCACGGGATCGCTCGCGACCTCGCCGTTCGGTGATCGCAGCTCGTCGATCGGCTCCCAGGTCGCGCCGTTGTCCTTCGAGAAGCGGAAGCCGTTGCTCGAGTCACCCATCGGCTTGATCGCGATCCAGGCGACGCAGACGAACCCGTTCGGGGCGACTGCGACGTGCGTCTCCGCTTCGATCTTGCTTTGAGGGTCGGCTGAGATGATCCCGCCGGCGAAGCCGCCCGGGCCGCCGCCGCCCGTCGAGGACGAGCTCGCGCCGCCGGCCGATGAGGTTGTCGCGCCGGTCGTCGTCGTGGTCATCGTCCCCGTCGACACCGCGTGCGAGGACGACGACGCGCCGCCGGACGCGACGTTGTCGGACGACCCGCAGGCGACGAGCGAGCTCGGGAGCGCCGCGAGCGAGAGCAGCGTCAGCGTGGCGAGCGAGGAGACGCGGGGTCGGCGCATGTTCGGACCTCTCTTCGGGAAGGTCTCGAAGCCAATCACAATGACTGCCTGAGCGCGACCACTCGCTGTGCGTTCAGCTCGAGGTCGTTCCCACTGCTTCCCACGAAACGGGAAATGTCGACGAAAGCTGGGCCAATCGAACCTTGTTCAGGTAACGCCCGCACGCACACTGCCTCCTACCTGAAACACTGCAATTCGGCCAAATTGTTGACAGTCTGGAACCCCCTCCGTAGCGTGGCTGGGCCTTGTGGGAAGAAGTGGCAAGTAGGGCCAAGCGCAGCGCATGGTCTGGGTTCCTTCTCTCGCTGGCGAAGCCGCGATGAGCACCATGTTTCGGGGTCAGTTCGAGCACGCGATCGACGCGAAGGGGCGCACGAGCTTCCCCGCGCGCTATCGCGACGCGCTCGCGGCCTCGAACGATCTGCGCCTCGTGCTCACGCGCGCGCTCGACGAGCCGTGCCTTCACCTGTTCCCGATGCGCGGGTGGGAAGAGCTCGAGGCGAAGATCGCCGCGATGCCGCAGTTCGATCCGAACGTCGTCGCGTTTCGACGTCGCTACTTGTCCGCGGCCGTCGAGTGCGAGCTCGACAAGCAGGGGCGCATCCTCGTGCCGCCTTCGCTGCGCGAGACGGCGGACCTCACGAAGGACGTTGTCTGGGCCGGCATGGGGAAGACCGCCGAGCTCTGGTCGAAACCGCGTTGGGTCGAGGCGCAAGAGCTGTCCGAGACGGCGCTCGCGAACCTCAAGAACGCCATCAGCGAGCAGTTCCGCCTATGAACGTCGAGAACATCGTGCCGATGAAAACTCTTCCTCCGCCGCCGCGCTCGCGCGAGTTTCCGCATGTCACCGTCATGAAGCGGGAGGTCGTCGATGGGCTCGCTCCGGTGTCGGGCGGCGTGTACGTCGACGCAACGCTCGGCGCGGGCGGTCACGCCGAAGCGATCCTCGAGGCGTCGTCGGACGTTCGGCTCATCGGGATCGATCGCGACCAAAGCGCGCTCGCACTGGCGCGCGCGCGTCTCTCGCGCTTCGGCGAGCGCGTCGCGTTCGCGCACGGGAAATTCAGCGAAATCGCGTCGCACCTGCGCGCCATGGGGATCGAGAAGGTCGATGGCCTCGTCGCCGACCTGGGCGTCAGCTCCATGCAGCTCGACGAAGCGGACCGCGGAATGAGCTTCCGGGCGGAGGGGCCGCTCGACATGCGCATGGACACGTCGGCGGGAGAGACCGCGCTCGACGTGGTCGATCGCTTGAAGGACGACGACCTCGCGGACCTCATTTACAAGCTCGGGGAGGAGCGCCGCTCGCGCCGCGTCGCGCGGTGCATCAAGCAAGCGCGCGCGAACGGCGAGCTCACTACGACGCTCGATCTCCGTCGCGCCGTGGTGCGCGCCGTCGGTCCCGCGCGAATCGGCGGCGTGGACCCGGCGACGAAGACGTTCCAGGCGTTCCGCATCGCGGTGAACGGCGAGCTCGACGAGCTCGAGGCGCTGATCACCGCGGCCCGCGAGGTCGTGAAGGTCGGGGGAGCCGTCGCGATCATTTCGTTCCATTCGCTCGAGGATCGGATCGTGAAACGCGCGCTGCGTGATCGAAGCGCGTGGGAGCCGCTCACGAAGAAGCCGATCGTTCCAGGCGACGACGAGACGGGGGACAACCCTCGCTCGCGCAGCGCGAAGCTCCGCGTAGCTCAGCGCGTCGAAAACGACTGGTCGGGCTCGATCGACGAGGAAGAGACGATCGCGTGAAGCAGCGTCCGTTCCTCGCGCTCTGGACCGCGGCGGTCATCGCGACGGTCGCGGCCTTCGTCGTCCACCTCGCGCTGCGCGGGAAGACGGTGGACCTCGGCTACAAGCTCGGGCGCGCGCACGCGGAGCAGGCGCGTCTCCGCGAGGTGAAGCGCGTGCTCTCGCTCGAGGCGGCGAGCTACGAGACGCCGCAGCGCGTGGAGATGGTCGCGCGCGAGCTGCTCGGCATGACGCCGCCGCCGTCGGAGCGCGTGATCCCGCTGCGCGGCTACTCGCCGACGGCGAAGGACGACGACAGGGGAGGCGACGACGCGCCCGCGCCGACCGGCGGCACGACGCCAGCGTCCGTTCCCGTCGCCGACGGAGGCCCGCCGTGAAGAACCTCGATCCGAAGCGCGCGCGATGGATCCGCGTCCGCATGGGCGTTCTGTGTGGGCTCATGGGCATCGGCCTCGGCGCCATCGTCTCGGGCGCGTTCCGCATCGAGGTCGAAGACGGCGATCAGTGGTTCGAGCTCGCCGAGCGTCAGCGCCAACGTCGCCTCCACATCCAGCCGAAGCGCGGGACGATCTACGATCGCAATGGCGCGCCGCTCGCCGAGAGCGTCGAGGTGCCCTCGGTGTCGCTCGACTCTGTCGAGATGCTCCGCGGGATCGACGAGCGCTACGTGAAGATGCGCGCGCAGCAATACGGCGAGCGAATCGCGACCGCGTTGAACCTTCCGATCGAAGACGTCGTCGAGAAGATCGCGCGCAAGCGCCGGTTCGTCTGGTTGAAGCGACGCATCTCGGAGCGAGAGCTTCAGGCCGTGCGCGAGCTCGGCGACAAGAGCCAGCGCTACCCGGTGAACGGGCTGACGATCGAGGGCGAGGGGCACCGCTTCTATCCGAACCGCGAGCTCAGCGGGCCGCTGCTCGGCTTCGTGTCGCCGGACGGCGAGGGCAAGGAGGGCCTCGAGCTCGCGCTCGAGCACGAGCTGAAGGGCCACCAATCCGAGCTCAAGGGGCTCCGCGATCGCTCTGGCCGCGTGCTCTTCTCCGAGGGCATCGAGGACGAGCAAGCGCTCGCTGGGCACAACGTCTACCTGACGATCGACAAGGGCATCCAGTTCACCGTCGAGCGCGAGCTCGACGCGGCGGTGAAGACCTACGAGGCGACCGGCGGCTCGGTCGTGGTCGTCGATCCGCAGACCGGAGAGATCCTCGCGCTCGCGAGCGCGCCCGGGTTCAACCCGAACGACTACTCGAGCGCGGAGCCCGACTCGCGTCGTAACCGCGCGATCGCCGATCGCTTCGAGCCCGGCTCGACGATGAAGGTCTTCACGATGGCCTCCGCGCTCGCCGCGAAGAGCCTGTCGCCGACGACGCCCATCTATTGCGAAGAGGGCACGATGGCGATCGACAACGTCACCATCCACGACACGCACGTGAGCAAGTGGCTGACGCCGACGCAGATCCTCCAGATATCGTCGAACATCGGCGCCGCGAAGATCGCGCTGGGTCTCGGCGAAAGCCGCCTTTACGAAGGGTTTCGTCGCTTCGGTTTCGGCGACGCGACGGGCATCCCGTTCCCGGGCGAGTCGTTCGGCGTGCTGCGTCCGCGCAATCGCTCTTGGGTGCAAGTCGAGACCGCGGCCGCCGCGTACGGCCAAGGCATCAGCGTGACGACGCTGCAGATGGCGATGGCGATCGCGGCGATCGGGAACAACGGGCGGCTGCTCGAGCCCGTGCTCGTGAAGAAGCTGACGGATGGGACGGGCGTCACGCTCAACGAAGCGACGGTGCACGTTCGTCGCGACGCTGTGCCTCCGCACATCGCGCAGATGGTCGCCGAGATGCTCGTGTCCGTGACCGAAGGCGAAGGCACCGGCGTCGAGGCTGCGATCCCGGGCTTCCGCGTCGCCGGCAAGACGGCGACCGCGCAGAAGAT
>JBBQXV010000407.1:0-6394 GCA_038209335.1 Polyangiales bacterium | reverse complement strand
CGGGCGACGTGGCGGCTCGTCGATCGCGCGGCGGCGGCGGGCGCGTCGATCCACGTCGATCTGAACGTCCGCGCGCACCTCTGGCCGAGCCGCGCGAAGATGACGTCCGCGATCGCGGCGCTCGTCGGTCGCGCGGACCTCGTGAAGGGATCGGACGCGGATCTCGCGGCCGTCGCCGGCGCGCGCGGTGAAGCGTGGCTTGCGCGGCATGCGCCGAAGGCGACGTGGCTCGTCACGTACGGCGCGAAGGGCGCTCGCGCCGTCGGCGTTCACGGCGACGTGCGCGCACCGTCGAAGCGTGTTCGGTGCGTCGATGCCACCGGCGCGGGCGACGCGTTCATCGCCGGGAGCCTCGCCGCGCTCATCGCGGCCGGCGCCCGCCCAGGCACGCCGGCGTGGCGCGACGCAGATGTCTGGACGCGCGCGCTCCACGTAGGTCATATCCTCGGCGCGAAGGCCGTCGGCCGCGTCGGTGCGGTCGCCGGTCTCGTCGGCCTCGGCGGCGCGCGCCGCGAGCTCGACGCCATCCGACGCGCATCGAAGAGATCCTCGTGAGCGCAGACCCTAAACTCAAATGCGTCGCCGTACGGTCGCCGCGCGGCGCGCGCGTCACGGAAATCGACTGGGGCGACGGCCACAAGGGGATCTATCCGCACGTCGTTCTCCGCGGCTACTGCCCGTGCGCCGGCTGCCAAGGTCACTCGGGCACCATCAAGTACCTCCCGCCCAGCGACATGCAGCAAGAGATCGACGATCTCTCGCCGGTCGGAAACTACGCGCTGCAGATCCGCTGGTTCGACGGGCACGACAGCGGGATCTATTCGTACAAATACCTGCGTGCGCTTTGCCAATGCGATGCGTGTCGACCGGGCGAGGCGAAGGACGATCGCGGCGCTCTGCCGCGGATGTGACGGCCGGATGTGATGACCGGCGCGGACGACAATCCGAAGAGCGAAGCGGAGCGCGATCGCGGCAGCATGATCGCGCGCGCCGGGATCGTCGGCGCGGGCACGCTCGTGTCGCGCGTCCTCGGGCTCGGGCGCGACATCGCGCTCGCCGCGGTGTTCACGCGCGAAGAGACCGACGCCTTCTTCGTCGCGTTCACGATTCCGAACGCGCTTCGGCAGCTTCTCGGCGAGGGGGCGATCTCGAGCGCAGTGGTGCCGCTCCTCGCGGGGAAGCTGTCGACCGAGGGAGACGAAGCCGCGAAGCGCTTCTACGCACGCGCGCGCGGCGCTTCGCTCGTCGCGCTCCTGATCGCGACGATCCTCGGCGTCGTCTTCGCGCGTCCGCTCACCGAGCTCTTCGCGGCCGGCTACCACGATCGCCCCGGCGAGTTCGAGCGCACCGTCGAGCTCACGCGGATGGTCTTTCCGTACATCTTCTTCATGGGGAGCGCGGCGCTCGGGATGGCGGCGCTCCACGTGAAACGAAAGTTCGCCGTCGCCGCGTTCGCGCCCGGGCTCTTGAACGTCGCGTTCCTCGTCGCGGCGTTCGCGCTTCCGCCGATCCTCGCCGCGCACGGAGTCGATCGCGCGTACGCGCTCGCGTACGGCGCGCTCGCCGGTGGCCTGCTTCAAGTCGCCGCGCAGTGGCCCGCGCTCCGAAGCATCGGCTACACGATGCGACCGGTCTTCGCGTTTCGCGATCCCGACGTGCGCCAGGTCTTCCGCCGCATCGCGCCGCTCACGTTCGGCATCGGCGTCTACTACATCGATCTCATCCTCTCGCGGCGCTTCTTGTCCGAGCTCGGCCCGGGCGCGCAGAGCTATTTCATGTGGGCGAGCCGCGTCTGCGATTTCCCGCAAGGGATCTTCGTGATGGCGCTCTCGACCGCGTCGCTCCCCGCGCTCTCGTCGCTCGCGGCGCGCGGCGATCACGACGAGATCTCGAAGACGTACGCGCAGGGGATGCGCCTCGCGCTCTTCGTCGCCATCCCCGCGAGCGCTGGCCTCGTCGCGCTCGCCGGCCCGCTCACCGTCGCGCTCTTCCAGCGCGGCGAGTTCGACGCGACGGCGGCGTACGAGACCTCGCGCGCGCTCGTCTGGCAAGGCGCGGGCATCTGGACGGTCGCGGCGGTGCGTCAGCTCGTCCCGGTGTTCCATTCGCTCGGCGACACGCGCACGCCGGTCATCGTGAGCGCGATCGATCTCCTCGTCTTCATCGTCCTCGCGGTCACGCTCAAGGGGCCGATGGGTCACGTCGGGATCAGCATCGCCGTCAGCGGATCGAGCGCCGTGCAGATGGTGCTCCTCTTCATCGGCCTGCGTCGACGGATCGGATCGATGCGCGGCGCCGAGGTCGGCGCTTCCGCGGTGCGCACGGTTGTCGGCTCCGCGATCGCAGGCGTCGGCGGTTGGGGCGCGGCTCGCTTCATGATGCCGGCGGACGCGAGTCACGCCGGCGGGATCGCGCGGGTGATTCCGGGCCTCGTCGGCGGTGTCGTCTTCGTCGCGATCTTCGTCGTCGTAGCGTCGGTGTTGCGCGCGCCCGAGAAGGACCTCCTCCTCGCCGGCGTGCGCCGCCGGCTCGCTCGCCGCGGGCGTGCTAAGACGAGCGGTTCATGAAATTGAGCGTCTCGGCGGGGGACAAGAACACCGTGCGCGTCTCCGATGCCGAGTTCACGGCAGGGGCGACGCGCGCCGAAGGTCTCCCCGCACCGGCGCTCGCCGAGATCGCCTTCGCCGGGCGATCAAACGTCGGCAAGTCGAGCCTCCTCAACGCGCTCATGCAGCGAAAGAGCCTCGCGCGCACGAGCGGCACGCCCGGCTGCACGCGGCAGATCAACGTCTTCCGCGTCAAGACGACCGACGGCCTCGACGTCGGCTTCGTCGATCTCCCCGGGTACGGCTACGCGAAGCGCGCGAAGAGCGAGAAGGTCACCTGGGGCCCGATGCTCGAAGGGTATTTGCGATCGCGCATCACGTTGCGCGCGGTCGTATTGCTCGTCGACGTGCGGCGCGGCCTCGAGGACGACGATCGCCAGCTCATCGAGTTCATGCGCGCGCCGCGCGGCATCGACGAGCACAAGCCGGTCGAGATCATCGTCGTCGCGACCAAGCTCGACAAGCTCTCGCTCTCCGCGCGAAAGCCCGCGCTCGAGGGGCTCAAGCGCGTAGGCGGAGTAAAGCCGCTCGGATTCAGCTCGGTGACGGGCGAGGGGCGCGAAGAGCTGTGGCGAAGGATGCGCGACGCGGTTCTGTGAAGGACGACGCGCGCACCCTGTTGCGATGCGCCGGCAACTGAGCTAATTCCGTCGCTTGAAGCTGGGGCGCATAACTCAGCGGTAGAGTGCGTCCTTCACACGGACGAAGTCGCAGGTTCAAATCCTGCTGCGCCCACGAAATCCCCAGCGTTCACGACACCGCGGGCGCCGAGGAAGCAGAGTCCGTGTCCGCCACGTCCGTCCGCAATGCCGGCAACGAAATGGTGAAGCACGCGCCGCCGCTCGGCGCGTCGCTGTACGAAAGGGTTCCGCCTTCTTCGTCGATGATCGTCCGCGACAGCCAGAGCCCGAGCCCCGTCCCGCCCACCGCCTCGCGCGTCGTGAAGAACGGATCGAAGATCTGGTCGCGGATCTTCGCCGGCACTCCGGGCCCGGTGTCGATGACGTCGATGCACGCGCGGTCGCCATCCCGGTAGGCGCGCACTTCGATCCGGTTGCGGTCGACGTTCCCCGGCGCGATGGCTTGCGCGGCGTTGACGATCAAGTTGAGCACGACCTGCGCGACGCGCGCGCCGCGCACCTCGGCGATCACGTCGTCGCCGAGCTCGCGCACCACGCGCGCGCGATCGCGTGTCTCGTGCGCGGCGATGCGCACCGCGCTGTTGACGACCGAGCCGAGGTCCGTCACCTGCCGCGCGCGATCGCGCGTGAAGCCGGTGAGGTCGCGCATGATTTGGTTTATCTGCAGCATCGCACCGACCGCTTCGTCGAGGATGTTCGCGGTGTCGGCGGTCGGCGTCTTCCCCGCGGCGAGCTGGTCCTTGAGGAGCTGCAACGCGAGCGTCACGAAGCCGGCGGGGTTGTTCACCTCGTGCGCGACGCCCGCGGCGAGGCGGCCGATGGTCGCGAGGCGATCGGCGCTCACGAGGCGCGATCGGATCGCGCGCTCGTCGGTGAGATCATGCACCACGTGGATGGTCGCGATGCCGGCGTCGTTGGCGAGCGCCGGGAGGACCTCGACGCGAAGCGGCTTGCCGGACCGCGCGCCCGTGACCTCACGAACCACGCGCGTCTGGGTCGCGAGCGCAGTCTCGTGAAGGCACGCCCCGGTCTCGCGCTGGCAGACGCCGAACTGATCGCGGCAGCGCGCGCCGACGAGGTCGCGAAAGTCGCGCCGCAGCAGCGTGCACATCGCTTGGTTCGCGCGAACGATGCGCCCGTCTTTGTCGAGCAGCGCAAACCCGCTGCCGAGTCGCTCGATCGCCGCTTGCCACATCACCTCGGCGCGCTCTTCGTCGTGGCGCGCGCGCTCTTCGACGCTCACGGTGGCGGTCACGTCCGTGAGCACCGATACGATCAGCGCCTCGCCCTCGATCTCGAGCGGGCCCGCCGTAGGCACGACCCAAAGCACCGTGCCGTCCTTGCGACGGTGCGCGCGACGATCGAGCGCCGCCGCGTCGCCGCCGTGCGCGCGCTCCAGATCGGTCTCGATGCTGCGCGCCGTTGCTTGAAGATCGTGGATGCGCAGCTGCAAGAGCTCTTCGATCGTGTACCCGTACTTCGCGATCGCGGCGGCGTTCGCGGCCACGAACTCGCCCGTCGCGCGCACCACGATGACGGGCACGCGCGTGGCCACGAAGAGCGCTCCGAGCGCGTTCGACACGCGCTCCGCGCGGGCTAGTCTTTCCCCCACCGTCACGACGAGAATCTTAGCGCGAAAACGGCGTCGCGTGACTCGTTCATGGGTGCAGCGCGATCTACTTGATAGGGAAGAGCTGTCGCTTCTTCCACGCCGGCAGCTGCCGCAAGTCGGCCCACACCTCGCGCGCCGACGTGTAGCGGTACTGCTCGCGCCGTCGGAGCATCTTCGCGACCAGCATCGCGAAGGGGGTGCCGATCGCCTCGGCGCGCTTGCGCGGGTGCCCCTCGGCCACCGCACGAAGGAGCTGGTCGTACTTCGTGTCGAGCGGAAGCGCCGGCGCCCCCGTGAGCATCCAGTAGAGGAGCAGCCCGACTTGGTAGAGATCGCTCTGCTTGCTCGTGTACCCGCTCGCGACGATCTCCGGCGCCATGATCGAGTGGTGCACCATGCTCGGACGCACCGCCGACGCGCCACGGAGCTCGGTGCTGATCCCGAAGTCCGCGATCTTCACCGCCGGACGATCGGTGTGCGTGATGAGCACGTTGCCCGGGTGGAGATCGTCGTGCACGACGTCGTTGTCGTGGAGAAACTGCACCGCCGCGAGGAGCTGCCGCGCGAGCTCGATGACGAGCGCCTCTTCCATCGGCGTTCCGAGCATCTCGCTGAGCGCGTGATCGCAGCGCTCGAGCGCGAGGTAGAAGAGGTATTCCTGCTCGAACGCGTCGTGGATGTAGACGACGTTCGGATGGCGCAGGCTCATGAGGCGCTGCACCTCCTTCGCCCACTCCGAGTGCACTTCCTCGTACACGCGGTTCGCCGGACGCATCATCTTCAGCGCGTAGACCTGATCGAACGGCCCGACGCACTCGTAGACCGCGCCGAACTCGCCCGAGCCGAGGATCGAGCTCACCGTGTATGTCCCGCGCGACGATCGCAGCGTAGAGCCGACGGTCGGGAACTTCACCGCCAGAATCGGCCGCGTCGGCGGCGCGAACCGCTGGCTCGACGGCACTCCGACCAACGTGGTCTGCGCGGTCGGCGGCAGCTGCGGCTGCGACGCGGGCGCCGGAGGCGGCTGCTTCACCGCAGGAATGCCGAGGGTCGGCGTGTTCGTGCGGACGCGCTCGGTCGGCATCGGTCCGCCTGGTCCGCCTGTGCCCTGGGGCCGCCCCGGTTGGCGAGTGCGCTCGTCCACGGAAGCCACTCTAGCATCCGTCGCCCTGTATGCTCAGCACCTCGCATGACGAACGGCCGGAAGACCGCCGAGCACGCGCGACTCGAAGAGGCGCGGCTCGAGGGGAAGAAATGGCGTCGCTGGGGGACCTACCTCAGCGAGCGGCAGTGGGGAACCGTGCGCGAGGACTACTCGCAGAACGGCGACGCGTGGGGCTACTTCCCGCACGAGCACGCGCGGTCGCGCGCGTACCGATGGGGCGACGACGGGCTCCTCGGGCTGTGCGACAACCGCGGCCTCGTCAACTTCGCCGTCGCCATGTGGAACGGCAACGACCGCATCTTGAAGGAGCGCCTCTTCGGTCTGAGTGGTCCCGAGGGGAACCACGGCGAGGACGTCAAAGAGCTCTACT
>JBBQXV010000406.1:0-6401 GCA_038209335.1 Polyangiales bacterium | reverse complement strand
CGCGACCGCCACCGAGAACACGTGGGCCGCACCGTCGTCCGCCGGACGCGTCCACGTGTGGATCGTGCTTCGCGACAGCCGCGGCGGGATCGACTTCGCCGCGTACGATCTCGACGTCGTCCCGTGAAGCGCGCGCTACTTGCGCTTGCCGAACAGACGCTCGAGGAGCCCCGGCTTCTTCTTCGGCGGCACCGTCTTCGACTGCTCGGCCGCGGGCATCGCCGCGGGCGGATCCGTCTTCATCTGCGAGATCATCGGCGACGGCGGCGGATCGACCGGGCTGCCGTAGACGAGCGTGAGCTGCGCCATCGCGTTTCGTTGCGCCTCTTCGGGCGTTGCGCCGCGACCCGTTCGCACGAGGAGCGTCTGCGTCGCTTCGACGTCGGGCTCGGGCTCGCTGTCGGCGTGCTTGTGACCGACGAGCTTGACCGCGCACATCCACGGGTTGGTCCCGCCGGTGTGGATCGGCTCGCTCACTTCGACGCGCGTGTTCCCGCGATGCTGAACGGAGAACCGCCCCGTCCGCGACTTCGGAGAGTCCTCGTCGTCGTCGTCGACCTCGTTCGTCCCCATGCCTCGCGCGATCCTAGCGCACTCCATGGTCGTTGAAACGAACGGATCCACGCGTGCAGCTTGCACGCTATTCTAGAGGCATGACGCAAGGTGGGGGTCCGACGTTCGCGGACATCGAGGCGGCGCTCGCGACCGTACAAAAGACGCTCGATTCGCTGACGGCCGCGGGGCACGACGAGGTCGCGTTCAACCTGGCGCGCGCTCAGTTCGGCGCGAGCATGCGGAGCTCGTGGCCGGGCAACCTCTCGACGCTTGTCGGCAGCCTCGAAGCGGTCGCGACGAACGCCGACCTCGGCCTGACCGACGCGATGCGCGCCGAGCTCACGCGCGCGATCGACGTCCTGAGGCAGGTTCAACATCCGTAGCGGTTCGCCCTTAGCCCGTGAGTCGGGCCCCAGGACGAACACGGCTACTCGCCGCTGACGTGAACTACGATCTCGCGGCGATGCCCCGCCGCGCGATGCTCCCACACGTAGATGCCCTGCCACGTCCCGAGCACGAGCGAACCGCTGTTCACCGGCACCGACTCGCTCGTGCGCGTCACCGCCGATCGCAGGTGGCTCGGCATGTCGTCCGGCCCTTCGTCGTCGTGCTCGTACTCCGCGCTCTCCGGCGCGAGGCGCTCCATCCATCGCGCGAGATCGCGCAGCACCGCAGGATCCGCGTTCTCTTGAATCACGAGCGACGCGCTGGTGTGACGCACGAACAGCGTGCACAGCCCCGTGCGCACTCCGGACGCCGCGACAACCGCGCGCACTTCACCGGTGACGTCGTAAAATCCGCGGCCCTTCGTCGCGACGGCGATCGTCTTCTGCAGCTGTGCCACGCGCCACCGCCGATGAGAGTGCGAACGTGCGAACGCGCGAACGTGACCGGGTCAGAACCGGTAGGTGACGTTCGCGTTGAAGAAGTAGACCTGCTCGGCGTAGCGCCCCGCCGCGCTCGGCGAGTTGGACGGCGCCGCCTTTTGATTGAGCGTGCTCTGCGACGGCGTCACTTCGAACGGCAAGTCGTAGATGTAATTGTAGCTGAGCGCCCCGAAGAGCCCCTTCAGGATCTGGTGGCGAACGCCGACGCTCGCACCGAGCGAGAACGCATCGAAGTACAGCGCGTCGACCGTCTGCTTCGGAATCGCCGGGGTCCCGAAGCTGCCACCGAGGAAGAGCTCGGTCTCTGGCGAGAGCCAGTAGCCGATGCCGGTGCGAACACCGAAGCTGTCCTTCCACGCGCGCGGGAAGTTCGCGATCACGGAGCCGCTCCCGTCGCCGCTTCCGTCCGGGTTGATGTTGCACGCCGCGCCCGGCAAGACGACGCACTGGTTCTTCATGCGCGACCAGCGCTCCCACACGCCGTCCATGCGCCACTCGAAGTCGGGCGACACGCGCCACGCGACGCCGATGCGAATCACGTCCGGGAGCGAGGTGAGAAAATCGATTTTCTGTGGCGTCGCTTCTTGCGCGGTCGTCCCGAACTGCTGGAGGAACGTCCCCTTGAGGCGCTGCTGCCCGAAGCCGGGTTGAAAGTTGTAGGATGCACCGAATCGCAACCGGCGCGTCGCCTCGTAGAACGCGCCGAGGGTCGCGCCGATATCGACGTTCGACGCGTCGAGGAGAGCTCTCCCCTCTTGCAGCCCGCCGTTCGTCGTGAGGACGTCGTCGCTGCCGTCGGCGTTGCGCGCGCGGAGCGACTTGGCGCTGTTGAGGACGAGGCTACCGCTCGCGCCGATGGTCAGCTTGAGCGGCTCGATGCGGTACGCGACCGCGAGCGTGTTGAAGAGCGACGACTGCTGCCCGCTGATGATCGACCAACGCTGGGGTCCGTCGATCGCGCCCGGCGCTTGCCCCGAGCCGCTGGGGGTCTGATTCCACTTGGCCGCGCCGCCGAACGGCACGTACATCGCGAAGCCGAGTCGAAAGTCTTTCGAGCCGAGGTCCGTGACGAGGCCGAGATACGGAACCGCGAGGACGTTGAGCGCGGTCGCGTCGCCGGTGTTCGCGTTTCGGTACGTCGCGTTCGTGCTCTGCGCGGCGTCGCTGGGCGAGAGCGCACCGACCGGACGGGTGTACTCGAGCGAACGAACCGCGAACGTTCCATCGACGACGATTTCGGTCCCCGTCATTCCGCCCATCGCCGCGGGGTTGAAGTAAACGGAGTACGGGTTCGACTGGGCGGGCGTGCCGTGATCCGATCCGAACCGCGACGCCGAGATGCCACCGGCGTGCGCCGTGTTCATCGAGCCGAGCGATCCGAAGCCGAGGCCTGCGAGGGCGCACACGGACATCGCGACGAATCGAACTCGATGCGGTCGAGGCGGAGGCGACATGAGCCGGCAGACTACTCTGCGCGATTTGGCCTTGCGCGTTTAATTCACGGTCCGTAGGACTACCTGATGCTCGTTTCGTCCAAGCGCAAACGCACGGTCGCTCGTTCCGCGTTCGCGGTTGCTGTCGTCGGCGCGACGTTGGGCGTCGTGTCGAGCGCGTGCGTCAACCCGCGCGACGACTACGACGACTTCTTGAGGCGAACGGGCGGCGTGCGTGGCGTTGCGACACAGCCCGCGGTCGACGCTGCGGTGCAAGAGGCCGCGGCGATCGACGGCGGCTTCAGCGGCGCCTCGTTCTCCGTCGCGTGTCTGCCTCGCCTCGTCGGAGGCAAGCTGCTCAAGGCGCTCCGCTTCGCCGCCATCGTCAGCTACACGCCGACGTCGACGTCGAACAAGGCGGGAACGATCGACATCGACCTCACGCCAATCGTCGTCGGCGCGACCGAGCTCTCCAGCGTCGTCGGCGAGCACATTCCGTCCGTCGGCACCACCGTGGTCAACCCCGACGGCAGCTTCACCGCCGACATGGGCAAGCCAAAGGTCCTCTCGCCGGCGAACCCGATCTCGACGAACGACATCGTCTTCGCCGACGTCTTCGTCAAAGGGATCCTCCTCCGCGACGATTACATGTGCGCCGAGCTCGATGGCGACATCCTCTTGCCGACCGCGCTCGATCTCAACGATCCGGGCGACTTCTGCGTCTTCAAGCGAGTCCCCAGCCTGACCGGCCCGATCCCCGAGATCACCGAGGACGAGTTTCAGCACTGCCCGTGACGCTCGGTCACGGAAATATGTCCGATATTTCGCGCGGCTCCACTTGCCGCGAAGCTGATTACGCATCACGGTTATTTCAGCCGCCGTGATCCCATCGATAGCTTCTGGTTCCGCACCTGGTTCGAACGGACAAGCCGAGAGCCTTCTCGTCCTCTCGGACGTCCACTTGGGTAGCGATCTCAACGATCACCCGCAGCCGGACGGATTCGGAAAACGATCGCGCAGCGTCGATCGCGATCTCGTCGGAATGATCCATCACTACCGCCGCACGCCGCCGCCGAGCGGCGCGCGTTGGCGCATCGTCTTCGCGGGCGACTTCGTCGACTTCATCGGCATCGCGATCCTCCCGACGACCGAGTCGCTCGCGACCGAGCCCAACGTCGAAGAGCGCGAGCACGGTCTCGGCAACGCCGCCGATCACGCGCTCGCGAAAATTCGTCGCGTCGCCGCGCGGCACACCGACGTCTTCGAAGCGCTCGCCGCGTTTCTCGCCGAGGGGCACGCGATGACGATCGTGCACGGCAACCACGACGTCGAGTTCCATTGGGAGACCGTCCAGAGCGAGATGCGCGCGCTCGTCGTCGCGCACGCGGCGTCGCCGGAGATCGCCGCAGCGATCACCGCGCGGATCGATTTCGCGCCGCTCTTCTTCTGGGCCGAAGGGGTCGCGTACATCGAGCATGGGCATCAGTACGACGCGATGTGCGCGAACGAGCATCCGCTCATGCCGCTCTCGCCGCTCGATCCGCGGCGCATCGCGCGCGGCTTCTGCGACGTGCTCCTCCGCTTCGTCGTGCGACCGACGCGCGGGCTCCGCGAGCACGGTCACGAGAACATGGGGATCTTCGGATACCTCGCGTTCGGCGCCGGGCTCGGCGCGCGCGGCCTCGTCCAGCTCGGCGTGTCGTTCGCGCGGGCGATCATCGAGATGTTCCGGCTTCGCAGCGAGTGGATCAGCGACGGAGCCAAGGCGCTTCGCGAAGAGCACGAGCGTCGCCTCGCGGCGTTCGCGATCGCCCGTCGCATGGACCTCTCGCGAATCACCGCGCTCCTCGCGCTTCAAAAGCGGCCGATCATCCGGACGATCCACGGCATCCTCGGCAGCCTCCTCATCGATCGCCTCGCGCTCGCGCTGACGGCGATCCTCGCGCTCGCGATCGTCGGCGCGTTCGCGATTCATCACTTGTCGCCGTGGTTCGTCGCGTTCGTCGTCGCCGCGGTCGTCGCCGCGTGGACCGTCACGCACCGCTACCTCGCGCGCCAACGTCAGATCGATCCCGACGCCGCGCTCCGCGAGCGCGCCGGGCGCTTGGTCAAGCTCTTCCCGGCGGCGTTCGTCGTGATGGGTCACACGCACATTCCGGTGAAGATGCCGGTCGCCGAGGGGCAAGCGACGTACATCAACGTCGGCTCGTGGTCAGAAGAAGAGGATCAGGCCGATGCGTCGGGCGGATACAAAGCCGCGCGCACGCACTTGGTGATTCACACCGCCGAGTCGGGGCCGGTCGCCGAGTTTCTCACGTGGGAGTCGGAGATCGGCCCGAAGAGCTTCGGCGGATAGCACGCCGCGCCACCCTGATCGTGACGCCGCGGTGTGCTTCGCGGTGTGACTCGCCGATGTCACCCGAATCGGTGAGCCGAAGTCGCCGCGCGGGATTTTCTGGGCCGGAGCGCGCCCGAGCCCCTACGATGAGCAGCCAAGAGCGCGGCACACGTCGTGCTCTCAGCGCGGGCGGGGAACTTCGTCTACTTGGAGGGTGTGATCATGACCATCGAGCTTTTTGGAACGCGACGCGTGCGCGCGGCGGTGTTTGCAACGTTGTTCGTCGGGGTCGGCGTCGCCGTGTCGGCGCAGGGGTGCTCGAGCAAGACGCCGGACGGTCCGCCGGGGACGGACAAGTTCGCAGGCGTGATGGCCGACAACTTCTGCAGCGCGCTCCACTCGTGCTGCGACGCCGCGAAGCTTCAATACGACAACGGATCGTGCTCCGCGCAGCTTCAAGCGCAGTTCCAAGTGTTCGTCGACATCGTGAAGCACGGCAAGGTCGTCTACGATCCGAACGCGGTCGCGGCGTGCGAAGCGGCGATCAAAGATCGCGAGTCGAAGTGCACGCCGGACGGCGGCGCTCCGCCCACCGCGGCGCAGAACTTCCTCGACCCGATCACGACCGCGTGCTGGCCCGTGCTCAAAGGGATCGTAAAGCTCGGCGACGAGTGCAACGACTCCGGCGAGTGCGCGACGGCGAGCGCGTCTGAAGGGGGCAGCTGCCGCACCGACAACCGACCGGGCGCGGACCCTGCGAAGAAAGTGTGCTTCAAGACCGTCGGGCACGTGCTCGCCGGGCAGCCGTGTCGCAGCACGCCGAAGATGGGCGAGTTCGTGACGGAGTACTGCGAGCCGACGATCGGCTTTTGCGACACGAGCGGCGCACAGCCCGGCGACCTCAGCGCCGGCACGTGCAAGGCGTACGCACAGGCGGGCGACGACTGCTCGAGCGTGGGGACGAACCGCGTCGCCTGCGAGCCGACGAGCACGTACTGCGACTTCATGACGACCAAGTGCGTCGCGCTTCCGCAAGCTGGCTCGCCGTGCGCGAACGGCGGCTTCCAAGGTTGCGCGAGCGGCAACTACTGCGATCGCACCGGCGGCACCGGCGTGGGGACGTGCGCGTCGCTCAAGGGCGAAGGGGTCGACTGCAAGAGCTCCAACGAGTGCGCGACGGCGAGCGCG
>JBBQXV010000405.1:0-6423 GCA_038209335.1 Polyangiales bacterium | reverse complement strand
TCGACGTAACGCGCGGCGCTCGCGACCGGGAGCACGCCGGGTCGCGCGCGGTAGATGTAATGCGAATAGAACTCGTCCATGAGGAGCGCGCAGTCGAGCTCGCGCGCGATGCCGACCCACTTCGCCATGTCCTCGCCGTCGACGAGGCGCCCTGTCGGGTTGCACGGATTCGACATGAGGACGGCGGAGAGTCCGCGCCCGAGCACCTCGCGACGAAAGTCTTCCGGCGTGAACGAGTAGCCGCGATCGCCTTCGAGCAAGATCGGGATCGCGGTGAACGCCTTGAAGATGTCGAGCAGCTCCTCGTACGCGGTGTAGTCCGGAAGGAAGTGTCCGAGGTTCACGTGACCGAGGCTCGCCGCTGCGCGCGTGAGCGCCGCACGTCCTCCGCCGGAAACGCAGACGTTCTCCGCCGAGTACTGCGAGGGCATCCCTTTGCGATAGAGCGTGTTGTAGAGCGACGCGATCGCTTCGCGCAGCTCCCACAGTCCTGCGACGGGCGCGTAGTCTTGATCGTCGACGCCCACTTCGATCTGATGCACGCGCGGCGGCGCGCCGGGGAGATCGCCGGTCTCGGGCTGGCCTTGCCCGAGGTTGCACCAGTCGGGCGCGGTCATCGAGAAGCCGCGCTTTTGCGCTTCGGTCGTGACGTAGATGACGCCCGTACGCGGGACCTGGCGAAACGCTGCGAAGGATTGCTCGTCGCTCATGGCGCGGGAACGTTAGCACCCGAGTGCTACGTTGGCGCGCATGGGAATCATGACGGCGGTGGTCGGCGGCGGCGCATGGGGCACCGCGCTCGCGAGCCACGCGGCGCGCCTCGGGCACGAGGCGAAGCTGTGGGCGTTCGAAGAAGAGGTCGTCGAGTCCATCAACTCGCGGCACGAGAACACTCTCTTCTTGCCCGACGCGAAGCTCCCCGATTCACTCCGTGCGTCGTCGAACATCGGCGCCGTCGTGTCGGGCGCGGACATCGTGATCCTCGCGCCGCCGTCGCAGCACTTGCGCGCGATCTCGTCGATGGTCGCGCCCCACCTCGCGACGAGCGCGAACGTCGTCGTCGCGTCGAAGGGGATCGAAGAGTCGTCGCTCGAGCTCTTGTCGACGGTGCTCGCCGAGACGATGCCTGCGGTCGGCGTCGAGCGACTCGCGTTCCTCTCCGGCCCGAGCTTCGCGCGCGAGGTCGCAAATTCGCTTCCCACCGACGTGGTCGTCGCGTCGCACCAGATGATCGCGGCGCGCGCGGTTCAACCCGCGCTGCACGCGCCGCTCTTCCGCGTCTATGCGAGCGACGATCCGATCGGTGTGCAGATCGGCGGCGCGATGAAGAACGTGATCGCGATCGCGGCAGGGGCAGGCGACGGCCTCGGGCTCGGCTCGAACGGACGCGCCGCGATCATCACGCGCGGCCTCGCGGAGATCACCCGCCTCGGCGTCGCGCTCGGCGCGAACCCGCTCACGTTCCTCGGCATGTCCGGCGTCGGCGATCTCGTCCTCACGTGCACCGGCGATCTCTCTCGCAACCGAACGCTCGGCGCGGCCGTCGCGAACGGCGCCGATCCCGCGGAGTACGTGAAGAGCCATCGCTCCGTCGCCGAGGGCTACTCGACGTGCGCCGCCGCGTACGCGCTCGCGAAGAAGCGCGGCGTCGACATGCCGATCACCGAGCAAGTGTTCCATGTCTTGCATCGCGGCCGTCCGCTGATGAAGGCGCTGCACCTCTTGATGAACCGCGAATACAAAGAAGAGCTACACGGCATTCGCTAGGATCGATCTCACACCATCGTGAGCGTCGTCGCGTTCTTGTCGACCTCTTCTTCGACGACGTCCGCGTCGTGGATCTCTTCGTATGACGCCATCGACGGCGCGGGCGCACGCGGGCTGCGCGGCGCGGCTTCGAGGACGAGCGGTTGGAAGACCGCGCGAAGCGCCGGCGGCAGCGTGCGGATCGGTTCGAGCAGCTCGGCGGCGGTGACGTAGACCTCGTCGCGTCGCCCCGCACCGACGTTCTTGCGGAGCACGAGCTCGCCCTCGGCGCCCGAGCGTCGCGCGATCTCGCGGGCCAGCGGCGCGATCGCGGCCACGATCTTCGTCGCGATCGCGCCCGGCTCGACGGTCCGCAATGCTTTGCCGTCCATGGTCGCGTCGGTCATCTCGCCGCGTCGCGCCGCGAGATCCTTCGTCGACGCGACGACCGCGCGGAACAGCCGAAGCACGCGCGCCGTGTCATCCGGCGACAGGTCGTACGGCTCGCGATCCGTCGCGCCCTCACCCGCCTCGCGCGCGCGCACGCGGGTCGCGCCGCGCGCTCCGTCGATCTCGATTTCGTGCGTGAGCCCCGACTCGTCCTTGCCGAGCAAGAGCACGCCGCGATCGCACTCGACGGACGCGCCGAGCACGACGAGGGAATCGAGCTTCGCCTTCTTCACTTCGAGGCGCTTCTTGAAGACGCCCGCCTGCCGCGGCAGCGAGATGATCGTCCCCGACGACAGATCGCGAACGCGCCGCAGCGCGCGCCATGCATGCGACGACGGCACGTCGCAGCGGAACGTCGCTGTCATGCCGAACGGCGTCGTCACGAGCGCCTCGACTTCGTACGTGTCGCTCTGTGCGACGAGCCGCAGATCGACGCGCGTGCCGGGAAGATCGTGCCGCGCCGCGAACCGCGCGACCGCGCCTGCCGCCTCGCTCCGCGCGACCTCGAGAGAATCCTTCGCGCGCCGCGTCTCCGCGTTCACTTCGCTCTCGAGCGCCGCGCCGTCCGCCTCGATCGCGGTGCGCGTCAGGGCGAGGATCCGCACCGCTGTCTTGTCGACGTGGCCGTTCGCGCCGATCCCTTCGGTCGCGATCGCGCGCCGCACGGAATCGCCGAGCGCGACGAGCCGCACGCGCGCTTCGGTTTTGCGCCGGTCGGCACCGCGCACGCGATCGAGCGCCTCGAGCCCCGATGCGTGCGCCCGCATCAGCGTCACGCCGCATTGCACGACCTGACGAATCGTATCGATGACGTTCGTGTCGTGCGGGAACGGCGTCGAGTCGCCGAACACGTACGTCGGCTCGTACGCGGCGGCGCGCGGAGTGGCGGACGCGCGCGCCGGTAGGGCGGGCGGTGCGAGAGCGAGAGAGCCGGGATGCAGAACGAGTGCGGTGGTCATGACGCTCACCTTTCGAGAGACGAGATGCCTTGGATGGATCGAGAACCGGTGCGCGAGCGATCCACCATGACGAGCCGTGAAGCGTTGCAGATCCGAGCCGTGGGCGATCGCGACGCTCGCGAGACGCTCACGTTCCTCCAGCAGTGCAACGGCCGGTCCACGCGGCTGCGCAAATCGCGGCACATCGACGCACATGCACGAGCGCGCCGGGCTAGAGTGCGCGCGCATGCCTGCTTCGGATCGCTTCGACGTCGCCGTGATCGGCGGCGGAATCGTCGGGCTCGCGAGCGCGATGGCGCTCCTCGCGCGCAGGCCGGGCTCGGTCGTCGTGATCGAAAAAGAGGACGCGGTCGCCGCGCATCAGACCGGTCACAACAGCGGCGTCATCCACTCGGGCCTCTATTACAAACCGGGTTCGCTCAAGGCGACCAACTGCACGCGCGGTCGCAAGCTGCTCGAGCGCTTCTGCGAAGAGCGCGGTGTCGCGTTCGATCGCTGCGGAAAGATCGTCGTCGCGACGGACGTCGATCAAGTGCCGCAGCTCGACGAGCTCGAGAAGCGCGGACGCGCGAACGGCCTCACGAAGATGCGACGTCTGCGCGCCGAAGAGATCCGCGAGCTCGAGCCGCACGCCGCGGGCATCGACGCGCTCCATGTGCCCGAGACCGGGATCGTCGATTACGGCGCAGTCGCGCGCGCGTACGCGACCGTCATCGCCGAGCGCGGCGGTGAAGTGCGCACGGGCGCGCGGCTCGACGCGGTCACCAAGCGCGACGGCGAGCTCGTCCTCGAGACGTCACGCGGCGTCGTGAAATGCGCGCGCCTCGTCAACTGCGCCGGCTTGCAGAGCGACCGCGTCGCCGTGATGTGCGGCGTCGATCCCGGCGTGCAGATCGTCCCGTTCCGCGGCGAGTACTACGAGCTCGTCGAGTCGCGCGCGAGCCTGGTGAAGGATCTCATCTATCCGGTGCCGAACCCCGCGTTCCCATTTCTCGGCGTGCACTTCACGCGGATGATCGGCGGCGGCGTCGAAGCGGGACCGAACGCGGTGCTCGCGCTGCGACGCGAGGGCTACACGCGCACGAGCTTCTCGATGCGCGACGCGTGGAACGTCGCGACGTTCGGCGGCTTCTGGAAGATGGCGAGCAAATATTGGCGGACTGGCGTCGGCGAGATGTGGCGCTCGTGGAACAAGCGCGCGTTCGTCGACGCGCTGCGCGCGCTCGTGCCGGAGCTCGCGGTCGACGATCTTCGCGCGGCCGGCGCGGGCGTTCGCGCGCAGGCGCTCCTGCCGAGCGGCGCGCTCGTCGACGACTTTCACGTCGTCGAAGCCGAGCACCAAGTGCACGTGCTCAACGCGCCGTCGCCGGCGGCCACGGCGTCGATCGCGATCGGAGAGACGATCGCGGAGCGCGTGCGGTTCTGATCGGTCAGTCAGTCGCGCGCGACGAAGCGTTCGTTGCACGGCTTCGCGTTCTCGTCGCGACCGAGGCCGGCGATGCGCATCGGATCGCGATCGAGCGCCTTGAGCTCGAGGTTGATCTTCCCGAGGATGAGCCCGTCGAGCTGACCGCTGGCGAACTGCGACTGCGTGCCGCCGCAGCTCGACTTGGGATCGCCCGCGCCCGTCGACTGCGGACCGGCGCCGCCGCGGAGGACGAACATGTTCGTCGCGTTCGTGTACTGCGCGACCTGGCGGAAGACGACCTGCCCGAGATCGTCCATGCCCGACGCGGCGATCGTGAAGATCTGGATCCCGCGGTGCGCGGCGTCCTTCATGTCGCTCGCGTAGTCGAAGTCTTGCGGGTAATCGAGGTGCGGCGGTGCGTCGCCGACGAGGAACGCATAGCGGCCGATCGAGTCTTTGCTCCAGTCGAGCTTGGTGAGCGCGACGTGAATGCCTTCGTTGACCGATTCGGGCGTGTCGCCGCCGCCGCCCGCGCGCACGCCGGCGATCTCGCGCTGGAACGAATCGAAGTCCGTCGTCATCGGGAAGACCTTGGTGACGTACTCGTCGCCGCGATCCTTGAACGCGACGAGGCCGATGCGAACCTTGACGTTGGCTTTGCCGAGCGACGTCGTCACTTTTTGGATCGTCGACTTCACCGACGCGATCTCTTCGGCCATCGATCCGGTCGTATCGAGGATGAACGCGACGTCGATCGTGCGGACGCCCGGGAGCGCGCGCGCGGTGGTGAGCTTGAGATCGACGATGCCATCGGGATCGTTCAACGCGAACTTCGCGGTCGCCGTCGAACCTTCACAGCTCGCGGTCGCGAAGAGCTCTTTGCCGACGAGGCCCTCGGCGTGCGGGAAGAGAACGGCGCGTCCCGACGCGGTCGTCGTCAGCGACGTCTGGTGTTGCGCGGAGTCGGCGATCGTCACGCGGCAACGCGGCACGGCGCGGCCCTGCGCGTCGCGCACGACGACGAAGCGGCGATCGCGAACGTCGACGCGATGAAACGCTTGGCCCTCTTCGGTGCGAAGCCACGCTTGGAACTCGCGGTAGTTTGCGTTGTCGTCCCACTCGCCCGCTTTGATCCCGCTCGGCTGCGGCGGCATGATCGGCGCGGTCGCGACGCCCGGACCGCGTCCGCGATCGCCCGACGTCGGCGGCAAACCGGGAGGAGGCGGAGGGGCCGGCGGCGTCGAACGCGCGACGGCACCGCCGGGCGCGGTCATCATCGGTGCGGGCATCGGCGCGGTCGTCGGCGCGGCTTCGTTCGACGGTTCGTCGCCACCGCTCGACGTCGCGTCCGCGGTCTTCGCGGCGTAACCCGCGCCCGCCGTCGGTCCTGCGTACGCTTGGTTCGAGGGCGCGTGCGGAGACGGCGCGGACGCACAAGCGCCGAGGAGCAGCGGAAGAAACGGCACGGTCGCAACGAGAAGACGGAATCGCATCGGTGAGCCTCCGCCTTCTAGAACGCGGCGGGCCGGCTCGACCTTACAGTTGGGGAGAGAGCGCTAAATCCAGGCTTTCGCGAAGAAGTACGCCGTCATGCCCCACGCCACGACGAGGACGAAACGCTTCACCCATTTCGGTGCGATGCGGCGCGCGATCGACGCGCCGGCGAAGCCGCCGATCGTTCCGCCGACGATCATCACGGAGCCGGGGGTCCACGCGACCGCGCCCGCGATGATGAACGCGACGACGGCGACGCCGTTGATGAGCGTGCCGAGGAGCGTCTTCAATCCGTTCATCGCGTGGATGTCGGTCATGCCCATGATCGACAACGTCGCGAGCATCATGATCCCCATCCCGCCGCCG
>JBBQXV010000404.1:0-6452 GCA_038209335.1 Polyangiales bacterium | reverse complement strand
GATGGGACGGCGACGGATGGCGTGCCATCGCCGGAGCCGACGGCATCGACGCGAGGCGCGTTCGCGGCGTCGTGTGCGGCGACGCCGACGCGCTCGTCGTCGGCGAGCTCTCGCTGGCAGCGCGGATCCGCGCGACCGGCGGTGTCGCGACCTGGTCCGGAGCGGCGCCCGACATCACGCACCTCGCGGCGCACATCGATCCCGACGGCGCGGCAACGCTCGTCGGCGAGCGAACGGATCATCGCGGCGGCGCATCCCCGACACACGCGACCGTCGTGCTCGCGACCGAATCGTCCGCGCCTCGCATCGTCGACGTCGCGCGCTACGCCCGCCTGCGATCCGTCGCACGCGTCGGTCCGCGCACGCTCATCGCTTGCGGCGACGCGGGCGCGCTCGTCGCGATCGTCGACGGCGCGATCGCGCAGAGCGCCGTGGCGGCCGCGGTCGATCTCAACGCGATCGCCGCGCTCCCCGACGGGAGCGCCGTCGTCGCAGGCAAGGGCGGTTACGTCTTCCAGGTGTGGGCGGATCTCAGGTTTCGCCTCGAAGCGATCCAGACGACGCGCGATCTCTGGGCCGTCGCGATCGGCCCGGACGGCACCGCGTGGGCCGCCGGCGAGCAAGCGCGGATCCTCCGGCGCGGCGCGAGCGGGTGGGTGCGCGTAGGCGCGGACATCCCCGGCGCAGGCACGATCGTCGCGCTATGGGCCGGGCCCTTGCGAATGCTCGCGATCTGCGACGACGGCGCGGTCCTCGAGGGCGCGCTGCGCTGAGAAGGCGAAACGGCCAAACCGCGAAACGAATTTGCCCGTGTCACCCAAGCGCCTGACTTGCGCGCGCCGCGCTCACCCCCATAAGCTGACGGTCGGGGCGAATGCAGGCGCAAGTCATCGACGGGAAATACCAAGTCGTTCGCCTCCTTGGCGAGGGCGGCATGGGCGCCGTCTACGAAGCCCGCCACCTCGGGACCGGTCGTCGCGTCGCGCTCAAAGTCATCGTGAGCGCCGAGCTCGCGCAGTCGCCCGACATCGTCGCGCGCTTCCAGCGAGAGGCGCGCGCGGCGGGTGCGATCGAATCGCAACACATCGCCCATGTCCTCGACACCGGCATCGATCCCGCGTCGCGCGCGCCGTACATGGTGATGGAGTTTCTCCAGGGCGAGGATGTCTCTCAAGCGATCGAGCGCCTCGGACCGCTCCACCCCGAGCTCGCGCTCCGCGTGATCGCGCAAGCGTGCATCGGGTTGCAAAAGGCGCACGACGCGGGGGTCACCCACCGCGACATCAAGCCCGCGAACATCTACCTCGCCGCGCAAGACGGCGGCGATCTCATCGTGAAGATCCTCGACTTCGGGATCGCAAAAGTGAAGATGGAGCAGCTCCATAGCGCCGAGAACGCCGCGCTCACGCGCACCGGATCGATGCTCGGATCGCCGCTCTACATGTCGCCCGAGCAAGCCAAGGGGGCGAAAACGACCGATCACCGCACCGATGTTTGGTCGCTCGGCGTCGTGCTCTACGAAGCGCTCACGGGAGTCACGCCGCACGGTCATTGCGACACGCTCGGCGGTCTCATCCTCGCGATCTGCTCCGAAGAGCCGCGCGTGGTGCAAGACCATGCGCCGTGGGTGCCGCCGCAGATCGCCGCGGTCGTCCACAAGGCGCTCGCGCGCGACGTCAGCGTTCGGTACCAATCGGCCGCCGAGATGCTCCAGGCGATCCGCGCGCTCTTGCCGAACGGCCACACGGTGACGCGCGACATGTTCGTTGCGCTCGCGCCGCAGGTTCGCGCGCAGGTCGCGACGCGCCTCGTGATTTCCAGCCCGGGGCTCGCGATCTCGGCGCCCGGAGTCGCGCAAGCGACCGGCGCGACGACGGCGCCGGGGCTGACCCACTCGTCACCTTCGCCGGCGCGCGGTGCCGGCGCGTTCATCGCCATAGCGGTCGTCGCGCTCGGATTGCTCGGTGTCGGCGGCGTATTCGCGTACCGGCATTTCACGGTGAAGCCGCCCGTTGCCGCGGCGTCGAGCGATCCGCCATTGTCGGCGCCGCTCGCGACCTCCGCCTCCACCGATCCGACGCCGCCCGCGGTGCGCACCGCGCAGCTCGCGATCGTTCCGCCGACCGCAAGCGTCCAAGTCGACGGCGCCGTGGCATCGGTCGTCAATGGCTCGGTCGCGATTGTCGGATCGCTCGGAAGCGTCCACCACGTTCGCGTCTCCGTTGGAAAGAAAGAGACGACGGGCGATGTCGTGATCGCGGACGACGGCATCATCCCGGCGAAAATCGAGCTCGGCGTCGCGCCACCCAAGCCGCCTGTCGGTATCGGCGGTAGCGTCGCCATCGCGCCGAGCGGACCGAAGCCGCCCGGGCCGACGCCGCCGACGCCGGCCACCGCACCGACTCCGCCGAAGCCACCGCCCACGAGCGGCGGCCTCGATCGCAACTTCAATTGAGCTGAGCTGAACTCGCCGCGCTCTTCGTCGCGCGCGTTGTGTAAGCTCGCGGACGCAACCTCAGCAAGGAGGTCCCCGCATGCGCGTACCCGCGCCCGCCGCTTTTGTTTCGCTCGTCACGTCTTTCGTTCTCGCCGCTCACGTCGTCCTCGCGCAAGCACCCGCACCTTCGCCCGCGCCTGCACCGTCGTCGTCGGCCGCAGCGCCCGATCAAGCGAAGAAGGACGACGCCCGCGTACGGTTCGAACGCGGGCTCGCGCATTTCGATCGCGGCGAGTGGTCCGCAGCGCTCGCGGAGTTCTTGAGCTCGCGCGCCGCCTTCCCGACGCGCGCGGCCACGAAGAACGCTGGCATCTGCCTGCGCAAGGAAGGGCGCTTCGACGAAGCGCTCGAGATGTACGAATCGCTCCTCCGCGAGTTTCCCGATTTGCCGCCGGCGGACAAACAGTTCGCCGACAAAGAGATCGAAGAGCTGAGGGGATCGATCGGCACGCTCGAGATCAGCGGCGCGGAGACCGGCGCCGACATCGTCGTCGACGGCCGAAGCCGCGGGACGTATCCGCTCGCGGCGCCGATGCGCATCTCGGCGGGGAGCCACGTCGTGCGCGTCTACAAGTCCGGCTTCTTGCCATTCGAGACACGCGTCGATGTCGCCGGCCGCCAGAACGTGGTCGTCGCTTCGAAGCTCGCCGCGCTCACGCAGAGCGGACGACTGCGCGTCACGGAGCAAGGCGGACGCGCGCTCGACGTCGTCGTCGACAACGTCGTCGTCGGGAAGACGCCGTGGGAAGGATCGCTCGCGGCCGGCGATCACGTCGTCGTCCTGCGCGGCGAAGGCAGTCTCGGAACGCAGCCCGTCTCGGCGCCCGTCGCGTTGAACCAAACCACGCCGCTCACGCTCAACGCCGAAGAGCTCGAGGCGTCGACGCGCATCGATCCGACGCCGGGCGGCGCGAGCGTGCGGATCGACGGAGTCCTTGTCGGACGCGGCGTATGGGACGGCAAGCTCCGTGTCGGCGCGCACCGCGTCGAAGTCGCGGCCGAGGGATTTCTCCCAACGCAGCGCGATCTGACGCTCGCGAAAGGACAGCGCGAGGTGCTCGTCGTAAAGCTCGACGTCGATCCGGCGTCACCGCTCTGGGCGGCGAAGCACCCGTCGGTGTTCGTGATCGAGATCGTCGGCGCGCTCGCGCTCTCTCCGGGGATCGGAGGCGACGTCGCGGGCTGCTCCGGTTCGTGCGCGTCGGGGCTCCCGCTCGGCGGCAAAGGCGTCCTTCACGCCGGCTACGAGCTCGGATCGGGGCTCGGTTTTTCGATCGACGGCGGCTACATGGCGCTCTTCTCGACGGTGACCGATCGCTCCGCGACCGTGTTGCCGAAGGGACGGCCGCCGAACGCAGGTACGGCGAGCGACAAGCTGCGACTGAGCGGCCTCACGCTCGGCGCGTCGGCGTTCTTTCATCGCGGCGAGACGTGGCCGCTCACGGTGAGGCTCGGCATCGGCGCCTTCCTCGGCTCCGTCAACGACGCACGCACGGGAACGTTCACGACGTCGCCCGCCGGCATCCCGCCCAACGCGCCGTACAATGTGGCCGTGACCGAGAGCCAGTCCGGTACGTTCCTCTATGCGGCGCCCGAGGTGCGCATCGGACGACGGCTCGGCGATCACTTCGAGCTGAGCATCGGCGTCGAGGCGATGGTGCTCACGTCGCTCTCGCAACCGAAGTGGGGCGACAAGAACAGGCTCACCGCTTCGCCGAACCCGGCGACACAGGCGGGCGACGGTGACGCGGTGTTCGGGCCGCAAGCGCTCACGGGATCGTTCATCCTCGTGCTCGCGCCGGGAATCGGCGCACGGTACGAGTTCTGATCGTCCGTGGCTTTCCTGCGTAGGACGTCGCGGCGCGCGGCGACGGCGGCGCTCGTTGTAGCGCCTCCGCGTGGTCACCAAGCCCGGCGCGCCCGCGTACCTCGCGATCGACGGCGTCGATCATGAGATCGCGTTCGTCAATCCGGGATCGCCCGTCATCTCGAGCAGCGGATCGGACTCGGCGGTCGTGTGGATCGTCGACGAGAACGCGCCGCGGACCGCATCGCTCGTTGGATGCGACGTCCCCGGGCCCGTGCTCTATGCGGGCGAGGCCGCGACGCTTCGCCTCCTCTATCGAAGCGGCGCCGGCGTCCTCCACGTCGGCGGCAAGTACGTGACGCCCGTCGTCGCGCACGGCACCGTGTTCGTCGGGACCGATCGCATCCAGGCGTTCGGCTTGATCGCGCCGTAATGTCACGTCGAGATCGTGCGGCCGTCCCACGCCGTGAGGTCGAGCGTCTTCTTGAGCGTCGTCGCGAGATCGCTCGCCTTGCCTCGACCCCAATAGTGCAGAAACAGAATGCGCGGCGACTCGTTCGTCATGTGCGAATGGATCGCGACGACGTTGATCCCCGCGGCGCGCAGCGACTTGAGCACCGGCTGAAGCTCGGCCTCGGCGACCGCGAAGTCGCCGTCGACGATTGCGTTGTCTTCGGTGCCGCCGAACGCCGCCCACGTGTTCACACCCATCGCCTTGCCGATCGTGCAGCCGCACTCGGCTTGCGTCTTCCGACCCATCGTCGCCTTGTACATCCCGTCCTTCGTCGCGCCCTTCACGCCGAAGATCGCGTCGAGCTTCGCGCCGTCGATCTTGCTCGGTCCCGCCGGACGCGCCGCGCCGAACGCGCTTGCGGGTTGCGGCGTCTTTGCGCGGACTGCGCGCTGCGCGTCGAGCGCGGCCTTCACGCCTTTGCCGAGCTGCTCGACGCTCCCCTCGCCGCCGATGTGCATGAAGAGAACCTTCGGCTTGTCGAAGAAGAAGTGATTGTGGAGCGCGGTCACTTCGAGACCGTTGTCGAGCGCGGCGCTCATCGTGGGGTTCACTTCGTCTTCGAAGAGGACGAGATCGCCCATCACCATCGCTTCGACGCCTGGCTTCTCGCCTGGGACGAACGCGGCCCACGACGTCAGCCCCATGAACGGCGGCAGCTTGCTCCATCCGTCGACGTCGACGCGCACGTCGTCGCGCGGGAACGAGACCTTGACGACGTTGTCCGTCGTCTCCGGCTTGCCGCCCGTCGCGGTTGCGATGCGCGCGGCGTCGATCGGCGGCTTCGGTGTCGGAGGGGCAGGCGGCGTGGAGGTCGCGCTTGCACTGGTCGACGCCGAGGGCATCGGCGCGGTCGCGCTCGGGAGCGGCGCGGCGGTCGCGATCGCAGCAGGCGGCGGGGCACCGCCGCACGCAACAGCGAGCGCTCCCATGAGGACTAGAAGGAACGACGACAGCTCGAAATGACTTTTCATGGTCCTCTCCGTTTCACAGCGCCGTGAGGCTCAAGTCGTCGAAGTAGGTGACCGAGTCGGCCTTCGTCCAGACGCCGACCTTGCCGGGTTCCGCGAACGTCGCGTCGTGGTGATCGATGACCTTCGCGCCGTCCCAAAAGACCTCGACGTGATCGCCGCGCGCGATGACGCGGTACGCGTGCCATCCGCCCGCGGCGACTTTGCCGCTCCACGACGCGAGCTGCTGCCGCCTTCCGTCCTTTACGAAGTAGAGGCGCACGTTGTCCTCGAGCGCGTTGGCGCGCGACACGTAGTAGTTGTTCGCGTCGCGCACGCGCCAGATGAGGCCACAGGCTTGATCGACTTTGCCGGAGACGGGCTTGCATCGAACCGCGAGATCGAGATCGCGGAGCGGCGGCGCGTCGGCGATGGCGACGGGGAAGCGATTGTCGGTGGAGTCGTCGTCGAGCTGCGCGAGGACGTTCGCGCCGCTCGGTGCGCCGGTCTCCGCGCGCACGTTCCACTTCCCTTCGCGACCGCTTCCGGTGCGACCGAAGGCGAATCCGGAGGGAGGCGCTCCTGCGTTGTCGGCGTCGAACGACCAGACGCGCGCGTCGGGCGACGCGCTCGGCGACGGCGACGCGACGCTTCCCGACGCGGACGGCGACGACGTCGACGCGACGC
>JBBQXV010000403.1:0-6466 GCA_038209335.1 Polyangiales bacterium | reverse complement strand
ACCGCCGCTCGCGGAGAGCTCGGAGAGGAGGCTGTCTGCCTGGCCAGAGGCCTGACCGGTCGCGGACGAGTCGGTGGCGCGTCGCGCCTTCGTCAGGAGCGAGAGGCACGTCGCACGCGCGCGCGCCGCCATGTCGATCGGTGCGACCGCGCCTTTGGCCTGCGCGCCCTTGATTTCGATCTGCTTTTCGGCCGCCGCGATCTCTTGCTCGGCATCGGCGAGCCCTGTGAGATCCGGCGCGAGCAGCTTCGCCGATCCGCACAAGAGCCGCGCCTGCATCGCTAGCGTGCGCGCGGCAACGCGTCGCGCTTCCTCGCGCGCGGGATCCGTCGGCCCCGACGGTGCGGGCAAGAGGAGCTCGCGCGCGACCTGCACTTGCCGCTCGAGAGCCTCGGCTTCGCGGTCCATCTGCGTGCGCGATGTCGCGAGCTTCTGCGCTTGATCGTTGGCGGTGTCGAGGAGCTGCTTGGCCTCGGCGAGATCGCGCGTCGCGCGGGCCATGCGCGCGAGGACGAGCGCGTGGCTGTACGCGGCGATCGCGCGATCTGCGTGAAGCGATGCGCCGGTATCGTCGCCCGCGTCGTACGCCTTCTTCGAGAGCGCGCGCTCCTGCTCGGCTTGCGCGAACGCTTGCGGCGCGAGATCGGCCCCTTCTTTGGCGCCGGGTCCGCTGCGCACGCTCTCCATGTCGGCCATCGCGGTGAGCGCGGGACGCTGCCCGACGCCGCCGCACGCCGTGAGGAGCGCGATCGATGCGCCGAGCGCGAGCCCGGTGAAGCGCCGCGCGATCATCGTGCCCCTCCGTCCTTCGTCGCGACCGGTGGCGCGCCGCCGTCGGTTGCCTTCGGCTTCGGTCGCTTCGGAGCGCCTCCGTCGACGAGTGCCGCCGCGGCGGTGCGGTTCGTGTCCTTCGCTTCGCGCTCGGCCGCTTCGAGCTGCGCGCGCAGGCGACCGGTCCGCGCGATCCCCTCCTCGAGGAGCGCGCGCTCGCGATCGAGGAGCGCCCCCGCGTCGAGCGCGTCGCGACGCGCCTGCGCCGCCGCCTGCTCGAGATCCGCCGCCTTCGTGAGATCGCGCGCCATCTCCGCCCACTCGCGCGCGACCCCTTCGGCCAGCTTCGCGTGCGGATCGTCGCCCGCTGCGTGCATTCGTTTCGCGCGCTCGAGCGCGTCGCGCGACTTTTGCACCGTCGACGCGATGAGCGCTTTGTGCGCCGGATCGCGCTCGAGATCCTGGAGGATCGCCTCGGCGACCGCGCGATCGTCGGCACCGCTCGCGAGCGCGAACGCGGCGAGGGCGGTGAGCGCGACGAACGCGACAGCAGTGAGGAAGACGGCGCCGTAACGGCGGAGAGGACGACTCATTGGCGGAATGCGTGCCGCATCGGCGCGCTCCTTGTCAATCGAAACCCCCTCGCTTGACCATGGTTGTGCTCGCCGATAGGTTTCCCCCATGTCGAGGGTGGGGAGCGAGCGGCCAACCGCCGGCGCCGTCCCGGACCCGCCGTTGGCGCCCGGGGCAGCGGCCACGTTCGGGAAGTACAAGCTCTTCGCGAGCCTCGGCCGCGGCGGCATGGCGGACGTGTTCCTCGCTGTGTCGCGCGGGCCGCTCGGCTTCAACAAGCTCGTCGTCGTCAAACGACTCCGCGCGACGCTCGCCGACGATCCGTCGTTTCTCAACATGTTCCTCGACGAGGCGCGCCTCGCCGCGCGCTTGAACCACCCGAACGTCGTCCACACGTACGAGGTCGGCGAAGAGGGCGGCTCGTTCTTCATCGCGATGGAGTACCTCGAAGGGCAATCGCTCAACCGCGTGATCAAGGATCTCGCCAAGCGCGGCGAGCAGCTCGACGAAGCCGTGTGCGCGCGCATCATCTCCGACGCGCTCGCCGGTCTTCATCACGCGCACACGCTCCGCGACTACGACGGGCGCCCGCTCGAGATCGTCCATCGCGACGTCTCTCCGCACAACGTGTTCGTCACGTACGACGGGCAGGTCAAGCTGGTCGACTTCGGGATCGCGAAGGCCGCGTCGAGCTCGACGGTGACCGAGGTCGGCGTCTTGAAGGGCAAGGTCGCGTACATGGCGCCCGAGCAGGCGATGGGCGCGCCGATCGATTGCCGCGCCGACGTCTTCGGAATGGGCGTCGTGCTGTGGGAGCTCCTCGCGCGACGGCGCCTCCTCGCCGGGGACACGGCGGCGGCGACGTTGCACAAGCTCCTCAACGAGCCGATCCCGTCGATCTCGTCGGCGCGCGACGTCGACGCGGGGCTCGCGGCGATCGTCGGGCGCGCGCTCGAGAAGGATCCTGATCGTCGGTACCAATCGGCGCAGGAGATGCGCGAAGCGATCGAAGAGTGGATCCGCGTGACGGGGCGCAAGGTTCGGCAAGAAGAGATCGGCGCGCAGATCACGACCCTCTTTCACGACGTGCGCGTCGAGGTGAAGCGGCAGATTCAAGATCAGATGGCGCTCGTCGCGAGCGCGGCATCGTCGGGCGACATGGCGGCGGCGGCGATCGACAGCGGGCGCACGCCGACGGGAGGCGCGAAGCCTCCGCGCCCGCGCCTTCCGGAGATCGGTGTTCGCACGGGAAGCGGAAGCGGCGTCGTCGCGTACGGCGAGCCTTTGGCGCCGCCGGTGTCCGACGAACCGCCCGAGCCGCAGCCGCGACGTCGCGGTGCGATCATCGTCTTCGTTCTGTTGTTGCTCTTCGCGTTCGTGCTCGCTGCGTTCCTGCTCTTGAAGGTGGCGTTCGCGCCGAAGGAAGACGTCGTTGCGGATCGCACGCCGGCGAGCGCGAGCGTGCCCATCGCGACCGCGACCGCGAGTGCGACCACCAGTGCGACCGCGAGTGCGACCGCGACTGCGACCGCGACGGTGAGCGCGACGGTGAGCGCGACCGCGATCACGCCGCTGCCTGTCGTCCCGACGCGCGTGCCGCTCCAGCCGCCCACGCGAAACCTCGTCCCTCCGCCCGCGCCTTCCCCGTCCGCTGACAAGAGCCCGGGTTTTCTCACGTTCGATACGTATCCATGGACGCGCGTCACCGAAGGGGGGCGTCTCCTCGGGACGACGCCGCTCATCAAGATTTCGATGTCGCCCGGGCCGCACACGCTCGTCCTCGAGAACCCCGACCAAGGGATCAAGAAGACGTACTCGGTCACCATCAAGAGCGGCGAGACCTTCGCGATGCGTCTCGGTCTGTGAAATCGCGATGACGCGCGCTCTCGGACGCACCGGACTCACCGTCGAGGCCGTCTCGCTCGGCGGCGAAGGGATCCTCCGCACGCACGGCCGCGCGCGCGAAGCGGTGCCGATGATCCTCGAAGCGTTGCGCCTCGGCGTCCGCTACTGCGACACCGCGCCGGCGTACGATCAGAGCCAGGATTATTACGGCGAGGCGTTTCGATCGGCCGGATCGGCTGCGCGCGACGGCGTGATCCTCGCGTCGAAGACGCACGAGCGCACGCGGTCCCGTGCGCTTCGGTTGCTCGACGACAGCTTGAAGCGGCTCGGCACGGACCGCATCGACATCTGGCAGATGCACGATCTCCGCACGATGAGCGATCTCGACGCGATCTTCGCGAAGAGCGGCGCGATCGAAGCGGCCGAAGCGGCGAAGGCCGACGGTCGCGTTCGGTTCATCGGCCTCACCGGTCATCACGATCCGGCGATCCTCGTCGAGGCGATGCGAAGGTACGCGTTCGACACCGTCCTCTGCGCGATCAACCCGGCCGATCCCGCGCGCCTCCCGTTCCTCACGACCGTCGTCAGCGAAGCGCGCGCGCGCGGCGTCGGCGTCATCGGAATGAAGGTGTTCGCGGCAGGGCTCCTCGTCGCCGATCGCGCCGCGAAGCCCGACGAGCTCATTCGCTACGCGGCGACGCACGCCGACACGGTGATCATCGGCTGCAGCTCGGAGGCCGAGGTCGCCGCGAACCTCGCGAGCGGGCGCGCGTTCACGCCGATGACCGACGAAGAGCAGCGCGCGATCGAGAAGCGCCTCGCCCCGCGCGCGTCGCGGTACGACGACTTCAAGCGCACCTAGAAGGCGTGGTAGAAGCGCTCCATGGTCCGAGCGCGCGCTTCTTGGGACGACTACTTCATGAACATCGCGCGCGAGGTGTCGACGCGCTCGACGTGCGATCGCAAGTTCGTCGGCGCGGTCATCGTGCGCGACAAGTGCATCCTCGCGACGGGGTACAACGGCTCGATTCGCGGGCTCCCGCACTGCGACGAGGACGGGCACCTCATGGAGGACGGCCACTGCGTGCGCACGGTGCACGCCGAGGCGAACGCGATCGTGCAAGCCGCGCGCAACGGCATTCGCATCGACACCGGATCGATCTACGTCACCGCGTCGCCGTGCTGGGGATGCTTTCGACTCATCGCGAACGGCGGGATCACGCGCGTCGCGTTCGGCGAGTTCTACCGCGACAACAAAATCTTCGACGTCGCGCAGCGGCTCGGGATCGAGCTCGTCGACATGTCGAAGGCTCGTCCCGCTGGCGAAGCCTGATGCCGCCGCGGCCGTCACGGCTCGCGGTCGCGGTGATTCAGGGGGGACCGTCGACCGAGGCCGAGGTGAGCCGCGCGTCGGCAGCGAGCGTCGCGAAGGCGCTCGCGGACGCGGGGCACGCGGTCGTGCGGCACGAGCTCGACGCTTACCTCGCCGAGTCGCTACGCACCGGCGCGTTCGACGTCGCGTTTCCGGTGACGCACGGTGCGGTCGGCGAAGACGGCGCGCTGCAAGGTCTCTTCGAGGTGCTCGACTTGCCGTACGTCGGATCGAACGTGCTCGCGTGCGCGCTCGCGATGGACAAGCGTCTCGCGCGACGCGTCTTCGCATTCGAAGGGTTGCCGGTCGCGAAGGGGATCGCGGCGAGACGAGGCGAGGGGAGCGCGGCGGAGTGGGCGTCTCGCGCGCGCGTGGAGATCGGCGCGCGTCTCGTCGTGAAGCCGGCGTCGAGCGGATCGGCGATCGGCGTGTCGCGCCTCGAGGCCGACGCGACGGACGAAGAGGTCGCGCGCGCGATCGACGCGACATGGGCGATGGACGCCGTCGCGATCGTCGAGCACTTCGCGAAGGGGCGCGAGGTCACCTGCGGCGTTCTCGATCTCGAAGCGCCGACCGCGCTCCCGCCGACGGAGATCCTCTCGCCGAACGATGCATTCTACACGTACGAAGCGCGCTACGCGCCGGGCCGCAGCCAACACGTCTGCCCCGCGGTCCTTCCGCCCGGCGTGTCCGAGCGCGTGCAAAGCATCGCCGTCGCTGCGCACCGCGCGCTCGGGTGCCGCGATCTGTCACGCGCGGATTTCGTCGTAGGCGACGACGGTGACGACGCCGCCGTGATTCTGCTGGAGGTGAACGCGCTCCCTGGCTTCACTGCGACCAGCCTCTTCCCTGAAGCCGCCGGGATCGCAGGCTTTCCGATGGCAAAGCTCTGCGATGCGCTCGCGCGACACGCGCACGCACGCGGCCCCACACGTCGCTTTTCTCCAAGGACACTCCCCCGCTGAGCGTTTCATCTCGGTGAACGCCACTTGTGCCCTGGACAGTCGCAAGGCACCGGCGCACGTTTATTCGAGACACTGATGGCGCGCGAATCGCTCTACGGAGAGACCATCCTCTGGTCCGGACGTTCGAAGGCCGTCACTGTGCCGGTGCTCTACAAGGTGACGGCGATCGTCACCGCAATCGTCTCGTTCGTCACGCTCTGCTACGCGATCGTCTTCGCGCTCGCGCTTCGCGTTCCGGTCGGCGGCATGCTCGCGTTCGCGGCATGGCTCGCGATCCTCGCGGTCGGTGCGTGGCGCGTGCCGCTCTGGTGGCGCGCGCAGGTCGAGTACATCGTTACCGACAAGCACGTCATCTGGCGACGCGGACGGCTCCGGCGATCGATCGAGATCGGCGCGATCAGCTACGCGCTCATTCGTTGGAACGCGCGCGATCCGTCGGTCGGCGATCTCGTGCTCGTGCGCGCGGTGCCAACCGGCGCGCTTCGCCGCACGCTGAGCCTCACGCTCGCCGACGTGATGGCGCCGGATCGCCTTTGGGCGATCGTGCGCGGCGTCACGCCGAGCGCGCCGCTCGGTGACGGCGAGCGTCCGTTGTCGCAGCGCCTCGATCCGGGCGAGCGCGTCTTGTGGTCGGCGATCCCGCTCGCGTCGCCGTGGACTCCGCGTCGCGCGGCGACGGCGGCGATCGGCGCGCTCGTTACCGGCGCGTTCGTGCAGGCGCTCGCCAAGTCGATCCCGAACCTGTCGAAGATCCTCCGCCTGCACGCGCTTCCGGCGTCGACGTTCGGCGTGCTCGTCGCGGGCGCGGCGCTCGGCTTGCTCCTCTTGCTCGCGGTCGCGGTCGCGGTCGGTTACGCCGCGCTCATTCGTCCGATGCGCCTCGCGCGCGCGACGCGCTACTTCGTGACGAACGCGCGCGTGCTCATCCGACGCGGCAACG
>JBBQXV010000402.1:0-6491 GCA_038209335.1 Polyangiales bacterium | reverse complement strand
GCCTGCTCGTCGGTGAGGTCGTTGGCGCTGACGCCCGCGTGCGCCGAGGCGACGCCGAGACGAACGCCCGCGCGGTCGTGCCCGTACCCGTGCGGCAGGCTCACGACGCCGGGCATCATCTCGTCGGTGATCTCGATCGGCGCGACGATCTCGCCGACGCGCGACTTCACGCGCGCGAGCGCCCCTTCGACGAGCCCACGCGCGGCGGCGTCGCTCGGATGAACGCGCAGCGTGCAGCGCGGTCGCCCCTTCACGAGACGCAGGCTGTTGTGCATCCACGAGTTGTTCGAGCGGAGCTCGCGTCGCCCGACGAGCTCGAGCATGCCCGTGCGCGACGCGGCGCTCTCCGCGAGACGCGCTTCGAGGCGCGCGACGTCGCCGATGAGCAGCGACGGAGCGAGCGCGATCTGCTTGTCGCGCGTGAACAGGCGCTCGGGCAAGCACGGCTCGAGCGCGCCGAGATCGATCCCATGCGGCGACGCGCGGAGCTTCGCCACCGAGAGCCCTCGCCTCGGCGGCATCGCTCGCGGTCCGTGCGGTCCGAGACCGAGCGCGACGTCGAGCATCCCCGCGGGACCGAGCCGACCGAACGCCGCCGCGCGCGCGCGCGCACCGAGTCGATCGATCGCACCGTCGCCGTGCATGCGCCGCGTGAGCTCGTTGAAGATCTGCCAGTCGTGCCGCGTCCCCTCGCCGGGCGCGAAGATCGCCTCGCTGTACTTCGCGGTGTTTCGGATCGCGAGCGCGTGAAATGCCAGATCGTAGTGATCGTGCTCGAGCGGGCCGGTCGGCGGCAAGATGAGATGCGCGAAGCGCGTCGTCTCGTTTCGATAGAAATCGATCGACACCATGAAGTCGAGCTTCGCGAGCGCGCGCTCGAGGCGTCCTCCGTTCGGCGTCGACAGCACTGGATTTCCGGCCGACGTGACGAACGCGCGAACCTGCGACTCGCCCGGAGTGTCCATCTCCTCGGCGAGCGCCGCGACGGGCAGCTCGCCGGAGAACTCCGGAAGCCCGCGGACGCGGCTCTTGTAGCGACCGAAGTGACCGCGACCCGTGCGCGCGAGGATGTCGACCGCGGGGCGCGTGAACATCGCGCCGCCAGCGCGATCGAGGTTGCCCGTCACGACGTTGAGCACGTAGACGAGCCAGCACGTCAGCGCGCCGAACTCTTGCGTCGACGCGCCGACGCGTCCGTACGCGACAGCGCAGTCGGCCGCGGCGAACGCACGCGCGAGATCGCGGATCCGATCGGCCGCGATGCCGCTCTTCGCCGCGACGCGCTCGGCCGGAAAGCGGAGCGCGAGCGCGCGCACGTCGTCGAGCCCGGTCGTGAACGCGGAGACGCCGCCGAGCGACGCGAGCCCTTCGCTGAAGATCGTATGGAGGATCCCGAGCAGCAGGAACGCATCGCCGCCCGGCCGGACGAAGTGGTGCTCGTCGGCGATCTCGGAGGTCTCGGTCCGTCGCGGATCGACGACGACGATTCGCCCGCCACGCTCGCGAATCGCGCGCAGACGCTTCGCGACATCGGGCGCCGTCATCAAGCTGCCGTTCGACACGATCGGGTTCGCGCCCAGGATGAGGAGGAAGCGCGTGCGATCGAGATCCGGGATCGGGATCATCAGCTGATGCCCGAACATCAGGTGCGCGGCGAGCATGTGCGGGAGCTGATCGACGGAGGTCGCCGAGTAGATGTTCTTCGTTCGCAGCGCGCGCGCGAAGGGCGGCGAAAAGAGCATCGTCCCGTAGTTGTGGACGCTCGGATTGCCTTGGTAGAACGCGATCGTGTCGCGACCGTGTTGCGCCTGCACCGCGCGGAGGCGTCGCGCCGTCTCGTCGAATGCGTCGTCCCACGAGATCTCTGTCCACGTGCTGCCATCGCGGCGCATCGGGCGCTTCAGCCGATCGGGATCCTCGTGCAGATCTTTGAGACCCATCGCCTTCGGGCAGATGTGTCCGCGGCTGAACGGATCGTCGCGATCGCCTCGCACCGTCGTCACGCGATCGTCCTCGACTTCGACGACCACTCCGCACATCGCCTCGCACAAAGTGCACGTCCGGAAATGCGGCTTCATCGTTCCTCGGCGAGCACATTACGCGGTAACGCGAGCCGACGCCCGACCCATGCTACGAATGGACTCAGTGAAGAAGAGCGCCATCTCCGCAACGGCGCTGCGCCTTGCAGGCTGGCGTTTCGAAGGGCCGATCCCCTCCGAGAAAAAGTACGTCGCGCTCGCGGTGCCGCACACGAGCAACTGGGACGGCTTCCTGCTTCTGATGCTCGCGCAGTCGATCGGCTTGCCGATGCGATGGATGGTGAAGGAGTCGGCGGTGAAGGGGCTGCTCGGCGCGCCGCTTCTCGCGCTCGGTGCGGTTCCGATCGATCGATCGCGCGCGACCAACGTGGTCGAGCAGATGGTGGAGCAGTTTCGGACGCTGGACGCGCTCGCGCTCTTCATTCCGCCGGAAGGGACGCGCGCGCACGCCGAGCATTGGAAGTCGGGTTTTTATCACATCGCGTGCGGCGCTCGAGTTCCCGTGGTGCCGGCGTATCTCGACTTCGGACGAAAGCGCGCGGGGCTCGGCGAGCCGATTGCGATGACGGGCGACGTTCGCGCCGACATGGACAAGATTCGCGAGTTCTATCGGGCGAAGGATCCGAAGCCGCTCGATCCGTCGAAGTACGGGCCGATCCGTTTGCGCGAAGAGGACGCGTGAGGGCGCGGTCGACGCGGAAGCGCATCGCAACTAAGACGCGTCGTCGTCATGTCCGGACTCTCGCGAGCCGTGTTCGCCATCGCGCGCACCAAGCGTCGCCGATGGCTGTGGTGCGCGTGGTGGACGGGCGAGCCAACCGCGAATCCGTTCCGATCGCCCGACGCTTGGGGCGGCGGTGCGAAGACCGAAGACGAAGCGCGGATCCTCGCCGAGCGCGCGGCCGGACGGACGCTCACACTCGTCCACAGCCGCTGGGCCGGCGCATGGACGCGCGTTCGTGCCGGGAGGGCGCCGTTCCCCGAGCGCGCGCCGCGCCCGAACGTCGCGAGCGGCGAGGAACGTACGCGTGCGATCGATCCGTACGCGCTGCTCGGCGTCGCGGCGACCGCGTCACTCGACGACGTGAAGGCGGCGTTCCGAAAGATGGCGCTCGCGCACCACCCCGATCACGGCGGCAGCGCGGACGCGTTCATCCGTATCAAGCGCGCGTACGACGCGATCGTGAAACGCCGAGCGCGGCGCGCCGGGCGATAGGCGACGCGCGCGACGCCGAGCTCACGCGGCAGCGCGCCGGGAAAGCGTTGCGCTCAATCGATCACGTTCCCTCGGGGCAACCCGAGCAGATCCCGGTCTTGTAATCCGAGCCCGGCGGAGGCGGGTAGATGTCCTGGCGCACGGGTTGTACGCGTCCGCTCCGTACTGGCCATACGCGGACTGCACCATCCCGATCGCCGTCGCCAGCGAATACCACGGCTCTATCGTCGTCAGGTTGAAGTACGTATCGACGATGGCCATCGCGCACAGCGAGACCTTGTCCGTGTCGGCCGGCGGCACTGGCACGCCCGTTCCCGTCGCGTTGCCGAACCAGCGCTGACACGCTTGCGTCTTCGCCGCGGCGGGATCGGTCGTCGGATCGTTTCCCATGATCCGCACGAACTCCGCGGCCACGAGATCCTGCGCTTCGAACTGACGAATGTCGGGCAACGACGCCGCGGCGGACCAGCTCACGCCCGCCATTCGCCCGATGACGCCCGCCGCGATCATGTGGTTCGCGATCATGTACGGAGTCGGAAGCGCGCCGCTCGTGAGCTGCACCGATCCCACCTGGAGCACGTTCGCCTGCACGATCCCGGGGAGCTGCGGATACTTCTTCGTCGCCTCCGTCGGCAGCTGGTTCTTGTACGCGACGCGAAACCAGCCCGGTGCCTGCGGATCGTACGACGGCGCGCCGCAGACGAGCAGAGGGAGCGTCCCGTTCGGGAGCTGCCCGCCCACGCCGAGGAGCGTCCCGAGCATCGTGCGGATGTAGTCCGAGTCCGTGGAAGCGTCGTCGAAGAAGAGCGTCGACATCATGATCGGGAAGTAGTCGTTTGGATATTCGCTCTGCCCGGATCCAGGCGCGGCGATCGGATTCACGTCGACGATCGTCGTGTAGCCTCCGAGCGCGGTGCTCGGGACGCCGCAGGACACGAGGAGGTTCTGCCACCGCGCGAGCGTGTTGTTGAAGAGGTAGTCGCAGTGCTGCATCGCGATGTACGGCGGGTAGTGCATCAGCGTCACGGCGCGCTGCCGCAGCATCGCCATGCCGAGCGGAAGGCAGAGCGCCCACTCGCACAGTCCGTCGGATCCGTTGACCTGGAAGCCCGCCATCGGATTCCACGCCGACGTCTGTTGCATTCGGTTTGCGCCGTTCTGCGCCTTGAACGCAGCCACCAAGAACGCCTGGTGCGCCTGCCCGAAGTCCCACACGCCTTGGTACTCCGAGTTCGCCATTTGCAGCGTGATGCGGAACGGATCGTCCGGGCCGGTGTCGGTGCCCGTCACGGCGATCGAGCTGATCGTCTGGAAGCCTTCGCACTGGAGCGAGCTCAGCGTGTAGTGCTTGATCACGTCTTTCAGCGAAGTGAACGGCACGCCGGGCTGCTCGAACGGCGGAAAGAGTCGCGACGGCGGGTTCGGCGTCAACACAGAGACGGGCGGATAGAGCGCCGACGTGCCCAATGGGAGCGAGTATTGGATCGAGTCCACGAGATTCCCCTTTCGCCGGCATGCGCCGGACCGTGCGAGGAGAGCACGGGCGCGTGGACGTTGTCGCCCGCTTCCAGGCCTATCCGACCACGTCGAGTATTCCAGCTTCTTCGAGGGTGGCCTTCACCCGCGGAATCCCACTGCCACCGCGACGCGCGCTGGCACAGAAACGAGTCGCGTGGTCCGCTCAGCGCGCGTCGGAAGCACGCTTCGAACGTCGCGATCGCGCGCAAGACGGCGGTCTCGTCGATCGTCGCGCTCCCGAACGCCGCCTCGAAACGCGTGACGTACTCCGGGATCGCCGTGAGGCGCCGCGACAGCTCGGCGCCGCGCGGTGTGGGCTGACCTGCGGTGCCCATCGAGACGGCGCGTCCGTCGCCGTATCCGAACGTGGGATCGTGGCACGACGCGCACGCGCCGGAGCAGCCGGGCTCGCCCTTCGCCCTCACTTCACCAAGAGGTCGAGCGGCCACTGCTGGTAGTCGTCGGCCGCGACGACGGCGCGCATGATGACCGAGTACCGCACCGCGGGCGTCGACATCGGCACCGTCACGCTCAGCTTGAAGCGCTGGCCGTTGTGCGCCTTCGTGAGCGAGAGATGGGTGAGAATGCCGGTGCCGACCGGCGCCATCGAGTAGGCGTCGAAACCGGCTCCGCTCGGCACGACGTCGGGGTTTCCGACGAAGAGCCTCGCGTCGTTCGGCAGCGGTCCCTCGCTGAAGAAGACGCCGTCGAACACCGCAGTCGTCCCGCGCTTCGCAACGATGTATCCGTCGGACACCGTCGAGCTTCCGGGTGCGAGCCTCTGCGTCTCGACGGACGCACCGTAGAAGAGATGTCCGGAGATCGCCGGCTGACACGGATCGTGTCCCGCGGCTGCGGCCACGTCGTTCCAGCTTCGCGCCGCGGGGTGGCCCATGAACGTCGTGAACGGCGCCCAGAAGTAGCAGATGTCCCCGACCTCGAGCGGTCCGACGATCGACCACGCGATGTTGTCCATCGTGTAAGCCGGATGCGTGATCGGATACGGATCGGTCGCCGTTTCGATGAGCTCGTGCGACGACGCCTCGTGGATGTCGACGCCGTCGCAGATCGGCATGTACGCCATGCCGACCTCGACGGTGCCTGCGTCGCCAACGCGGAGCACCGCAGACTCGTGATCGGCGGCAAGGTCGGTGCACGAGCTGCCGGACGGCGTCTTGATCGGCGTGTTGGCGCCGAAGTAGATCGCGTAGACGGTCGAAGCGTCCGGCGTCGGCACTTTCCCCGCGTCGACGAGCCCTTGAACCCAGGGCGTGACCTCGGCGACCGTGTCGACGGTTCGCGAACCAAACGGATCCGCGGTCTCCAAGAAGCTCACCGAGGCGGCGGGACCGACGCCGTACCCTTGCGCGACGCTCGTCCACCACGCCGAGCCGCTCACGAGCGCTTGGTCGAACGCGCGCAGATCGTCGCGTCGCGCATCGCCAGTGAACGTGATGACGACGAGCTTCATCGCCTGGAGTACCGGGCCCGCGTGCTTGACGAACTTCGGCAGCGGGTGATGCGGCGCGGGGTAGACGTTGGGATCGTAGTCGACGAGGCCGCCGTCCGAATCGTTCGCGTCCGAGGTCGCGGCGTCATCCGTGACGACCGCGTCGACCGAGGCGTCGGCGGGCGCGGACGGATTCGGGGCGCTGGAGCACCCCGCGGTGAAGGCGGCGAGCGCCGCGACGAGAAGCGGTGCGACTCCGACGGTTCGA
>JBBQXV010000401.1:0-6616 GCA_038209335.1 Polyangiales bacterium | reverse complement strand
CGAGGCTTCGACGGCCGATGTGGCCGCGTCGGCGAGCGCCGCGTTCGTCGCGAGCGCGCGCGGTCCCGTGGCGGCCGGCGTGACGTGCGACGCGGGGCCCGACGGAACGACGATCGTCGGCGAGACGGCGGGCGCCGGCGGCGTCTCGCTTGCGTCCGTCCAGAGCTCGCGGAACTCTGCAGCCGCTCCGGTCGCGACGAGCAGCGCCGCCGCGATGATGCCGACGAGTCGAACGCGCGACGAGCGTTTGCGCGCGCGCACCACTGCGTCGGCCATCACGACGACGCGATCGTCGCGACGCGCTTCCTTCGTCTTCGTCTTGGTCGTGGGCGCCGCGAGCGCGAGCTCTTCGAAGTCGGCGCGGAAGTCGCCGCGCACGTCGCGCTCGAATCGGCAGATCGAGCACGCCGCGAGATGCTCGTCGAGCCGCGCTTGCTCGTCGTTCGAGAGATCGCCGCGCGCTTCCTTGTCGAGCAGATCGTCCGGATGGAGCTCGGGGGCGTTCATCACTGCACCTCCTCGAGCTTCTCGCGGAGGAGCGGATCGGCTTCGATGCGGCGCCTCAACGCTTCTTTCGCGAGGCGAAGGCGGCTGCGGATCGTGTTGAGCGGAGTCGCCGACGCCGACGAGATCTCTTCGAGCGACCATCCGAGCGCGACGCGCAACGCGAGCGCCTCGGCTTGCTCCGGCGGGAGGACGGCGAGCAAATCGCGCACGAGGCGCTTGCGTCGCTCCGCGAGCGCAACGTCGTGCGGCGTCGACGACTCGACGGCGTCGGCGTCGGTCAGATCGTCGTAGCGCGCGCGCAACGCACGCGATCGGCGTCGCGCGTTCAGCGCGGTGCGGACGGCGATCCGCGACGCGTAGTGCGTCGGTTCGCACTCGCCACGAAACGCGGGGAGCGCCTGCGTGAACGCGATGAGCGCGAGCTGACTGACGTCGTCGGCGTCGGGATGACCGATGCCCATGATCACGTGAACGACGCGATCGACGCGCGCCGTCACCGCTTCGAGCAGCTGCTGCGTCGCGCGCTCGTCGCCACCCGACGCGGCGCGTGCGAGCGCCATCGTCGGGCTGGTCGCAGCCGGTGCCGGCGCGATCTCGTCCGCGGCGGCGGTCGGTGCAGGCGGGAGTGCTCGGAGATCGACCATGCCTTCTCCACCATTGTGGACGTGACCCGGACGATCGGATCACTGCGGACGGAAAAATCGACTGTACGACATTCGCCCATGTCGTGCCCCCTCGGGCATCAGCGCAGCATCGCTCCGCATTCCCATTTCGGTCGCGGCTCGCTTCCCCGTCGGACGGATCGAGGGCGACGGATTTCTCGCCGGACTCGATCGCGACGACGGCGCGCCCATTTCGAGCGCGCGCTGTGCCGCGCGCTTCTCGCGACGCGCGGCTTCGGGATCGGCGATCGGTGCTGCGTCTGTGATCTCCGCGGCCATCGGCGCGGTCACGTTGCGAAGGATCGTCGCCCGCCTTTCGGATCACGCGAATCGACAGGCGCACTTCTTTTCTCTCGAGTGATCCGATTTGGTGATGCGCACACACAAGGGCGACGAGGGATGGCCATGAAGCGCGTTTTGACTGCAACCTTCGTCCTCGTATCGCTCGCGGCGTGCGCGGAAGGCCCCGTCGCCGAAGCGCCGAAGCGTGCGATGTCGGCGTACCAAGGCCACGCGACCGAGCTGCTCGACGACGCGATCGAGCCGCGCGCCGTCGGGCTCGAGCTCGAGGGCGTTCGCCAATCGTCGCGTGATCCGATCCTGCGCGCGCGCACCGAGGCGTCCGTGACTTCGCGCGGTCCGGTGCGCCCAACGGCGAAATGCATTTTCATCTTTCGCCGGACACCAAAGAAGTCTTGGCGGCCGTCATCGACGCGGCCGCTCTTTCAGAGCTGAAATGAGAGGGAATCCCATGAAGCTTCTTCCTAGCGTCGTCACGCTCGCCGTCTTCTGTTCGGCTCTCATCGTCATCGCCAGCGGCTGCGGTCGCGCGGATCTCGCCGCCGATTTGGTGTTCGACGCGGGAGGCGATGGCGCGACCACCGGTGACGGATCGACGGCCGACGGCGCCACGGACGACGCCCTCTCCGACGGCGCGAATCCCGACGGCTCGACGATCGACGCGGGCGACGGCGGCACTTGCAAGGTCGGCCGGTCCTGCAGCGGCGTGTGCGTCGACACGACATCCGATCCGAAGAACTGCGGCTCGTGCGGCACGGTCTGTCCGACCGGACAAGTCTGCTCGACCGGAACATGCCAATCGACTTGCGGAACGGGACTCACGAATTGCAGCGGCGCGTGCGTCGACGTGACGAACAATCCCAACGACTGCGGCCATTGCGGAACGGTCTGCGCGGGCGGACAGGTCTGTACGGCGAGCGCGTGCACGTGCCAGGGCGGGACGGGCACGAAGCTGTGCAATGGACAGTGCGCCGATACGGTCTCGGACCCGAACAACTGCGGAAGCTGCGGAACCAGGTGCCAGACGGGCCAAGTCTGCTCGGCGGGCATCTGCGCGATCACGTGCGGCGTCGGGCTCTCGCAATGCGGCGCCGCGTGCGTGAACGAGGAGACGGACGCGAATCATTGCGGGAGCTGCGCCAACGCCTGCGCGTCCGGCGCGACGTGCAGCGCTGGAACCTGCAAGTGCCCTTCGGGACAGAGCGCGTGCAACGGAGCCTGCGTCGACACGACGTCGAATCCGAACGACTGCGGCGGCTGCGGCAACGTGTGCCCCGGCGCCGAGACGTGCGCGGGCGGCATGTGCAAGTTGGTTTGCGCGATCGGAACGACGGCGTGCGGATCGGTCTGCGTGAACGAGCAGAGCGACAGCGCGAACTGCGGCGGATGCGGAAACCGTTGCGCCGCCGGAACGACCTGCCAAAGCGGAACGTGCACTTGTTACAACAACGGTATTCGCTGCAATGGCGTGTGCACCGACACGCAGAGCGATCCGCGAAACTGCGGCGGCTGCGGGACGACGTGCGCGGCGGGGAAGGTCTGCGCGGCGGGCGTGTGCACGACGTCGTGCAGCGCGGGACAAACCAACTGCAACAATGCATGCGTCGATCTCGCGACGGATCCGTTCGATTGCGGCACCTGCGGAAACGCGTGCGGCCCCGGCGCGAGCTGCACGACCGGAATGTGCATTTGCGGCGGCGGCGAAGCGATGTGCAACGGGCAATGCACCAGCACGCAGAGCGATCCGAACAACTGCGGATCGTGCGGCGTGCGCTGCGGCGGAGGGAACATGTGCGTCGCTGGCGCGTGCCAGACCGGTTGCACGACCGGGCTCACGTCGTGCTCGGGACGCATGGGCAACACCTGCGTCAATCTCCAGACGAGCAACGGCAACTGCGGCAGCTGCGGAAACCAATGCGCGTTCGGCGCGACGTGCACCAATGGGAGCTGCGCGTGCGCGGCGGGGACGGATGCGTGCCCCGCGGGAATGATGGGCCAGGTTTGCACCGACTTGCAGTCGAGCGCGCAGAACTGCGGCGCATGCGGAAATCGCTGCATGGGCGGACAGGTGTGCAGCAACGGCGCGTGCGCGATCAATTGCGGCTCGGGTCTCGCGAGGTGCGGCAACTCGTGCGTCGATCTGCAGAACGACAAACTGAATTGCGGATTCTGCGCGCAAGTCTGTTTGGCCAATCTCGTGTGCACGAACAGCAACTGCGCTTGCCCGTCGGGGACGACGAACTGCTCCGGCACGTGCGCGAATCTATCGACGAGCAATCAGAACTGCGGCGGGTGCGGCGTGTCGTGCACGCCCGGCCAGGTGTGCAACGGCGGGCATTGCCAATGAGCGCGCGTCAGCGGCGGTAGCCGCCCGTGTGCCTCATCGGCGTGTGGTACGAGCTCGACCACGACGATGGGAACGGGCGCGTCCACGACGGCGCGCGGTGTGGAACCGTCGGATGGCGGCCGATCGGATCGTCGCCGATGAATCCGAGCGAGACGCTCCCGGGGGGAAGGTGACGCGCGGGCGGCGCGAAGTACGCGTTCGCGACCGGCGGCGGCGCGATGTCGACGTGCGCGACGGGAGGCGGAACGCTCGCCACCGGTGCGCACCGCGGCTCGACGTCGAGCGGCGAGCGTGGCGCGATCTGCGATTCGACGGCGCATGCTGGGAGCGCGAGCGCCACGAACAGGGCGATGACGGCGTGCTTGCTCGGCATGGCGGCGTCCATGCACGTTCGCAGTGCAAGGGCTCGGCCACGCCGATCGCCTCGGAGAAAGCGGGGCGCGCCGCAAAGGTCGCGGGGCCATGCGCCGTGTCGTCTGGAGCGACACGCGACGCGCTGCCTCAGGCGTGGGGGCGGTCCTCAGCTGGCGGCGACGAGAAGCGCCGTGGCCGTGGCCGCGAGGAGGACGCTGCCGCCGATGACGCCGAGGCCACGCTTTCTCTGGGCGGCGAGCTCGTCGCGGTCGGCGACGCGTTCACTCCCTTCGCACGTGATGCGACGGCCCGCGATCGCCGTCACGCCGCACGTCCGGTAGAACGCCGCGAGGACTCCGTACGCCGCGAAGAAAAACGGCACGAACGCGAGCGCGCGGTACCCCGGCGACGCGCCGCTTCGCGCGAGCAACGTCGCGACGCCGAGCGCCAACGCGAGCGCCACGATCCCGACGCGCATTTGCGTGTCTTGCGCCTCCGCTTCCAGATTTCCCTTCGGGACGACCGCCGCCATTGCTTAACAGCCTAGCCACGAGAGAGGATCGCGCCAGCCCCGAACGGCTGGACCGTGCGAGAACCCACCGACCCTGTCCGACATCGAACCGTCCTGACCGCACCGCGCCCGACCATGCACCGCTGGCTTTCCCGATTCTTCGATCTGCGCGAAGGCGAAGCGCGCCCGGTGGTGCAGTCGTTCTTCGTCCTCTTTCTCCTCATCGGGGCGCACACGATGCTCGAGACGGCGCGCGACGCGCTTTTTCTCACGCGTCTGCCGCCGAGCCAGCTGAACCTCGTCTACATCGCGCTCGCGGGTTTGTCGTTCGTCGTGTCGGCGGCGAGCACCCGGCTCGCGCTCGCGTTCGGTCGTCGCAACGCGCTCATCGGAACGCTCTGTCTCGCGGCGTTCGTGACGACGCTCTTGCACGCGATGACGCCGACGCCGCGCGTCGTCATGTCGCTCTACGTGTTCAGCGGGCTTGTCGGCGCAGTGCTCTCGCCGCAGTTCTGGCTGCTGACCGCGCGGCTGTACACGTCCGCACAGGGGCGGCGCCTCTTCGGTCCGATCGCGTCGGGCGGTGTGCTCGGCGGTGTGGCCGGTGCCGGCGCGGCCGCGCTCCTCTTGACGCGTCTGTCGGTCAACTCGCTCCTCATCGTCGCGTCGCTGGCGTTCGTCGCGACCGCGCTCGTGCTCACGACGTTCCGCGTGCCGAGCGACGAGCCGGTCGAGACGCAGCTCGACGCGGACGCGATCACACCGTCGTCCGCACCGGTGAAGCCTTCGCTCTCGCTGTCCGAGCAGCCGTTCGTGTGGCGCGTCGCGCTCCTCGTCGGGCTTTCGACGGCCGCGGTGTTGACGGTCGACTATCTCTTCAAGTCGACCGCGGCGCGCGTGATTCCGCCGGCGGAGCTCGGTGAGTTCTTTGCGCGCTACTACGCGGCGATGAACGGCTTGTCGCTCGTGGTGCAGCTCCTCGTCGCGGGACGCATCGTTCGACGGCTCGGCGTCGCGGGCGCGACGGCCGTGATGCCGATGTTGCTCTTCGGTGGGGGCGTCGCGTCGCTCGTCGCGGCGGGCGCGATGTTTCCCGTCCTCGCGACACGCATGGTCGACGGCGGGCTGCGACATTCGTTGAACCGCGTGGCGACCGAGCTCCTCTACCTGCCAATGCCGACCGCCGTGCGCGAGCGCGCGAAGGGGTTCATCGACACGGTGCTCACGCGCGCGGTCCAAGCGACGACGGCGGGGCTGCTCTTCGCGCTCGGGACGAGCGGCGTCCTCTCGCCGCGTGTGTTGGCGGGGATCGTGGTGTTGCTCTCCGCCGCGTGGGCGATCGTCGCCTTCGGAATGCGCGCGCGATATCTCGGCCTCTTCCGACGCGCGTTGGCGAAGGGGACGCTGCATCTCGGCTCCGACACGACCGAGATCGACGTCAACGCGGCCGAGGCGCTCGTCGAGGCGATGGCGAGCCCCGAGCCGGTGCGCGTCATCGCCGCGCTCGACATCCTCGATCAGCGAAACCGCACGAAGCTCATTCCCGCGCTCATTCTCTATCACGACGCCGACGTCGTTCTCTTTCGCGCGCTCGAGATCTTCGGCGCGTCGACGCGCGACGATTGGATCCCCCTCGCCGAGCGACTCCTCGCGCACCCGCGCGAAGCGGTACGAGTCGCCACCGTGCGTGCTCTCGCGAAGCACGGCGTGGCGTCGGCGCTCACGCGCGCGACGGAGGACTCGAGCTCGACGGTGCAGGCGTACGCCGCCTACCACCTCGCGCTTCGATCGTCCGAGGCCGACCTGGCCGATCATTCGCTGCTCGCCGTCATGCTGAAGGCGCCGGGAGATTTCGGCGACGCCGCGCGGCGCGTGCTCTTGACGGCGATCGCCGACGTTCCCGATCCGCGTGCCGCGTCGCTCGTGCTCGCCATT
>JBBQXV010000400.1:0-6624 GCA_038209335.1 Polyangiales bacterium | reverse complement strand
CGCGAACGACGCGCGATCGATGCGTTCGGGCGGCGCGTCGTCGATCTCGAGGACGATGACGCTCGTGTCGAGCGGCACGACGAGCGCCGCGCAGCGCTCGACGCGCGGCCGCGCACGGCCGTCGAAGTCCGAGCTCCCCTCCACGCGAAGGATCATCGACTCGGTGGTCTTCGCTGAACGCGGCACGAGCGCATCCTAACGCGCTTGGACGGTATGCCGGTTGGGCGAGCGCTTGCTCCAGGCCCTTAGCGTCCGGCACGCGCTACGGCGTGAGAGGCATCCCCTTGGGAATGTCACTGCCGCGCACGTAGACGACCGGGCCGTTACCCGAGCTCACGAGGTACTGGTCCGCGTGGTCCATCGCGGTGTGCAGATATCCGAGCCACGCCCCATCGCCCGGTCGCACGAGGCTCACCGGGTGGTATCCGATCGACACGACGCGCGGACTCGCGAGCGCGGTGCCGGGCGTCCAGTTCTCGTCGAACACGCGCACCATCTCGTCGCCGGTGATGTAGTCGACGAGGATGCCATTGTCCGGGACCTCGAGCGTCTTGAAGCGCGGAGCCGTGTCCGACAGCATGTTCGTCTGCGACGGATAATACGGTTGGCTCGTGTCGACGATCGGCGCCCAGTGCTGCTTCGTCCAATCGGCGAGCAAGTAGCCGCCCCACGATTTCTGAAGCCGCTCCCAATTGCATCCGCTCGCGTCGGTCACGAAGCCGTCGTCCGACAGCGCCTGCAGGACGTTGGTCTCCGCCGACCAACCGCCCGCGCGGAACGACGTCGGCTTCGCGAGCCCGTACTGCATGAAGAGCGCGTCGGCCTTCGTCAGCAACGTCGCGAGCTCGCTCGCCGTGTACGCCGCGAGCACGACGCGGTAGCCGGTCGCGTCTCCGCTCGTGTCGGCCAACGACGTGATCGATCCGAAGTTCGGCACCGTCCTGCACGTCACGCCGGCGGCCGTGACGAAGTTGCAATACGGATGAATGTGGAGACCGATCTCGTCGTTGTATTTCGACTCCATGCCGTGGAGCCACGCCACGATTTCTTTTCGGCGCGCCTCGGTCACCATCGGATCGGTGAAGGTGTACGGGCCGACGAAGTGCGTGAGCTTGAGCTCGGCGTGGCGATCGTGGAGCTCTTGCTCCATCGTCCAGACCTTGTTGGTCGGATCGTTGTCCGACGCGTCCCAGTCGTTCGAGACGAAGACGTAGTACGGATGCGAGAGCACGAAGGGGAGTCGCGCGAACGCCGTCGAGCGCCCCGTCACCGAGAGGAGGATCTCGTGCGCGTCGGGCTTCACCGAAGCGAGCGCCGCGCGCAGCGTGAACGACTCGGTGCCCACCGCCGATCGGACCGCGAAGACGCCGTCGATGAACATGTCGATCGATTGCGTGTTCGGCGGAGTCGTGACGTCGAGGACGATCTCGGCGTCGCCGGTGACGAGCTTGTTTCCGACGATGTAGTAGGCCTTCGCGCCCGCCACGTGAAATCCGAGATCGTCCGGTGTGCTGCCGTCCGGCGGCGCGGACGGTACGACGGTGACCGGCGCCGCGGGATCGACGTGCGTCGACGACGAGCCGCACGCGACGAAGAGGGTCGACGCGCCGACGAAGAGCAGCGGGAGGATGCGAAGACGTCGATGCGCGCGGTGCATGGGATCCGCTACTTCTTCGCGGCTTCGATGGCGAGCTTCTCGCGGTACTTCTTCGTCATCTCTTCCTGCTCTTGCTTCGGCACGACGGCGTACTTCGCGAACTCCATCGTGAACGTGCCTTTGCCCTGCGTCGCCGAGCGAAGATCGGTCGAGTAGCCGAACATCGCATTGAGCGGCACTTCGCACGTGACGCTGACGCTGTCGCCGCCGACCGTCTCGAGGATGACGCCGCGTCGCTGGTTGACCTGGCCGACGACCGATCCTTGGAACTCGATCGGCGCGTCGATCTCGACCTTCATGATCGGCTCGAGGATCGTCGGGTTCGACTTCGCGTACGCCTCGCGGAAGCCCATGATCGCGGCAGTCTTGAACGCCATTTCGGACGAGTCGACCGCGTGCGAAGCGCCGTCGTTGACGACGCATCGGATGCCGACGACCGGGAAGCCGATCATCGTCCCCTTCTTCACGCTCTCTTTGAAGCCCTTGTCGCACGACGAGATGAACTCGCGCGGGATCGATCCGCCGGTCACGTCGTCGACGAACTCGTACGCCTCGACCGCGTCGGCCGGGAGCGGCTCGATGTAGCCCATGATCTTCGCGTACTGACCGGAGCCGCCGGTCTGCTTCTTGTGCGTGTAGTTGATCTCCGCACGGCGCGTGATCGACTCGCGGTACGCGACCTGCGGCTTGCCGGCGATGACGTCGCAGTTGTACTCGCGACGCATGCGCTCCATGTAGATGTCGAGGTGGAGCTCGCCCATTCCGCTGATGATCGTCTGCTGCGACTCTTCGTCCTGGTGAACGCGGAACGTCGGATCTTCCTTCGTGAAGCGGTTCAGCGCCTTCGAGAAGTTCGCCTCGGCCGCGCGATCCTTCGGCGCGACCGCGAGCGAGATGACCGCCGCCGGCACGTGCATCGACGTGAGCGTGTAGTTGACCTTGCCGTCGGTGAACGTTTCGCCCGAGCTGGCCTCGACGCCGTAGAACGCGACGATGTCGCCGGCCTCGGCCGACGGGACCTCTTCGCGATCTTCCGAGTGCATGCGGAACATTCGCGGGACGCGGACCTTCCGCATCTCGTTGCTCGTGTTGTAGATCGTGTCGCCCGCCGCGACCGTGCCTTGGTAGACGCGGAAGTAGGTGAGCTGTCCGTACTTGTCCTGCTGCAGCTTGAACGCGAGCCCGACGAACGGCTTGGTCGGGTCCGAGTCGACGATGACCTTCTCTTCGCCCTTGGCCTGATCGTGCGCCTCGTTGAGGACCTCTTTCGGGTTGGGCAAATAGTGCACGACGCCGTCGAGGAGGAGCTGCACGCCCTTGTTCTTGATGGCCGATCCGCACATGACCGGCGTCATCTTGAGCGCGAGCGTGGCGCGGCGAATCGCGGCGCGGAGCTCGTCGACCGAGATCGGCTCTTCGTTGATGAACTTCTCGCCGAGCACGTCGTCGACGTCGGCGACCTCGTGGATGATCGTCTCGCGCGCCTTCTTGGTCGCCTCGGCGTATTCGGCCGGCACGTCCTCGACGCGAATGGTCTCGCCGTCGTCGCCCTCGAAGTAATACGCCTTGCCGATGATCGGATCGATGATCCCCGCGAACGCCGACTCGGCGCCCATCGGCACTTGGAGCTTCACCGGATGGTGGTGGAGCTTCTCCTTCAGCATGTCCGACACGCGCTCGTAGTTCGCGCCCGGGTTGTCCATCTTGTTGACGAACGCGATGCGCGGAACGCGGTAGCGCTTCATCTGCTTGTCGACGGTGATCGACTGCGACTGCACGCCCTTGCCCGAGTCGAGCACGAGGATCGCGCCGTCGAGGACGCGGAGCGCGCGCTCGACCTCGATGGTGAAGTCGACGTGGCCTGGGGTGTCGATGATGTTGATGTTGATGGGCTGGAACTGATTCTGCGATCCGGGCCACTCGCAGTACGTCGCGGCCGACTGGATCGTGATCCCCTTCTCGCGCTCGAGATCCATCGAGTCCATCTTGGCGCCGACGCCGTCCTTGCCGCGGACCTCGTGGATCGCGTGGATGCGCCCGGTGTAAAAGAGGATGCGCTCGGTGAGCGTCGTCTTGCCGGAGTCGATGTGAGCCGAGATGCCGATGTTGCGGATGCGGTCGAGGGGGATGCGAGCGGCCACGGGATTTCTCTCTCTTCGCGAGGTGCAGGGCAGGGGGGATACGAAGCGCCGCGTGCAGTTAGCACGTCGGCGGGGTTTGCCCAAACGGGAAGTCCGGGGCCGCTCGACGGACCGGCCGTTGGGCCTTTCGGGACCCGTCGGCGCTCGGTCACGCCGGCGAGGTCGCGCGCCGCTCGACGATGGCGACGAGGAGGTCGCAATCGACGAGACGCGGTGATTTCCCGCGTGCCCACGCGACCGCGTCTGCGGCAACGTCGCGCGCCGTCTCGTCCGCCGCGCCGTGGAGGCGCCCGACGAGCTCGGTCACGCGCGCGACCTCGACCGTCGTCCCGTCGTCGGCGATCCCGGACGCGACGCACACCAGGCGCGCCCCCGGAGGAAGCTCGCCGGTCACGCGCGTCAACGGGCCGACGACGTGCGCGGGCACGTCATCGAGCGGCGTGCGCGTCGGCGTGCTCACCTTGCCGTCCGCCGCGACGATGCGGAGCGCGCCGAGCGTGCCTTCGATGGCCTCGAACGCGCCGGTGGTGGCGTCGATACGCGCGATGAGCGGCGCGATCGGACGGCCGAGCGGGATCATCGACGCCGCGTGCCCGAGCGCCGCGATCGCCTCCGCGAGCGATCCCGACAGATCGCGCGCCCGGTATGCGCGCAAGACGTGGAGCGCCGTCGACGCCACGGCGTGCCCCTCGCCCGCGGGATCGATCACGACGAGCTCGAGGATCGCGCCCGCCTCGCGCGCGTCCCACACCAACCCGTCCACGACCTCCTCCGCTTGGTCCATCGCGCCGTACACGGTGAGCGACCCCGCGACGACCGGCGCCGTCGGGCTCGCGTCGACGATCGCGCTCTTCGCTTCCGAGACGCGCTTCTTCGCGTCGAGCTGTCGGATCTTGTCGCGCCGCCCGTTGACGTTTTGCACGAGCAGGAGACCGACGAGGAAGAGCAACATGCCCGTCCCCTTGAGCAGCTTGCCGCGAATGACGCCGTTCTGTTTCTCGAGATCGAACGCGACGAGCACGACGCCCCACGCCTCGCCACGCTCGTCGACGACGGTCGAGAGAACGTACGTGTGCGTCCCGTCATGGCCACCGTCGGTCGCCTTCAAGCGCTCCTGGTAGAGGACGATCCCGCGCGGATTGCTGACGTGGATCGGCGGTGGCGTCCGGAAGAGCGACTTTGCCGAGTCGATGAAGTCGGTCCATCGCTGGACGAAATCCTTGTGGCGACTCTGCGCCATGCGCGTCGCGAGCAAGTCGGGATCTTGGAGGATGCCGTTCACGTCGCGCGTCATCGCGTGCGCGTAGTGATCGCGAAACGAAGCGGAGTGCGTCTGCGCGAATTTCTCGTCGTGACCGGGCCGAAGGCGATCGTAGAGCGTCGTGCCTTGGTGATCCGCGAAGCGGACGAACGCGACCTCTTCGTCGTCGAAGAGCCCGTAGGTCAGCGCGTCGAGCCCGTCGGCGTCGTACGCGAGCACCGGCTCGAGCGACGCCTTCGACACGATGCTCGCGTAGTTCTGCGCGCGCGCGCGAAGCTCGCCGCGGAGCGTGTTGATGTCGAGGAGCATCGAGTTCCAATCGGCGACGACCTCGATCGTGCACGCGATGATGACCCCGATGAGAAAGAAGCGGCTGTTGCGCGCGAACCGCTCCGACCAGCGCTCGCGGATCGCAGACACCTTCTTCTTGAGGTCGGTGACCTTGCCGAGCGCGCTCTTCTTGGCCACGTCAGCGCTCCGTCCGCAGCCAGGTGTTGTACCGGTGCGCGAGCTTTTGAAAGGTGCCGTTCGCTTTGGACTCGCGGACGACGAGCGACAAGTACGCGCTCCAATCCGGATCGCCTTGGCGCATCGCGATCGCGATCGACTCCGACGTGAAGCGCCGCCGCTCGACCGAATAGAGCTTCGATTTGACCCGCTTCTGCACGACCGCGTCGCGTCCGACGAACCCGTCAGCGACGGCCGCGTCGATCTGCCCGTCATCGAGCGCGCTGAAGAGCTCCTTCCCCGTCGCGAACGACGTGATCCCCGCGGGCGCGAGCGTCGCCTTCGCGAACGCCTCGCTCGTCGTCTCCTTTTTCGCGCCGACGCGCACGCCGGCTTGCTGCACGGACTTCAGCGTCGGGAAGCGCGCGTCGTCGCGCACCATGATCTCTTGGCCACCCACGATGTACGGCATCGAGAACGCGAGCGCCGCGGCGCGCGTCACGGTGCGCGTGATCCCTGCGAGCGACGCGTCGACCTCGCCTTTGCCGAGCGCGTCGAACACCATCTCGAAGCGCGGCACGAGCGTGATCGCGAGCTTCACGCCGAGCTCGCTGGCGACGAGGAGCGCGAGATCCACATCGAGCCCCGCCAGCTGGTGGCCGTCGACGGTCGGCGCGAGCGGCGACGGATCGGGCTGCGTCAGCGTCCGGAGCACGTCGGCGTCGGCGTCGGCGAGGACGAACGGCGCCGAGCCCGCGGACATCGCGACGCGCAGCGTCCCCGTTTGCCGAATGCGCTTCAGGACCGGCGACTCGGGGACGGGGAGCTCGGCGTGGAGGACGCGCGGCGCGAGGAGCGCACCGAGCGCGGCGGCGGACGCGCAGACGAACGCGCGTCGAGAGGGCGCATGGCTCATGCATCGATGTGTACGCGAGGCGCGCGCGGACAGGAATCCTGGTCGGGACAAAGCCGACGCGTCCGCTGCGGAAGCGTGACGGCGTCGAGGACATGCTGCGATGATGCGGCTCGGACGTGAACCATGGCTCGCTCGCTCGCTTTCGTCACGATCGTCGTCGTGGTCGCCGGTTGCTCGCGCTCGACCGCGCCACTGACCGTGA
>JBBQXV010000399.1:0-6630 GCA_038209335.1 Polyangiales bacterium | reverse complement strand
GACCGACGCGACGGCGCCGCGCGCGTTCGCGTCGGCGAGGAGCGTGACGTCGCGCGGGTGCACCGTCGGGTACGCGAGGAGGAGATCGCGCTCGCCGCGCTCGACGGCGAGGTAGTGCGTCTCCTCGGCCGTGTACGTCATCAACCCGCGCACGACCCCGGCGCCGCGATCGGCGATGTAGCGGACGAGCTCGGGCGAACGGATCGATTTGGTCGCGATGCGAAGGGTCTTTCCGTGCGCGCGTGCGGGCGCGAGCAGCCGATCGACGTTCGCGTCGAGCGCGTCGAGATCGACGATCGCGCACGGCAACGGCTCGTCGCCGATCGCACGTTTGAAGCGGTCCCAGAGGGGCATCGCGGGACGAGCTTAGCTCAGCTACCCTCCCGTTCCCGCAATGCCCTTCGACCCCGGCGCCGCCGCGCTCTCCGACTCCGGAATCTTCGGCCTCCCCTTCTCCGAGGACGACGCGCGCGTCGTCGTCGTGCCGGTCCCGTTCGCCGCGACGACGTCGTACGGAGGCGGCGCGGAGCGCGGTCCGGCGGCGGTGCTCGCCGCGTCGAAGCAAGTCGATCTCTTCGACATCGAGACGGGCCGCGCGTACGAGGCCGGGATCGCGATGCTTCCGATCCCCGAGAAGATCCTCGGGTGGCACGCCGAGGCGCGCCGCGAGGCCGAGAAGGTCATCGCGCTCGGCGGCCGCGTCTCCGGCGACCCAGCGGCGCAGCGTGCTCTCGGTCGCGTCAACGAGCTCGGTGCGGCGGTGAACGAAGACTCGTGCGCGACCGTCCGCGCGCTCCTCGCCCGCGGAAAGCTCGTCGCGCTCCTCGGCGGCGATCACTCCGCGCCGTTCGGCGCGATCCGCGCGATCGCCGAAGCGCACCCCGGCCTCGGCATCCTCCACATCGACGCGCACGCCGATCTCCGCGAAGCGTACGAAGGCTTCACCTTTTCGCACGCGTCGATCATGCACAACGTCGCCGCGCGCATCCCCGAGGTCGCGCGCATCGTGCAAGTCGGCATCCGCGATTTCTCGGAGGAAGAGCTCGACGCGATCGAACGCTCGAACGGCCGCATCCGCACCTTCTTCGACGCGCACCTCGCGCGCCGCGCCGCCGACGGCGAACCGTGGTCGAAGCAGGTCGATCGCGTCGTCGCCGATCTCCCGACCGAGGTCTACGTCTCGTTCGACATCGACGGCCTCGATCCGACGCTGTGCCCGCACACCGGGACGCCGGTGCCGGGCGGCCTGTCGTTTCACCAAGCGACGTCGCTCGTCGCAGGCGTCGTTCGATCGGGACGCACGATCGTCGGCGTCGATCTCAACGAGGTCGTCCCCGGCGTCGACGGCGACGAGTGGGACGGCAACGTCGGCGCGCGCATCCTCTACAAGATGATCGGCTGGATGCTCGCGTCGCACTCGCTCACGACGATGCGGAAGGAGTGACGATGCTCAGTCGCGTGAAGGATCGCACGACGCGCGTCATCTACGCGGCCACGCTCACCGTCGGCATCGCGTACGGCGTGTCGATCGCCCTCACTGCGCTCCGCCTCAACGCGCTCGGCTTCGGCAAGCCCGCGATCGGATCGCTCGCTGCGGTGTTCGCGTCGGGGATCGTCGCCGCCTCGATCCCGATGGCCGCGCTCCTCAAGCGCTTCTCCGCGAAGACCGTGCTCGTCGTCTCGCTCGCGGGCTACGCGCTCTGCGTAGGCGCATTTCCGTTCGTCGAGTCCGCGACGGCGATCGCCGCCGTCCGCTTCTTCGACGGCGCGTGCTCGGTCGCGACGTGGATCGCGTTCGAGACCGTGCTGCTTCGACGCGCCGAATCGCATCAGAAGGCGTACGTGATGAGCATCTACGCCGTCGCCGTCGCGCTCGGCTACATGCTCGGCCCGCTCCTCGCCAAAGGGATCGTCGTCTTCGCGCCGATGCGCATGGCATTCCTCGCGTCGTCGGTGCTCGCGACCTTGGCGTGCATTCTCGTCGTCGCGTCGCTCGATCGCCGCGAGGCCGAGCGCGCGATCGCCGACGCGCCCCAAGCGACGCACACCGACGCTCCGACCAACGCGACGCTGTCGACGCTCGCCGTCATCGTCCGCATCAAGACGAGCCTCGTCGCGACGTTCGCGTACGGCTATTTCCAGGCCTCCGTCGTCCTCTTCTTGCCGCTCTTCTTGATGGAGAAAAAGGGGGTCCTCGAGTCGCAGACGATCCTCATCCCCGCGTTCTTCGCCGCCGGAATGCTCCTCTTCTCGAACGCCGCCGGTCGCATCGGCGATCGCGTCGGCCACTTGCTCGTCATGCGCGTCCTCGGCGCGATCGGCGCGCTGATGGTCGCCGGCTTCGTCTGGCTCGATTCGTTTCCGCTCATGTGCGCGGCCATCTTCGTCGCCGGCGCGACGCTCGCATCGATCTCTCCGGTGAGCCTCGCGCTGCAAGGCGTCGTCGTCGAGCCCGCGTCGTACGGCCGCGCGAACGCGCTGTACAACGGTGTGTACGCCGGTGGGATGCTCCTGGGACCGCCGATCTCGAGCCTCTGCTACGAGCGCTTCGGCGGCGGCGCGATGCTCGGGCACCTCGCCACTCTGTGGGGCGCGTTTGTCCTCTTCTCGATCGTCTTCTGGCAGGACGATCCCGCGGCGCGCCGCGTCACTTCGGCGGCCACACCGGAAGAAGCTCCCGCTCCTGCAGACACCGCCGCGCCGTAGCGCGAATCTTCGCGACCTGCGCATCGTCGAGGAATAGCGTCCCGCCCTTCCGCGTGTAGCTCATGATGTTGTCGGCGACGGGGCTGTGCGCGTTGCCGAAGTAGTGACCGAGCTCGTGTGCGAGGACGCTCGGCCGCGCGTTGGCCGCGAGGATCACGAAGCGCGACGTCGGCTGCTGCGAAGGTCGCCAATGCACGCCGGAGCGGTAGCGATCTTTTTCGTCGACGTCCTTGAGCGACGACACGACGAACACGTTGATGACGCCCGCGCGCGTGAGCGAGAAGAGCGAATCGCGATCGGCGCGCGTCTCGAGCTCGGAGTGGAGCGATCCGACGAGGCGACGCGACGCCTTCTTGAAGTGCACGCCGTGCGGGGCGAAGAGCGACTCTGCGAACGCGAGCTGCTCGTCGAGCCATGCGTCTTCGCGCACGGGATCGCCTTCGTTTTGCGTCACGGCGAAGACGACGGGGAACGTAGCGATCGTCGACTCTTCGGCCGCGCGCGTCGGCGTCGGGAGGAGCGCGGAGAGAATCACCGCCAGGGCGCCCGAGAGGCCAGGCAGAGATTTTTTGAAGATGGCCGGCCTCACGCCGACATCAAACTACGCGGCGGACGGGAGGACCAGTCGGTCGAGCAGGTCTTGCGTCGAGCGCTCGCGCGCGTCGTCGTCGGCCGAGCGGCGGAGCCAGATCGCGTGCTTGAGCGCGCGACGTGCTTCGCTTTCGTTTCCGATCTTCGCGAGGAGCGCGCCGTACATCGTCCAGAGCGCGGCCGCCGATTCGTCGCGCATGCACGCCTCGCGAAACGCGACGATCGCTTTGCGCGTTTCGCCCTTCGCGCGCAGTCGACGCGCCTTCGTGACGAGCGCGTCCTGCGCTTCGTCCGGCGTGCGTGCAGCGATGTGGCGATGGTTCGACATGACTTCTTCCTTCACATACGAGCGAGGCCCGTGCCAAGTTTTGAACAATCGACTGACGCCACGCGCCGTCGAGCGTTCTCGCGCACATGCGCGATCGGTGGCTCCCGCACCCGCCACCTCGGGTGTCCCCCGGGGCGACACGGCGATCACGGCGCTTTTCCGGGGCGGTGTAGGCGTCGCGCGGGAACTGTGCTTTTGTGCCCGCCATGACGAAGGAGGAGTTGGTCGTCGCCGTAAAGGCGATCGTTGCGCTCGCGAAGGAAATGAAGATCGACGACATGTACGTCGGTTACAAAGCCCTCTTCTCGAAGCCGGACTTCAACACGCTGCGCCCGGAGGATCAGCGCCAGGCGCTCAAGCTGATGGTGCTCTTCAAGGGCGCACCGCGGAAGCCGTTCACGCCACTGATGATGCAGGCGCACGAGAGCGCGATCCCCGCGTTGACGGAGCTCGTGTCGACGCACAACGAGCCGGGCGATTTCGAGATGCTCGGGATCGCGCACCTGTGCCTCGGTCGCGAAGAGGCGGCATCGAACATGTTCCGCGCGGGTCTCACGATCGAGCGCGAGCGAAATCCCGGTTCGGATCTGTGCGGCACGCTGATGCGCCGCGTGTCGGAGCTTTAGTCGCGCGAGGCGGGATCAGCCGCGCGTTCGCGCAGCCACGATCATCCCGTGCAGCGCCTCGAAGCGCTGCGTCCACGGCACCTCGACCGTGTGCTGGTTGCTCGACGTGACGCCTTGCACGCGAATCTTTCCCCCCTCGGGGCCGAACGCGACGCCGTCGGCGAGGAAGAGCTCGACGCGCCCGGTCTGCTCGAACACCGCGGACGCGACCATCGGCGCGAGCAAGAGCGGCGGCCGCGTCTTGTCGCCTAGCAAGTAGCACCACCCGTTTTGCAACGGCGACGAGAGCGTCTCGTCGACGATCGGAAATTGTTCGAGCGCGCCGCGATGCAAGTAGAGCGCGTACTTGAAGCGGCCGCGCGGATCGATGTTCTCGATATGCGCGACGCTCACCAAACGAAACGCGCCGAGCGGACGCAGCGCGAGGAGAAGCGCGTCGAGCACGGCGCGAATCTGCGGCTCGTGCTGCGCGTACGCGGCGTCGGCCGCGGTGACGGCGTGGACGATCTCGTTGCGCGTGCGCACCGTCTCGAGCAGCCGCTTCGCCAGCGCCGAGCGATCGCCGCGCCCCGCCACGAGCGTTCGCAGCGACGACACCAGCGGATCGGCCGGGTTCTCCGGCAAGAGCGCGGCGATCCGGAACGCGAGCACTTCCCACGATCCCATCGAGAGCGAGCGATCGGCGATCTGCCGGTCGGCCAAAATCTTCACGAGCTCGGCCCACGCCGTCGCGTCGCCGTACTCGACGACGAGCGCGAGCTCTATCGCGACCATGAAGCGCATCGCGCGCTCGATCGCGTCGAACAACGTCGCCACGCGTACGAGATTTCCGCGACGCGACGCGACCATCGCCGGCAGCGCCGCGAGCGGGAACGGCAGCTCGTCTTCGTGCGGACGCGGCTGCTGCGGCCCGGCGTCCTTCGCGAAGAACTGAAGCGTCGTCGCGCCGACCGTGACGCGATCGAAATTCTCGAGGAGTAGCGGTCGATCGAGCCGCACGCTGTTCACGAACGTCCCGTTGGTCGAGCCGTCGTCGACGCACCACCAACGATCGCCGCGTACCTCGAAGTGCGCGTGGTTGCGCGAGACCTGATCGAGCGGAAGGCAGATGACCTTGCTCGGATCGCGACCAACGCCGACGCTCTGCCCGATGAGGAGGTAACGGCGCCCGATGAGCCCGGAGTCTGCGGCGCCGATGATCACGAGGCAGTCGACCGCGCCGCCGACGGACACCGGCGGAGCTTCGAACGCGCCCGTGACGGTCTTGCCGATCTCCGCCGAGAGCCGCGGCGGGCCCGCGTCGGTGGAGCCTCCCGGATCGGTCGGCGTTCCCGGCGGTCTCCCCTGATTCGACATGCCCGACGATTCTACCTCAGCGCGCGCTCCAGAAGTCGAACGCCTCGTCGAGGTAGACCTCGCGCGCGCCGTGACCGACGGGGTGCTCCGCCGACTTGCTCGGCCATCCCGCGCGCACGAGGAGCGCCGCGAGCGATTTGGGATCGTCGTGCGTGTCGTCTTGTGCGCCCCACCCGACGTAGAACGGCGGACGCTGCGTCGCCGCGATCGTCTTCTCCGATCGCCCGGCCGCGTTGCCGCCCGACATCGCGCCGAATCCATCCGCGGCGAACTCGCCTTTGAGCGCGAGGATCGCGACGAAGTACGCGCCGTTCGACGAGCCCGCGAGGTACGTGCGATCGAACGCGCCGCCGGCGATCGCTTCGAGGCGTCGCTTCTTGTCGAGCCACGACGACGTGAGCTCCTTCGCGTAGCGCACGTACGCATCCGCCGACGTCGGCCACGCCCACCACTCCTTGATGTTCGTCGGCGCGATGCCGCGACGACCGCGCGGCATGAGCGCGACGAAGCCGCGAGCGCGCGCGCGGCTCGCGACGATCTGTTGGTAGACGCGCTGCGTGCGACCGGTGGGGGCGATGACGCCGTGGAGGTAGATGACGAGGGCGCGCGGGGACGCGGACTGCGCGGGGAGGACGTAGCAAGTGTCGTCGTCGAGGGCTTCGAGGCCTTCGGTGCACCAGTGATCAGGGGGGAGCGCGGCGGAGGGCGCGATCATCGGGGTCGAGGTCGACGTCGACGTCGAGGTTGGGGTCGACGTCGAGCTCGGGGTCGAGGTCGGGGTCGGGGTCGAGATCGACGTCGACGTCGAGGTCGTATCGATCCTCCGCTCCGCGCACGCGAAGATCACGATCGCCGCGAGCGCGATCCCCCGCCTCACGTCGCGCGCACCAATCGCGTGAAGAGGTTGCCGTGCACGTTCGCGATCGCGCCGAGAATCACAACGACACCGTACGTCACGTCGCGCCCTTTTTCCTCGGCGCTCTTCGATCGATCAGCGCGGCGTCGGCGGCACGACGACGGTCG
>JBBQXV010000398.1:0-6680 GCA_038209335.1 Polyangiales bacterium | reverse complement strand
GCCGCGCGCGCCGCCGTCCGCGCTCGCGTCACCGAAGTCCTCGCGATCGGCGTTCTCCACGCCGCGCCCGGCGCATCACGTCGCGTTCACGGCCCCGGCACGCCCGACGACGCCGGACGCTGGACCGAAGAGTTCTCGCTCGACAACTTCACCGCGCTCGTCGATCTCGTCGCGCGCGACGAAGGCATTCCCGCGCCGCGCGTCGTCGCGCGATTTCCGTTCCTCGTCGGCGACACGCCCGACGATCTCCCCGGGCTCGACGAGCTCCGCGCGATCGCCGCGCGCGGCGCGTTCATCGTCGCGACCACCGATCCTCTTCATCACGGCGCCGGCTACGGCACGCCCCCCGAGTCGCGCCACGCGATCGACGACGTCCCGTTCGCACGCGCATGCATCGCCGAGGGCTTCGCGATGCTCGCGCGCCGCGCGTACGCCGACTTCGCGCGTCACGCCGCCGCGACGCAGAGCGACTTTCGCGACGCCGGACCGACGCTCGCCGCGGTGCTCGACGGCGCGCTCACGTTCGACATCCGCGCACTCGAGCTCGTCGACTACGCGGGAACGCTCGCCGCCCCCGAGCCCACGTGGGTCGCCGCGCCCCTGACCATCGTCGACGCCCGTCGCTGATCGCACCGCTCGCGAGCCTTCGCGAAGCACTCGCGACAGCTCGCGAGATACATGCAGGTCGGACTGCATGGTCTCTTGGACGTCTCCCCGTCACATGAAACGACGCGCCGAACGCCGAAGAAAATAGGCTTCCCGACAGCGTCGAGATGCTGCATGCGGCGCGGGGGGAAGCACATGAAGCGCGTGCTCTTGTCGTTGAATCTATTCGTCGTGATCCTCGGCGTGCTCGGTGCCGGAGGATGCGGCTCGTCGAAGAACGACGGCTTCACCGCCGACGACGGCGGACTCATCGGCGACGGCAGCAGTGGCGACGACGCCGGCCTCTTCGGCGACGGCGGCACGTGCCGCGGATTGCACTGCTCGAGCGATCTCCACTCGGTCATCGATTGCGACGGCAACGTCGTCACCGCGTGCCCGCCGGATCAAGGTTGCGCCGGAACGGCATGCGTCGCCGCGTGCGACAGCGCGAAAGCAAACAAGAGCACCTTCGGCTGCGACTACTTCGTCGCGACACCCGACGTCATCCTCGACGGCGCCGGCGCGTGCTTCGCCGCGTTCATCACGAACACATGGAGCACGCCCGTCACCGTCGCGATCGAATACGGCAACCAGACGCTCATCCCGGCGAACTTTGGCTACATCCCGTCGGGCAGCGGGAAGGCGATCACGTACACGAAGATCACCAACGGCCAGATCCCGCCGGGCCAAGTCGCGATCTTCTTCTTGAACCGTCGCCCCGGTCTCCCGTCGCCGCTCAAGCTCGATTGCCCTCCCGGCATCACGCCGGCGATCACGTCGAGCGACACCGCCGCGCACGGCACCGCGATGGGGAACGCGTTCCACATCGCGACGACCGCGCCCGTGGTCGGCTACGACATCTATCCGTACGGCGGTGGCGCGAGCGCGATGACGAGCGCGACGTTGCTCTTGCCGACGTCGGCGTGGGACACGAACTACATCGCCGTCGACGCGTACGGCACCGGTCCGCTCTCGCAACCGTTCGTGCAGATCGTCGGGCAGCAAGACGGCACGACCGTCACGATCAGCCCGTCGAGCGCGATCGTCGGCGGCACCGGCATTCCCGCGACGGCGAAGGGCGTTCCGCAGACGTACACCGTGAACCGCGGACAGCTCCTTCAGTTCACGCAAGACGCGCCGCTCGCGGGGAGCGTCATCCAATCGAACAATCCGGTCGGCGTGTGGGGCGGAAAATCGGGACTCAACATCGGCAGCTGCTGCGCCGACACCGGGCATCAGCAGATCCCGCCGGTGCGCGCGCTCGGGCACGAGTACGCCGGCGTTCGCTATCGCAATCGGTACGACGGAATGGAGGAGGCGCCGCCGTGGCGGATCATCGGCGCCGTCGACGGGACGAGCTTGAAGTGGGATCCGATCGCGCCGAGCGGCGCGCCGACGACGCTCGCGCTCGGACAAGTCGCGGAGTTCAAATCGCAAGGACCGTTCGTCGTGAAGAGCCAAGACGCCGCGCACCCGTTCTACATGTCCGCGCACATGACCGGCGCGGCCGAATACGATCCGAGTCAGAACGGAATGAACGGACCCGAAGATGGGCGCGGCGATCCCGAGTTCGTGAACGTCATTCCGCCCGACGAGTTCCTCCAGCAGTACGTCTTCTTCGCCGATCCGACGTACCCCGAGTCGAACCTCGTCCTCGTGCGCGCGAAAGGGAACAAAGGATTTCAGGACGTGACGCTCGACTGCGCGGGCGTGCTCACGGGTTGGCAGCCGATCGGGACGTCGGGCAGCTTCGAGTACACGCGCTTCGATCTCGTGCGACACAACTTCGCGCCGCAAGGAAACTGCAACAACGGGCGTCACGAGATCCACAGCACGGCGCCGTTCGGACTGACGGTGTGGGGCTGGGGATCGGCGGAGACCGGGAGCCAGCTGAGCGGGTTCTACAGCCAGTACGTGAGCTACGCGTATCCGGCGGGCGCGGGCGTGCAGCCGATCAACACCGTCGTCGTTCCGCCGAGCCCGCGATGATCGCGATGCGAACGCGATCGCGTTGGCTCGTCGTCGCGTGCGCTACACTTTCCGTAGCGTGCGCGAAGGCGGGGGACGAACCGCATGGCTTCGGCGACGATGGCGGCGGGACCACCGACGACGCATCGGGCGACGGCTCGCACGGCGACGGTGCAACCACCAGCGACGGCGCGACGTCCGACTCCGGCAGCGGAAGCGACGGCGGCTGCAACTCGACGAACTGCCTCAGTGGATGCTGCGACGGCACGAGCTGCGTCGCCGGGACCGCCAACGATCTCTGCGGCAACGGCGGGCTCGCGTGCCTCAACTGCTCCGGCATGACCAAAGTCTGCACCGCGCACTCGTGCGTCGCGCCGACATGCACGTGCACGAGCGGTTGCTGCGCGGCGAACGCGAGCTGCCAAGCCGGGATGTCGGATCAGGCATGCGGCAAGAACGGCGCGGCGTGCATCGACTGCTCGGCGTCGTCGCGCGCGTGCCTCGACGGCTTCTGCCGCTGAGCGCGCGTCACGCGCCGACTTCGGCGCTCGCGTCTTCCTCGTCCATGGCCACGACGGGGCACGGCATCGTCTTGTTCGCGGCGTGCACGTTCGGATCACGCTGCGTCGGCGGGATCTCCTCGTCGTCCTCGGCGTTCAACAGCTCGGTCACTTGCCTCACGAATATCTGAACGTTCATGGATCGCTCCTCCCCGACAAGGCACCCACCTCGCAAAACGAGTGCCGCGCCCACGAAATGCACAAACGCGCCGTGGCGCGCGCCGACGTCGAGAAATCACCCTCGCTCGTCAACACGCGCCACGTTGCACGCAACCGCCGCGCGCGGTCAGGTGCGGTCAGAACTGCGCGGCCTCGGTCGACTCTTCGAGCGCCAACGTCGACGTCTTGCCCGCCGAGATGACCTCGGCGACCTGATCGAAGTACCCGGTGCCGACCTCGCGCTGATGGCGCGTCGCCGTGTAGCCGTCCTTCTCCGCACCGAACTCCGCCTGCTGCAGCTCGGAGTACGCCGCCATGCCGCGGTCCTTGTACTTGCGCGCGAGCTCGTACATCCCGAAGTTGAGCGCGTGGAAACCGGCGAGCGTGACGAACTGAAATTTGTAGCCCATCGCGCCGAGCTCGCGCTGAAACTTCGCGATCGTCGCGTCGTCGAGGTGCTTCTTCCAGTTGAACGACGGCGAGCAGTTGTACGCGAGGAGCTTGTTCGGGAACTTCGCGTGAATGCCTTCGGCGAACTGACGCGCCTGCTTCAGGTCCGGCGTCGACGTCTCGCACCAAACCATGTCCGCGTACGGCGCGTACGCGAGGCCACGCGCGATCGCCGTCTCGACGCCGCTCTTGATCTTGAAGAAGCCTTCGCCCGTGCGCGATCCCTTCTCGATGAACGGATGATCGCGCTCATCGATGTCGCTCGTGAGGAGCTTCGCGGAGTCCGCGTCGGTGCGCGCGACGACGAGCGTCGGCACGTCGCACACGTCGGCCGCGAGGCGCGCGGCGACGAGCGTGCGAATGAACTGGCTCGTCGGGACGAGCACTTTGCCGCCCATGTGTCCGCACTTCTTCTCGGACGCGAGCTGGTCCTCGAAGTGAACGCCCGCGGCGCCCGCTTCGATCATCGCCTTCATCAGCTCGAACGCATTGAGCGGCCCGCCGAAGCCGGCCTCGGCGTCCGCCATGATCGGCGCGAGCCAATGACGCTCGCGCTTCCCCTCGGCGTGCTCGATCTGATCCGCGCGCAAGAGCGCCGCATTGATCTTCTTCACGACGTTCGGGACGCTGTCGACCGGGTAGAGGCTCTGGTCCGGGTACATCTGCCCGGCGCTGTTCGCGTCCGCCGCGACCTGCCAACCCGACAAGTAGATCGCCTTGAGCCCCGCGCGAACCTGCTGCACCGCCATGTTGCCGGTGAGCGCGCCGAGCGCCGCGACGAAGTCCTCCGTGTTGACGAGCTCCCACAAGCGACGCGCGCCGAGCGTCGCGACGGTGTGCTCGATCTTGACCGATCCGCGGAGCCGCTCGACGTCGGCCTTCGCGTAGGGACGAAGAATCCCTTCGAAGCGTCGCGCGTGCAGGCGTTCGTTGACGTCGTTGCGGTCGATCTTGATCGCGGCGAGAGAGGACATGAGAAATCTCCTAGGGTCGGTCAGTGACGGGTGAAATCAAGCAGCGGACGTCTCGCTCGCGAGGAGCGCGTCGTACGCGGAGAGGGTGAGAAATTCGTCGAACGTGTCGGCGGTCGAGAGACGCTCGAAGAGCGCGCGCGCCTCGGTGAACTTTCCCTTGGCGAAGCGGGCGTCGCCGATCTCGGCGCGGACGCGATCCATCTCTTCGCCGACGATCGCCGCGAAGCGATCCTTCGTGAGCTTCGTCCCTTCGAGCTCGACGCCGTGATGGAGCCACTGCCACACCTGCGCGCGTGAGATCTCGGCGGTCGCCGCGTCTTCCATCAAGTTGTAGATCGGCACGCAGCCGTTCCCGCGCAGCCAAGCCTCGATGTACTGCACGCCGACGCGGACGTTGTGGCGAAGCCCCGCCTCGGTGCGCGTCCCGTCGTGCGGCTTCAGCAAATCCTCGCGCGTCACCTTCACGTCGGCGCCGAGGCGATCGATCTGGTTCTTCGACTTCATGTGTTGATCGAAGATCTCGCGCGCGATCGCGACGAGCGCCGGATGCGCGACCCACGTCCCATCGTGACCGTCGGTCACCTCGCGGAGCTTGTCGGCGCGCACCTTCGCCATCGCCGCGTCGTTCGCCGCCGTGTCGTCCTTGATCGGAATCTGCGCCGCCATTCCGCCCATCGCGTGAACGCCGCGGCGGTGGCACGTCTTGATCAGAAGAAGCGAATAGGCGCGCAAGAACGCCTTATCCATCGTCACCTGACCGCGATCCGGAAGCAGCGCCGCCTTCTCGTGCGCGCGCTTCTTGATGTAGCTGAAGATGTAATCCCAGCGCCCGCAGTTGAGGCCTGCGGAGTGCTCGCGCAGCTCGTAGAGGATCTCGTCCATCTCGAACGCGCCCGGGAGCGTCTCGATGAGGCACGTCGCTTTGATCGTCGCGCGCGGAATCTCGAGCGCCGCTTGCGCATGGAGGAACACGTCGTTCCAGAGACGCGCCTCGAGGTGCGACTCCATCTTCGGCAAGTAGAAGTACGGGCCGGTGCCGCGCGCGAGAAGCGCCTTTGCGTTGTGGAAGAAGTAGAGACCGAAATCGAAGAGCGCGCCGGGGACGGCCTTGCCGTCGACGGTGACGTGCTTCTCGTAGAGATGCCATCCGCGCGGACGCACGAAGAGCGTCGCGGTCTTCTCGGCGAGCGCGTACTTCTTCCCGCCGGCTTGTTCGAACGTGATCGTTCCGCGAACCGCGTCGAACAGGTTCATCTGCCCGCGCACGACGTTGTCCCAGGTCGGCGAGTTCGAATCCTCGAGGTCCGCCATGAAGACGCTCGCGCCCGAGTTGAGCGCGTTGATGATCATCTTGCGATCGACCGGCCCGGTGATCTCGACGCGACGATCGAGGAGGTCGAGCGGGAGCGGCGACACCTTCCAGTCGCCAGCGCGGACGCTCGCGGTCTCCGCGAGGAAGTCGAACCTGTCCTCCCCCTTCGCGTACCGCGCGGCGCGCTCGACGCGGCGCTCGAGGAGCTCGGCGACCCGCGGCCCGAATTCGCGGGCGAGCTTGGCGATGAACGCGAGGGCGTCGTCCGAGAGGATCGCTTCAAAGCTCTCGGTCGCCGCGTGAATCTGTAGTCCGGGGACGGCCATAACGTCGTTTACAATTAGTGTCTGCGTCATGACCGTCAAGGTACCAAAAGACCGGCAAAGAAGGGTCCGTTAGGAATTGTCAAAGACACGATGTAAAGTTGTCAACGCTGTCATAGGAGGCGCTGCGTCATGACGAAGCCGAATCGCCCTGAAATTCCGAAGCTCGGCGCCAAAGTTCGCGCGCTCCGTCGGCGGGAAAATCTCAGCCAGGTGCAGCTGGCCGAGCGACTCGGGGTGTCGCCTAGCTACTTGAACCTCATCGAATCGAACCGCCGACCGCTCCCGG
>JBBQXV010000397.1:0-6773 GCA_038209335.1 Polyangiales bacterium | reverse complement strand
TACGAGATCGCCTTCGCGAGACCCTTCTTCGACTGCACCTTCACCAACGCTGCCGTCAGCGTCGTCTTCCCATGGTCGATGTGACCGATGGTGCCGACGTTCACGTGGGGCTTGTTGCGTACGAATTTCTCTTTCGCCATGACGGATTCTCCGGAGCTACCTAAATGCCTTTGATCTTCGCGACCACTTCCTCTTGAACAGCAGCAGGAACCGGCGCGTAGTGTGAAAAGTGCAGCGATGACGTCGCGCGGCCCTGCGTCATCGAGCGAAGGTCGGTCACATAGCCGAACATCGTCGCGAGCGGAACCTCGGAGTCGATGACTTGCGCGTTGCCGCGTTGGCTCATGCCGAGGATTTTCCCGCGGCGCGAGTTCAAGTCGCCGATGACGTCGCCCATGTATTGCTCGGGGACGACGACTTCGTTCTTCATGATCGGCTCGAGCAGGTGGAGTCCCGCCCGCTTCGCGCCGTCTTGAAAGCAGAGCGACGCCGCGACCTCGAACGCCTGCGCGCTCGAGTCGACGTCGTGGTAGCTGCCGTCGTAGAGGCGGCAGTTCATGTCGACGATGGGGAAGCCGGCGAGGACGCCGCGGGCCATCGCTTCGCGGACGCCCTTTTCGATCGCCGGGATGAACTCTTTCGGGATGACGCCGCCGACGATGTCGTTGTCGAAGTCGAACCCCGCGCCGCGCTCGCCCGGACCGATCTCCAAGAGAACGTGACCGAACTGGCCGCGACCGCCCGACTGCTTCGCGTACTTGTACTCGCACTCGACCTTCTTGCCGATGGCCTCGCGGTACGCGACTTCGGGCTTTCCGATGTTCGACTCGACCTTGAACTCGCGCTTCAGGCGGTCGCAGATGATCTCGAGGTGGAGCTCGCCCATCCCGCTGATGATCGTCTGCCCCGACTCTTCGTCGGTGTGGATGCGGAACGACGGATCTTCTTGCGCGAGCTTCTGCAGGCCGATGCCGAGCTTCTCGACGTCGCCCTTCGTCTTCGGCTCGATCGCGATCGAGATGACCGGCACCGGGAAGATCATCTTCTCGAGCAAGATGGGGTGCTTCTCGTCGCTGAGCGTGTCGCCGGTGCGCGTGTCGCGGAAGCCGACGGCCGCGTAGATGTTGCCGGCGTCGGCCTCGGTGAGCTCTTCGCGCTTGTTCGCGTGCATGCGAAGGATGCGGCCCATGCGCTCGCGCTTGTCGCGCGTCGTGTTGCGCACCATCGTGCCGCTGGTGATCTTGCCGGAGTAGACGCGGAAGAACGTCAGGTTGCCGTGCGGATCGTTGATGATCTTGAACGCGAGCGCGGAGAACGGCTGATCGTCCGACGGCTTTCGAGAGATCGGCGGCGCGTCCGGCTTGTCCGGATCCATGCCGACCGTGTCGACGACGTCGACCGGCGACGGCAGGTAGTTGACGACGGCGTCGAGCATCATCTGGACGCCCTTGTTCTTGAACGCCGATCCGCAGATGACGGGGACGAGCTTGAACGAGCACGTGCCGGCGCGGAGCGCGCGGTGGATCATCGGCTCGGTGATCTTGTCGTTCTTCCCCTCGAGGTAGAGCGCCATGATCTCTTCGTCGATGTCGGCGCACGACTCGAGCAGCTTGTCGCGCCACTCTTTGCAGACCTTCGCGAGGTCCTCGGGGATCGGCCCCCAGGTGAACTTCTGTCCCTTGGACTCTTCGTCGAAGATCGCCGCCTGCATGCGAATGAGATCGACGATCCCCTTGTGCTTGTCTTCCTCGCCGACGGGCCACTGGATCGGAACGGGGTTCGCTCCGAGGCGGTCCTTCATGCTGTTGACGCACATGAGAAAATCCGCGCCGACCTTGTCCATCTTGTTCATGAACGCGATGCGCGGGACTTTGTATTTGTCGGCCTGACGCCAGACCGTTTCGCTCTGCGGCTCGACGCCGTTGCCGCCGTCGAACACCGCGACCGCGCCGTCGAGGACGCGCAGCGAGCGCTCGACTTCGATCGTGAAGTCGACGTGGCCGGGCGTGTCGATGATGTTGATGCGGTGCATGACGTCCGCGTACGGGCCGTCGATCGGCTTCCAGAAGCAGTTGGTCGCAGCCGACGTGATCGTGATCCCGCGCTCTTGCTCCTGGACCATGTAGTCCATGGTCGCGGCGCCCTCGTGGACCTCGCCGATCTTGTAGTTGACGCCCGTGTAATAGAGAACGCGCTCGGTCGTCGTCGTCTTACCCGCATCGATGTGGGCCATGATCCCGATGTTGCGTGTTTGTTCGAGGGGATATTCGCGGGCCACGGGGTCACTCCTTTCTTCGATTCGATGCGGTCTGAGAGGCGGGTGCAAAATGCACGAAACCCTCTCTGGCCCGCTTCTCTCGCTTTTTGAGAGAAGCCGCTTCAGGCGTCGTGCGCCTGAGAGCGGAGGTTCCAGAGAGGGTGTCGGGGTACGGCGCGGTCGAGGGAGCCTGTCGAAACAGTGCGCTCGGTTGTCGGCGTAACCCGATCCTTATGTCGGATTCAGCATTCTCGTTCTTGAAGTCCTTTGTTCGGCCTAGGCCGGACCCTTTACCAGCGGTAGTGGGCGAAGGCTTTGTTCGCCTCGGCCATCTTGTGCGTGTCGTCCTTCTTCTTCACGGCGTTGCCGCGACCGGCTGCCGCGTCGACGAACTCGCCGGCGAGGCGCTCGCGCATCGTCTTCTCGCCGCGCGCGCGCGACTGGATGACGAGCCAACGCATGGCCAACGTGACGCGACGCTCGGGGCGAACCTCGACCGGAACTTGGTAGGTCGCTCCACCAACGCGGCGGCTCTTCACTTCGAGCTTCGGCTTCACGTTGTCGAGCGCCTTGCGGAAGACCTCGAGCGGATCGTCCTTGAAGCGGTCTTTGATGATGTCGAGCGCGCCGTAGAGGATCCCCTCGGCGGTCGACTTCTTCCCGCCGAGCATCAGCGTGTTGCAGAACTTGCTGATGAGCTTGTCCTTGAATTTCGGGTCCGGGATGATCTTGCGCTTGGGTACTTCGCGTCGACGGGGCATGGGTGTTTCCTTAAGCCTTCGGGCGCTTGACGCCGTACTTCGAGCGCTTGCGGTTGCGGTTGACCTTGTTGGTCGACGACGGGCCGATGGCGCCCGAGGCGTCGAGCGTTCCGCGGACGACGTGGTAGCGGACGCCCGGGAGATCCTTGACGCGGCCGCCGCGGATGAGGACGACCGAGTGCTCCTGCAGGTTGTGCCCCTCGCCCGGGATGTACGACGTCACTTCCATGCCGTTGGTGAGGCGAACGCGGCAGACCTTGCGGAGCGCCGAGTTCGGCTTCTTCGGGGTCGTCGTGTACACGCGCACGCACACGCCACGCTTTTGCGGGCAGGATTTGAGCGCCGGCGAGGCCGTCTTGAAGCGAGCGGCGTCGCGACCGTGGCGAATCAGTTGGTTAATCGTGGGCATCGGTTAGCTAGAGGCTCCTGCGAGAACTCGGGGGCGATACGCATACACCGCAAGAAAACGCACCGGTAGCAGTCCGGGGCTGCGGGGAGGCGCACTTTACTTGTGGGAGGAGGACTGTCAAGCAGGATGCGGGCGGGAAACCAGGGCACGCGCATCTTCGTCTCGTCAGGCACGCGACGCACGCGCGCTCACGGCCCGGGCTTCTCGAGCGCGTCGGCGAGCGCCGGACGATCTCGGCGGTGGCGTCCGTCGAGCCGTCGTCGACGACGAGCACCTCCCACCACGCGCGCGTGCGCAGCCACGCGACGACGCGCTCGAGCGTGTGATCGATCCTCCGCGCTTCGTTCCACGCGGGGATGACGACGGAGAGCCGATCGGAGGCCAAGGCGCGTGGATGGTCGCATGATTGACGCCGTCGCGGACGCGGCTGGCGCCTCGAAAAACGTGCCCTGCGAGCGTGCTAACTTGGACCGATGTTCGACGCTCGCAGCACACGCCTCGCCGCTCTCGCAATGCCTGCATTTCTCGGGGCGTGCTCCACCTCCGGAAGCGCGACGCCCGTCGCGGATGCGGGCCTGGACGCGGCCGTCACCGGCCTAACCCTCTCTCTTCCGTGCGCGGATACCATCGACTCCGTCTACGGCGATCCCGGCGCGCTCCCTGCGACGGCCGGCGCGATCATCCGCTGTGCGCACGACAAAGACGTCGACCGCGCCGCTCTCGAATCGGCCGAGCGCGCTCGGGTCCAAGCGTACGTTGGCGCTCCGTTCACGAGCGGCGCGCGCATCTTTCGCGTCCTCTACCGCACCGAGCGCGGCAACGACGCGAAGACGCCGGGGTACTCGAGCGCGCTCGTCCTCGTTCCCGACACCCCGAGAGCGCCCTCGCTGCCGGCGATCGTCGTAGGTCACGCGACCTTCGGGCAGGCAAAGAAATGCACGCCATCGCAGGACACCTTCCCGAAGGACGACGCGTCCGCCGCGATGATCTTCCCGCTCGTCGGTGCGGGGTACGCGGTCATCGTGCCGGACTACGCGGGCTATGCGAACTACGGCGCCGCGGGAAACCCGCCGAGCGGATACGCCGCGAGCGACGACGTCGCGAAGAGCATGCTCGATGCCGCACGCGCGCTTCGCGTGTTGCTTCCACAAGTCTCGTCGAAGCTCGTCATCGTCGGGCACTCGCAAGGCGGGCACACCGCGCTGAGCACCGCCGCGAAAGCAGCCGCGTACGCGCCCGAGCTCTCGTTGTCCGCGACGGTCGCCTATTCGCCGCTCTGGTTCAGCGAGGCGACGTGGGCGGCGCTGCTCTTCGTGTCGGCTTCGCATCCAATCGCGGACAACACGTTCGCGACGTCGGTCGGCCTTTGGTACCACTATTCGCACGGCGAGCTCCTCGACGGTCCGGGGCATGGGCTCGACCCGTTCGCCGCGTCGAAGCGCGCCGACATCAAAGCGTTCTTCGACAACGTCTGCCTCGCCGACAACGGCGACGCCGTGAAAAAGCTCGGTACCTTTCCGATCGATCTCTACGATCCGGCGTTCGCATCGTCGGTGAAGGCTCCCGCTGCGACGGGGTCCGATTGCGCGGGCGATCCGGTCTGCGCGACGTGGATCGCGCGCTACGCCGCCGACCGCCCGCATCTGACCGGCGCCGCGGCCAGTGCGCCGCTCCTCGTCCTCTATGGGATGGCCGACGACACCATCACGCCCGACCGTGCGACGTGCGGCTTCGAGCGCCTCCGCGCCGACATGACCAACCTCAGCATTTGTGTCGTGCCTGGCCAGACGCACGCAGGCATCGTCGGCAACCAGTCGGGGTACGTGAACGATTGGATCGCGAACGTGGCACTCGGCGGACCTGCACCCGCGAAGTGCATGCTCGACGACAAGGCGCTCAAAGACGACGCCGGCGCGCAAGTGACGTGCGCGACGCCGCCGCCGAACGACTGACGACTGCGCGCCCTCTACGCACGCGCATGCCTCGGCTCTTCCTCTCGCCCGAGCTCACTTTCGCCTGCGAGCCCGCGCTCCTCCGACGGCTCTTCGAGGCGTGCGGCTTTCCCGCGAAGCTCGATCGGCGATCGCGCGACGCGCTGGTCATCGCGCGGATGCTCTGGGGCGCGGAAGCCTCGGCGAGTCTGGCGGACGCGGTCGCGGACGTGCAGCTCTTCGCGACGTCCATCGCGCGCGACGTGCTCCTCCATGCGGAGCGTGACGCGCGCGACGCGGGCCACTTCGCGGATGGGCGCGCGGATGCGGCGCTCGCAGCGGCGGGCGCGAGCGTCGCGGCGTGGATGGATCGCACGCCCGCGGACCTCGCGATGCGGCTCGTGATCGCACGCGCTCGCGAAGCGGCGCTCGAACCGCTCGTCGAGCGCGCGAAGATTCATCTCGAACGCATGCTCGCGCCGCGGATCCCGTTCGAGCTCGCCGCGCATCCCGCGGTCATCCGCGCCGACGACGCGACGCCCGACGCGATCGCCGCCGCGGTGCTCGCGGTCGCGCGTGCCGAAGGCCCGTGGAGCGACGCGTTCGTCGCGCGCGACGACGACGGCGTCATCGCGATCGCCGTGCTCCGCGCGTCACCTGCTGACGGCGGCGCCGAGATCGACGCACGCGGTCCTCGTCGCGTCGTGCGCCGCGCGATCGCCGCCGACGTCGTCCGCTACTTCCCCGTCGACGCGCGCCTCTCGATCGCGACGTCGCGCCCTCTCCTCGCGATCGCCTACGCGAACGCGATCGCGCGCGTCGTCTCCGTCGATCCCGAGGCCTTCACGCGCCGCCCCGCCCTCACGCTCAAGTGGCTTCAAAACGCGGGCCCGACCGCCAGTCGCGCGCTCACGCTCCCCGCGCCCGTCACCTCCGTCGAGATCATCGCGCTCCAACTCGCCGACGGCGCGTCGCGTATCGAAGCGCGCGGCGACGACGCGCTCACCGCCCTCGCGCCGGCGATGCGCCGCGGCGGGTACCTCACGCGCGGGACCTTCCGCTTCGTCGTCGACGGCGCGGCGCGGCCCGTCGATGCGTACGTCGAGCTGCCGAACCGACTCTCGGTCAGCGACGCGCGCTTCGAAGGCGCCGTCCGCGCGGCGCTCGCGGCGATGGGCGTCTTCGCGCCGGGCGCGATCGCCGACGACATCGTGACGCTCGCGCCGTGGGTCCACCCCGAGTGGCGATGGCGCGCGGTCGTCGGTCCCTCCGCGTTCGACGCGATGGTCGAAGCGGGCCTCCTCGTTCGGATCGCGCCGCGCACCCGCGCACGCGTCGCCGACGCGTCGCAAGGAAAGCTCGGCGCCGGCGCCCGCGCATTCGCCCTCGCCAACGCACGCGATCGCGGCAAGCAC
>JBBQXV010000396.1:0-6852 GCA_038209335.1 Polyangiales bacterium | reverse complement strand
TCACGTGAACACGGGGGGCGTGATCATGGTCGCTCACCCCGCCGAGCCCGGCGATCCCGAGGCCGTCATCAAAGAGGTCGCGACGACGCAAGACTCGGCGACCGGCGAGCACGTCCTCATTCTGCAGCACTCGTTCTCGCGTCCGGTGAGGATGCTCAGCGTGACCATCAGCGGTCCGGGCCGCGGTCCTGGCATCACGACGCGCTTCGGACGCACCATCTCCAATGGGCACAGCCACGTGAAGCAGTCGACGGCCTTCACGCCGGGCGTCCATCAGGTCAGCATTCAAGTCGAGACGTTCCCGTTCGGCATGCGCGGGCGCGCGCTCACTTATACCGCGAGCCTGAACGTGCGTTGATGGGAGGCGCGGGGCGCCCGATTCAGATGACGGGTCGGTCTTTCACCGAGGTACGATGGTCGAGGTGGCTCAAGTCGATCGCCTCGTCCTCGGGCTCGTCCCGCACAGCCGAACGCGCGAGCGCGTCGAACGGACGCGCATCTTCATGCGTGCCCTCGGCGAGCGCGCCGGCGTCTACATCGTCGAGCGCAACGTCGCGAGCTACGACGAGCTCGAACGCGAGATCACGCTCGCGCACATCGACATCGCGTGGCTCCCGCCGATGGTCTTCGCGAGGCTCGAGCGGAGCTTCGTCGTCGTCGCGCTAGCGACGCGCTCGCGCCCGCGCAACGAGTACACGTCCGTCCTCCTCTCGGCGCGCGGTTCGGGGCGCACGACGATCGATCACCTCGCCGGCGCGCGCATGGCGTGGGTCGACCCGCTCAGCGCATCGGGTTACGTCGTGCCGAGGCTCAGGCTCCTCCAACAGGGGATCGATCCCGCGACGTTCGCGCGAGAGCTCTTCACCGGATCGCACGCCGAGTCCGTGCGTTCGCTCCTCGAAGGGCACGCCGATCTCGCTGCCACGTACGCGAACCTCGACGAGGCTGGGCACGTCGGTCATGGCGTGTGGACGGAGATCGGCGCGTCCGTCGACGACTTTCATTTCGTCGCGAGGCTCGGCGACATTCCACCCGATCTCATCGCGGCGCGCACGAGCGTGCCGGAGGACGTGCGCGACGCGCTGGTGCGCGCGTTCCTCGCGATGGCCGCAGAGCCGGAGCTCGGCGACGCGATCGAAGGAGTCTTCGGCGGTCGCAAGTTCGAGCGCGGCACGTCGCTCAGCTACGACGCGCTCCGCGACTTGCTCGCGCGTGCTTCGGACGCCGGTCTCGGCGGCGCGAGCGACGCGTACAGCTCGACTTCGCCGCCTGCGGGTGAGCCGTAGCGCGGGCACACTCTCGCGACGATCGCGGCAATCACGTTCTATGTCGCTGACGGGGGCCGGGTGATCTCTACCTCACGCAGCGCGCGCGGAACTTGTTGAAGTCGAGCTCGATCGCGCCGCCCGCGATCTGCCCCATCGCGCCGGGGACGAACATGATGATGGCCATCGCGCTTTGTCCCATCCACGGCGATCCAGTCCAATACGTGCCGCGCGTCCCGGGAAACGCCGACGCGTCGATCGTTCCCGCGCCGCTGCTCGTGTCGACCAGCGACAGATACTCTTCTTTCGTCGGCAACCGCCACCCGGCCCCGGGAAGCTTCACGCTCGCGCAATACGCCTTCGCCTCGCGAAATCTGAGATCCAGCTCGGGGCCGACGCGTTGCCAGGTGCGCGCGGTCACGGAGTCGAACACGACGTCGCCTTGGATTCGGTAGCGCCCGCCGGTCGTCGGCGGATGCGGCGCGGGCTGCGCCGACGCCGTCGCGGACGGCGCGGGAGGCGCCGGCGACGACGCCGTGTCCGTCGCGGGCGCCGCCGGTAGCGGGACCGGTGCGGGCGGCGACGCGGTTACCGCAGCGGCCGGCGTGGCCGACGCGCCTTGCGTGATCGGATAGACCTCGAGGCGCAGGAGCGCGCCGCATCCTTCCGGTGGTCCCTTCTCGTTCGTGGTCGGCCTCGCGCACGCGGCCGGATCGCCATCCTGGTTCAGCGTTTCGCGTTTGGACGTGCTGCTCGCGCCCGCCCCCGCAGCCCCCGCGCGCACGCCGCCGCCGACCGCGGCATCGGCGCCGGCGTAGAAGTCGAACGCGCCCACGGTCAGCGAAGTGACGACGTGCGTCGCGCCAGCGCAGTCGGCGCCCTCGAGGTCTCCGCTGGCGACGCTCGGTCGATCGGCGTCGTACGTGCCCACGATCGTCATGTCGACGTTGAGCTCGCCGGCCCGCCGGAGCTTCGCCTCGAGGCTTCCGGCCCCGAGCGGGAGCTTCGCGTAGAGATCGTCGACATCGCGCATCGTCACTCGATCGCGTTTGTGCGTCGTGCCCGTGTACGCGTACGTGCCCCGCGCCCTGCAGCGGCGAAGGACCTCCATCTCGCAGCCGGTGTACTTGACGACGATGAGGCCCTTCTTGCTCTGCGATTCGAGCCCGGCCCGATCGGCCGACGGCCACTCGACGATGAGCGGTCGCTGCTGGCTCGCCTTGACCGAGCACTTCGCTTGATCCTTCGGCGCGTAGACGGGCGCGGTGGCGAGCCCTGATGCGGCGTTGCCTCCACCGCACGCCACGCACGTCACGGCCATCAGGGCCAGTGCGCTCTTCCCCATACGGCCATGGTAGACGGGCGCGGCCGGCGTCACAGCGAAAACGCCGCGGGCGAGCGCGCAGACGTCGAATGGAAATACACGGGGCAACGGAGTCACCGCAGTCACTTCTTGGGCTTCACCTTCTTGACCGCGGCCTTCTTTGCGGTCGCTTTGGTCGTGCCCCTCGCCTTGCGCAGCAGGGCGCGCGCCGCTTGATAGTTGGCGACGTGCTCCTCGGCGGAGACGCGCGCGACGGTGCGGCCCACCACGTCCAAAGCCAGGTCCTCCAAGGACTTGAAGCGGACACATCCGACGCCCATGTCGAGCTTCTTGCCGCTCTTCTTGTACTCATTGGTGAACCAAGTGAGAAGGCCAGGGTTTCCGTAGAAGCACATGCAATGCAGCACCATCTGTGATTTCTGTGACGCTAGCCCTAGGAAGGAAAGGGGCACCTTGCGATTCTCGCCGTACCCGGCGGGATACATGGACAGCGGCACGTACCAGCCAATCATGCCAAACTGAATGCCCTCTTCATATCCGCTCGGAAGGTGCTCGTTGATTCCCTTGCGCACCGCGCTGATCGCCGCGCGGCGGTCTGCGGGGAGAGAGGCGAGGTATTGGGCGACGCTGGAGGGGGCCATGTGACGACGATAACCGCGGGGTCGGGGAGCGTGCAACGCGCGCTTCAGTCTGATCCTACGGTCATTCGCCGCGCGAGCGGGCATGGAGGGCGCGCACCGCCTCGATGGTGTCGGCCTCGGCGGCGGTCTTGTCCTCGCGGTATCGAATTACGCGCGCGAAGCGCAGCGCCATCTTGCCGGGGTAGCGCGACGACGTCTGCACGCCGTCGAGCGCGATCTCGACGACTTGCTCGGGCCTCACGTTGACGACGTAGCCGTCGGTGGCTCCATTGGCGAGCTCGAGGAAGCGGCGTGTCTGCCACTCGAGCATCGCGTCGGTCATTCCCTTGAACGTCTTACCGAGCATCACGAAGCCTGACGCGCTCGAGGGATCGCGGGCGCCGAGGTGAATGTTGGAGAGCTTTCCCTTTCGTCGGCCTGAGCCCCACTCGACGGCGAGCACCACCAGGTCGAGCGTGAGGACCGGTTTGATCTTCCGCCAGCTCGCGCCGCGCCGCCCTGCCTCGTACGGCGCGGAGATCGATTTCGCGACGACACCCTCGTAGCCGAGCGAGACCATGCGATCGAAGAACGCCTGCGCCTCCGCGGCGTCGCGCGTGACGATGCGATCGACGAGCCTCGCGGACGTGACGAGCTGCTCGAGCGCCAATCGACGCTCCGCGTTCGGGCGGTCGAGCAGATCGACGCCGTCGACGTGGAGGGCGTCGAAGAGGAAGATCGAAGGCCGATCGTCGCTCGGCGGCGATTCGTCGCTCGCGCTCCGTGCGAAGCGCGACGCGGTCTCCTGAAACGGGAGCGGGCGTGCGACGTCGCCGGCGAACGCGAACCAGAGGATCTCCCCGTCGGCGACGAGCGAGCGCACGGGCCAGCGCGCGACGTCGGCCGCGACGTGCGCGAGCCGCGCGGTGACGTCGTCGAGCGAACGCGTGAACAGCCGCACGTCGTCGCCTTGCTTGTGGATCTGGATGCGCGCGCCGTCGAGCTTCGCCTCGAACGCGACCGGTCCGTCGAGCTCTTCGAGGGCATCCTCGATCGAGCGCGCCGTCTGCGCGAGCATCGGCGCGAGCGCGCAGCCCACCTCGAGCTGGAACGCGGAGAGCGCGGCCGCGCCTCCTCGCATCGCCGCTTCGGCGACGACAGGAAGATCGCCGCGCAGCATCGTCGCGCGACGAACTTCGCTCGCTTTGACTCCAGCAGCCGCCGCGATCGCTTCGGACATCACGCCGCCGAGCGCTCCCTGACGAAGGTTCCCCGCGAGGAGGCCGCGCAAGAAGACTTGCTCTACGTCGGTCGACATCGCGAAGACGTCCTGCAGGAGCGATGCACGCTGCGCCTGCGACCCAGCGCCCGACGCGTCGGCCATGTCGGAGAACGCGCGACTCACCGCGGCCACCGTCAGCGACGGGGTGAGCGCAGCAGGCGGGAGGGTCGAGAGCGCCGCCCAGCCGACGCCGATCCGGCGCTGCAGGAGCTCGCCCGAGAGCCACGCAACGACGGCGGGCACATCGTCGATGCTCGTCGTGCGCAGCAGCGCCGCGAGTCGCTTCGTCTTCGCCGAACGCGCGCTCGTCGTCGCGACTTCGGTGGACGCTTCGGCGACCTCGACGAGGCGGGTCAATGGGCCTCGGCGCGCGTGCTTCGTCGCTCACCGATCTCGGGCATGCGGTCAATCGTGCGGCGCCACGCTTTCTGCGGCAAGCGATGTGACGGCGTGCGCGTGCGCCGGGTGTGAGCTGAGGGATCACCTCCCGCCGTCGACAAAGCACCGGGACGCCTCGCTCGCGCATTCCCGCCACGCGGATGGCCACGTGGAAACGCGAGAATTCTCGCGTCGCGAGGTTGGTCCGCGCCGTGCTTTGTGAAGAGGCATGAACCACGCGATCCGCATGAACGAGGCGTGCACCACGCTCCCCTCCGGCACGTGCGCGGTCGTCGCGCGTCTCTACGAGGAGGACCTCGAGATCGAGGGCGACCCGACGGAAATCATTCCGACGACGCTCCTTCTCGCGTTGCTCGCGGAGACGACGCGAGAGGCGAGCGAAGGCGGCGCGCCGAGGCGCGAGATCGTCGAGTGCGATCCCGGCGACATCATCATCGAAGTCGACGACAGCATGCTCGAGGAGCTCGAACGTACGCACGGCGACGACTTCGAGGATGCGTTCGCGGCGCTCACGCGCGACGGCGTCTGACGAGACGAAGCGAGCCTACTGGCAGTACGTCGCCGCGCCGACGTTCGCGTATCCCGCGATCAAGTATCCGAGTCGCGTGATCTTCGCGTTCATGAAGCCCGCATTGTTGTAGCTGTTGCCGACCGGCTCGAGCGCGCACGCAGACGAACCGGACGCGAACACCTTCATGTGCTCGTCGCTGAGCGCTGAGCCGCGGCCGTTGCTCGTCGGGACCATGATCGACGCCGGCGCCGCGAGCGCGAGATCGACCGGCTCGATTCGATAGTACGGCGACCAGTCGACGACGCCTTCCGGCGGCGGCGTCGCGAGCTCGGTCACGGTGATCTTCATCGTCGTCGCGAGCGCGGCCGGCGGGATGGTCAACGTGAACGGCACGCCCGACGACGGACCCGCCTGACCTTCGAGCGAGATCGTTCCTCCCTCTGGGCCGATCATCGCTGAAGCCGATTGGCCGACGCCGCGAGGGCAGTCTCCCGCGGGGTTCGCGTCGCGCCGCGTGCACACGCACGCGCCGGTAGGCTGCGGAGCCGCGCCGGTGCGATCGATCGTCAGCGCACCGCACACGCCATCTCCGGCGCCCGACAGCGTTCCCGACGGAGCGGGAGATCCGGAGTCGATGGCGGGGGATGCTGATTCAATCGGCGTGGTCGTGGGCGGCTCGATGATTTGTCCACTGCACGCAACGAGCGGTGTGAAAAGAAGAAGCGATGCCAAGGAACGGAACGAAAGCATGGGTGACCTCCACCGCGACGATGAGCAGCGTCCGTGCCACGACGTCGAGCACGGGCGATTTCGGCGGTGCGCCGACGATCCCATGCGCGAGATCACGTCACCGCGATCATGGTTCGTGTGAACGGTCGGAGACGCTCGATCGGCGCGCGCGGAGATCTCGTCACGGACAGTCGAGCGCCGACGTGAGTCGCACGTCGTCGACGTTCCACTGCGAGCAGACCGACGCGCCTTGCGATCCCACCTGGTAGCCCCAGCGCATCTTGAACGACGCGCTCTTGTACGCCGACACGTCGTATTGGACTTTGGTCCAAGCCGAGTCGGTGACGAGGCCGGTATTTTGATAGACGGTGTGCCACGCGCCGTCGAAGACCTCGACGGTCGATTTCATGAATTGAGGATCGTCGCTATTGAGGTAACGCCAGAACTCGAGGATCACCGGCGTGCTCACGGCGCTCAGGTCGATCGTCGGACTGGTGAGATACCAATGCGCGTTGGGCGCGCTGCCGACGTTGCCGCCGATCGAAACGCCGGCGACACCGTTGTCGTTGCTCGGGCTGTGATCCGTCGTGGGGTCCGGATGCGAGAGCGCACCCGGCGGCGGATCGGTCGGACTGGAAATCTCGGCGCCGATCTGCCACGTCGTTCCCAATGTCCATCCTTGGCTGTTGTCCGCGAACGGATCGGTGAAGTGGATGGTGCAT
>JBBQXV010000395.1:0-6903 GCA_038209335.1 Polyangiales bacterium | reverse complement strand
TCTTCGTCGGAACGAGCCGCGTCGTGTTCGCGCTCGATCCCGCGCGCTTCGACGAAACGACGAAGCGCCTGGGTACGGCGACCAGCTCATTCAACCTCGGCGTCCTCGATCTTCGTGCGACGGAGCGCGATCATCTCTTAGCGTCGATCGCATCCGCGGGTGTTCAGGAGCGGATTCGCTACGTCCTCGTCGAGCCGGCGCTCAACTTCACGCCCAACGTCGAGGTTCCGATGAGCGCACGCATGCGATTCCACTTCAACTGGACGAGCGTCCCGGCGGCGATGCACATCAAGCTCGACGCTCGGCGCCCGCTACATGTTCGCTTGGCGTCGTGCGCCATCTTGGGTCGTCAGCTCGCGTTGTACACCGCAAACCTCGGGGTGCTGTCCGACCTCTTCATGCCGCGTGTTCGCGACGACGCCGACGCGAGGAAGGTCGTCCGCGGATACGCTGGCGATACCGAGCCCCCGGAGAAACTACTCCCGGACCGTTTCAAGGAATCGTTGCAAGCATCCGGCGGAAAACGAACCATCGACGAGGCGGGTCTCGCCGCGCCCGTGCGCGCTCTGACAGCGACCGAGCTCGCTTACCTGGCCAAGCTCTTCGACAGCATTCGCGCGTTCGGTGCCCAGCCGATCGCGTTCTTCCCGCCGCAAGTCATCGAGCTCGACAGCGCGCGATCCATCCAAGCAGCCATCGCCGCGCATTTCCCGACCGTCCCGATTCTCGCCTACTACTATGGTGCGGGGCCGCCCGTGCTCTACGAGACGTCCGACTGGTGGATGGACGACGGGCACTTGAGTCGCGCGGGTAGCGAGTACTTCAGCCAGCTCGTCGCCGAGGACTTCGTTCGCCTCGGGGCGCCCTCGCCGGCAGGGCCCTAGTCGCGCGCCATGCTTTTTACCGAGCTCCGATACCTTGCCTTCTTCATAGTCGCCTTCGGCGTCTATTGGGCGCTTCGCTCCAATACGAAGCGCAAGGTTTGGTTACTCTGCGCGAGCTACTACTTTTACGGCTCGTGGGATTGGCGCTTTCTTTCGCTTATCATGCTCTCGACACTGATCGACTACGTGCTCGGCGCGCGGATGGCGCGTGAAGATCGGCCTCGCCAGCTTCGAATGCTCGTGATCGTCAGCGTCGTGGTCAATCTGACGATCTTGGGTTTCTTCAAGTACTTCAACTTCTTCGTCGGCTCCTTCGTCGACGCATCGGCCGCGCTCGGTCTCCACGTGCATCGTGTCACGCTCGAAGTCGTGCTTCCGGTGGGTGTCAGCTTCTATACGTTTCAAAGTCTCAGTTACACGATCGACATCTATCGAAGGCAGATCAAACCCGCGAAGAGCCTCCTCGACTTCGCCGTCGCCGTCGCCTTTTTCCCGCATCTCGTCGCTGGCCCGATCATGCGAGCGCGGGACTATCTGCACCAACTCGATACGCCCAAGGCCTGGCGCGAGGTCGACGTGCGTTGGGCGCTGATCCTGTTCATCGGAGGGTTCTTCAAGAAGGCGTGCATCTCGGACAACATTTCGCCGTACGTCGATCAGTTCTACGCCAATCCGGCGAACTTCGGGGTGGTCGACGCCTGGCTTGCGACTGTCATGTACGCGACGCAAATCTATTGTGACTTCTCCGGATACACGGACATGGCAATCGCGTCGGCGGGAATGCTCGGATATCGACTCGCGGACAACTTCGACGCCCCGTACCTGTCGACGACGATCACGGACTTCTGGCGTCGCTGGCACATGAGCTTGTCGTCGTGGCTCCGCGACTACCTCTACATTCCGCTAGGTGGCAATCGCGCTGGGCGTTGGAGCGCGCACCGCAATCTGATGCTGACCATGCTCCTCGGCGGGCTCTGGCACGGAGCGTCGTGGAACTTTCTCCTCTGGGGAGGCATGCACGGCGGCGCGCTCGTCGTGCACAAGGAGTGGACGCGCTGGAGGACGGCGCGCGGCTGGCGACCCATGCCGCCGGCGCTCGGCGGCCTGTTGACGCTGGTCTGGGTGCTGCTCGCGTGGGTACCGTTCCGTGCGCCGGGGTTTCGGGCAAGCGGCGCGGCGTTGACAGCACTCGCCGGCGGAGGCGTAAGCTCGGCGACCCTCACCGGGAGCGCACACGCGAGTCTGGCGCTTGGCGCCGCGTTGGCGGGGGCGTACGCTTTGCATCTCGCGACGTATCATGGCTGGGTGGCCGAATGGTGGCGGCGCGTACCTTCGCGCCGATTCGTAATGGTCTACGCGCTGGCGTGGACGACTGCGCTCGCGCTCAAGCCCGTGGGTTACGTGCCGTTCATCTACTTTCAGTTTTGATTCGCTCTCAACCCGAGCCCCCCGGGGCCTTTCCGGCACTCGGCGCAGTGAGCGCATCGTCGCGCCCGCGGAACTCGGCGAACCATTTGTGGAGGATGACCGTGATGGTCAAGGGCATCATATGGACCGCAGTAAATATGACGATAGACAAGATGCCGTCGCGGTACACTTGAATGAGATTTGCGGCCATCATCAGATACGCAAACCTAAATATCGACGAATAGGGTCGCAGGTATGCAGTACCAAACGCTCTCGACATCCCGTATCCGATGGCGAACGCAAATATCACTACACCAAAATAGCCAAAGTTGAGATAGGCGTCCCCGATGTACGTCGTGATCATTCCAGTTTCCGCCATCGGTCGCCATGGTCTGGAGATATCGATGATATGATCGGCGAGTCCCGGCTTCTCTGGCCACCAGGCACGCGGTACGGGGAGAGTCACGGCCGCGAGAAAGGGCTTACCGAAGAAGTAGCTGCCCTTTTCATCGACGAGAGTGAGCGTGCACGCAAATTCGTCGAGGAACTGCTGGTCACCCGCGTTGCCTGCTCTCGCCTCGGTGATGAGCTTCATCGAGACGTCCGCGATTTCGGAAAGAGGGGCGCGATCCTGAATCATGCGGCCCGCGATCTTCATCGGGAAGAACGCCATCGCGAGCAATGCCAACACGGCGATACCGCCAACTCCAGGCCACTTGCGTTTGTTCCGGTCGAGGTAGATTTGGACCAGCAAGATGACGGGAATGATTACGCGAAATCGGTGATAGCCTTGAATTGCCATGATCGCGAGATAGAGCACCATGGGGATCACCAACCAGCGGCGAAACCCGTGATAGTAAATCAGCATCAAGAGCAATAGACCCGGCCACGTCGGGAGAATCTGCAAATAACCCGAGTCACGCATCGCCCCGACGTTCATCGTTCCGGACATCCCGGGATTGAAGACGGTCTCGGGTACGACGGATAGGGTGACCTGGCCGAAAATGCCCAGCGGCATCGCGACGGCAACGACTACCCAAATAATCTTGCGGTTCAAGATCGGGACTGTCGTGGCGTCGACCTCGACTTCGTCCACCGCCCGGCGCCGCGCGACGATCACGCAGGCGATAGTGAACGCTGCGAGCGCTATGTCGGCGAGGACGGCGGCTCGAACCATCTCGTCTTCCCGCAATGGAGCAAACCCGGGGCCCCAGTCGGTGAAGAGGGTCGGCGCGCCGTTCATCAACCCAAAGAGTCGCCACGTGAAGGTGTAGACATGGAAGAAAAGATAGAGCGTCGCGGGATGCGAGTGCGTGAGACGGCACTGGAAGAGTGCGATTGCGCACACGATCAGCGCGGACACGTCGAGAAAGAGAGCGATCCCGTACGTCACGAGCGCACCATTCCCCAATAAAGCCGTTCCGCCCGCGGAAGCGCATCCCGCGCATTCGCCCGCTCCTCCACGATCCGCCGGTTCGCCGCCCGCGCCTGCTCGCGCAGCTCCGCGTCCTCGAGCCCGCGAATCACCGCGACCGCCAGCGCCTCCGCGTTCTCCGGATCGAAGAGCAGCCCGTTCTTCCCGTCGTCCACCCACTCCCGCACGGACTCGATGTCCCCTGCAACTGGCAACGCCCCGCACGCCATCGCTTCGAGCAGACTGTTCGGCGTTCCGTCGTGCAGGCTCGGCGAAACACTCATCTCCGCGACGCGAAACAGATCGCGAACGTGCTCGCGCGGCAACGAGGGCGTCACGCGGATCGCGTTGCGCGCTCCGCTCTCGGCGATCCACTGCGCGACGCGGGCGTCGCCCGCCATGCCGACACCGACGAAGACGGCGTCGGGCACCTTCGCCAAAACCCGTGCGGCCGCGGCGATGAACACGTCGCTTCGCACGTATCCGCGGAGCCCGCGCGGATTGACGACGACGCGCGCGCACGAGGGAATGCCGAGCATCTCGCGAATCGGCGTATCGGGAACGCCGGGCCGGAACACATCGAGATCGAGTCCGCCGTTTCCCGGCAGGACGAGCGCCGGCTTCGCGCGGTCGAATCCACGGCGGTGCGCGAGGCCGAGATCGCGTCGGCAGTCGGAGTGTAGAGCATTCGCGCGCGCCAACGTTCGCTTCGTCATCCACGCGAGAACGCGCGATCGCGACGCGTGCAGCGTAAAGTCGTTTCCCCATACGGAGACGACGAGCGGCACGCTCTCGCCGCGCAGCGCCTCGGCCGCGAGCATGCCTTCGTACGGAATGCGCATCGCGTGAACGATGTCAGGGCGCACCGCGCGAACGATCCGCCGCAGCGCGGGCGCGTGACGAAAGACGTCGGCCGGCGCGAGCGCGTTGCGCACTCCGGCGAGCGCTCCGAGCGGCAAGCGACGTCGCACCGCGTGTACGGCGCGCGCGACGCTCCCCTGCTCCACCGCGCCCTGCGCATCGAAGCGGGGCGACACACCCGAGAACGCGACGGGAATCACCTCGAAGCTCCGGGCGCCGGGGATCGTCGCCGCATCGCCAGGATACGTCGACACGACGTGCGCCTCATGCCCCACGCGCACGATTTGATCGATGAAGCTCTGCGCGATCGGGCTCCCCGCATCGCAAACGAAGAGCACGCGCAAACGCCGCCCGTCCGGCCCTGACGCCGCGGACATACGTGGCCCCCCCGCCGCGTGCATGTTCTCCACCCTATCGAGACTCAACAGACCGTACCTTCTGTCCTTTTGGTGCCTTCCGCGCAACGTGATTCATGACAGAGCGGCGAAATCTACCGCGGGATCCCCGTGTCGGCGATGCGCGACACCACGATCCGCAGCTTCCCGTTGGCGGCGCGGGGAATCGCGTCCACCGCGCGCATCTCGATTCGCATCGCGCTCCCGAGCCTGCGTCCGAGCTCTTCCCTCACCCGTTTGAGCTCCTCGTGAGGCGCGCTCCCGGTTGCCACGTACAACACCTCGATTGCGTCGATGCGCTCCTGAACGATCTGCGCCTCCCGCAAGCTCGGCGCCCACTTGAACACCTGGTTCATCCCAATGACGCGTCGCCCGTCCGGCGTACGAATCGAGTCTTCGATCCGCCCGTCGATCGATTCGATCGTCGGCGACTCTCGCCCGCAGGTGCACGCGCGATCCGTGATCCGCGCGTGGTCCCCCGTCTCGTACCGGAGGAACGGCATCGCGCGGTTCACGAGGCCCGTGATGACGATGCGCCGAATCGCGGGATCGCTCATCTCGGGCGCGGGCAAAAGCTCGACGATGCCTTGCTCGAAGTCGAGGTGAAAGCCGCCGGCCTCGCAGCGCGAGTACCCGCCGAGACCCTCGCCCATTCCATAGAGCTCCGTCACGGGCGCGCGAAACGTGCGCGCGAGGAGCGCGCGATCGTCCGGCGCGAGCGTCTCGGATCCCGTTGCGACGCACTTCGGTGCATCGCGTAGCGAGAGGCCGCGGTCCGCCATGAAACGCGCGAGCACCAGCATCGCCGACGGATACCCCGCGAAGAACGGGAAGCGTTTGCGATCGAGCCACGCGACGACCGCCGGCATAGTCGCCGGCGTCAGATGATGCACAGACAGATACGCCTGCCCGATCGCGTGGTTCGTGCGCCACAGCGGCGGCTTTGCGTCTGCGTCCGGAATGGGCAGGCGCGCGCCGAAGGTGACGAAGCGGTCGCCGAGCGCGAGGCCGAAGCGCGCGCGATGCCTCCAGGCGATCGCCCAGACCAGCTGCTGCGCGTCAGGCGTGAGCAGCACGCGGAGGGGCGAGCCGGTGGTTCCACTCGTCGTCACGACGCGAAGGCGCCGCGGATCGAGCGACGCGTCGACGAGGTCGCCGGCGTTGGCGCGCGCCGTCGCCTTCGCGAGGAGCGGCAGCGACGCGAGATCCTCGAGCGTTCGGACGTCGTCGGGACGCGCACGCTCCGCGTCGAACGCGCGCCTGTAGTACGGCGACGTTTGGTACGCGTGCGCCACCATCGCGCGAAGCGCGTCGCGCTGGTACGCGTCGATCCGCTCGCGACTCCACCACTCGCTCTCCTTCAGCCACGCCAGGCTCCGGCGAAAGTGCGCGCCGTACCGCTGGTAGCGCGAATGAATCCCCCACGCCGTGATCCCCGCGTTTTGAACCTGTACGGGCATATGGCCGTACACGCTCGTCAACGCCCGCCGCAACCTAGCCACGCGACCCCTTGAACGCGACGCGCTCCATCGCCTCCAAGTACCGCTTCGCCAGCGCCTCGCGCGTCGCGTTCTCCAGTACCCACGCCCGTCCGCGCTTCCCCATCTCCGCGCGCCCGGCCGGATCGTCGGCGAGCTTGCGGATCGCCTCCGCGATCGCGTGCGCGTTCTCCGGCTCGGCGAAGACGCCGGCCTTCGCGTCGTCGCAGACGAGCTTTCGCGCGACGCCGTCGATCGCCAAGAGCGACGCTTTCTCGCACGCCATGTAGTCGAATACCTTGTTCGGGTAGACCGTGAGGAAGGTCGGATTCTTCTGAAGAACCGCCATACCGACGTCGCATGCGTTGACGAACTCGTGCATCCGGTCCTTCGGCTGCGCGCCCGTGAACACGATGTTCGCCAGCCCGCGACGCCGCGCTTCTTCTTCGTGCTTCGCGCGCTCC
>JBBQXV010000394.1:0-6915 GCA_038209335.1 Polyangiales bacterium | reverse complement strand
GCCGTCGAGACGCGCGGGGGAGAGAAGGAACACGCGGGACATCGTGGTCCGCAGGTTACCGCCGAGCGGCCATCGCCGCGCCGCCTGCTAGCATCCGCGGATGCGTACGCACAAACTGCAGCTTGCGACCCTCGCGGTCCTCGTCGTCTTCGTTGGGCTCATGGTCGGCTTGAAGACGGTCGAGTCCGCTCCGCTCACTCCGCCCACGGCGACTGTGACGGCGACCGCCGCGCCGGCGTCCACGACGAAGTACGTCTGTACGAAGAGCGTCGCGAAGATCCAGCAGTGCGTCGGCGCGAACGGATGCACGACGCAGCAAGCCTACCCGTGCTTTCCGTATGGCTGCGATCCCACCGGCCACACCTGCGGCGAGACGTGCAGCGTCGACTCGCAGTGCGCCGCCGGTGCGGCGTGCAACGCGAGCTCGGGGAGCTGCGTTCCGAGAGGGCCGACGTGCGCGGACTCCTTCGTCATCCTCGAAGCGAATGGCTCGAAGTACTCGTGCGGTCCCTACAAGTGCGTGGCCGGTCACTGCCAGCAGCAATGCGTCGAGGCTGGCGATTGCGCCCCCGGCTACTCGTGCAACGCCGGACGCTGCGCGAAATAGCCGATCGAACGCGCGATGCCACCGCCACTCCGAGTCGACCTCGCCGAGTTCGCGCGCGCGCGCAGCTACCGCGTCCGAACGGATCCGACGTGCGTCGAAGCGGTCATCGACGACGTCGGCGTTTCGATCCGTCGCGCGCTCATGCCGTCGCTCGGCGGAGCCACCGCGACGTGGATCGTCCAGGCACGCGCTGCATCGCCGATTCGCGGTTGGGTCCGCGCGCGACCGAAGCACGAGGACGCGCCGACGGGCGTTCGCGTCGGCGCGCTTCCATTCGATCTCCTCTTCTTCGTCGAGGCGTCGACGCGCACCGACGCTTGCGCGGTGCTTCGCGCCGAAGTGACCGCCGCGCTCATCGCGTTCGGGCCGCACGGCGAGCTCCGCTACGACGACGGGGCGCTGACGTTCGAGTGGGAAGACGACGAATCGATCGACGCGCGCAGGCTCGATCGTGCCGTCGCGCTCGCCGTCGCGGTGTGTCGTCTGCCCGCGAGACACGGGCTCTACCGCGACGGGCGCTGACTCGTCGCGATATCCTCGTCACCGATGCTCGCGCGCTTCCTCGAATTCGTCCGCGCGATGCGCGACGACGCGATCGACTGGTGCGAAGGCAAACGCGCGTGGCCTCGCGCCGCGCTCCTCGCGTATCTCGTCTATGCGGGCGTGCGCCACGTCGCGTCGCCGATGTACCGAAGTTGGTTCGCGGGAATCACGCTCGCGTTCCACGAGATGGGGCACATCGTCTTCATCCCGCTCGGTCGCACCATGACGATCCTCGGCGGAAGCTTGATGCAGCTCATCGTCCCGAGCGCCGCGGCGATCTATCTCCTCGTCAAACAGCGCGACTACTTCGGCTTTGCGGTCGGCGGCGCGTGGCTGTCGTTCAGCGCGTTCGAGCTCGCGACGTACATCGGTGACGCGAGCCACGAAGAGCTCGCGCTCGTCGGCTTCAGCGGCAACCCGGAGCACGACTGGTCGACGCTGCTCACGAAATGGCATGCGCTGAACAGCGACGCGGCGATCGCGACGTGCGTTCGCATCTTCGCGTTCGGCGTCGGCGTCGCGTCGCTCGCGCTCGGCGCGTGGCTCTGCGTGACGATGGCGCGACGCTCGGGTCAGAGCGGATGAACTCCGTTGCACGCCGCGGGATCGCCCCAGCGATCGACCCACGTGCCGTTGTTGCATTGGTACCAAAGGCGGTTCGATCGACTCTGCACGCACGCGTTCATCGGCATCGTTCGGCCGAGCGTGCTCGAGTAACACGTTCCGCCGCCACCGCCGCCACCACCGCCACCACCATACGCGGCGAGAACTTGCTCGGCGTAGCGAATGCGCGTCGCTTGCTCGCACTGTCCGCATCCTTCGAAATCCGTCTGGAAGACGACGGTCGCATGCGAGATCGTGGTCGCCGCGCGAAGGGAGGACAGGCCGTATCCCGAGAAGGTCTGGAGCTCGTACCAGACGAACTCGAGCTGAAGGTGCAACGACGTCGCGGACTGTCCGTGCGCGTTCGCGTACCACTCTACGTTGTCGTTGTGATCGTGGTTCCACCTTCCGCCGACCGACCACTGCGCGATGCCGCGCCCCGGTCCCCCGGGCTGTACCGATCCGGGCAGCACGTTCGACTCCTGAATCAGATTGCCGACGATGGCGGCCGACTGAATGTGGGTGAGACCTTTGCCTACGAAGAAGTCGTACGCGGCCCGTTCGTTGGCGGTGAGCGCGTCCTCGCCTTCCGACGTGGCGGTTTCCTCTCCGCTACCGGGTGCGCCGGAGCACGCGCCGAGGAGCGCGACGAGAGCGGGAAGAGCGACCAGCTTCGCGAAGATCGACGCGGTGTGCATGACGACCGGTAGAGCAACGCTCGTACCGCGGCGTTTCGCGCGCGCTTCGCACGATTTCGTCTGGTGCGTCGGCGACCCAGGCCGCGAAGCTTCGCGATAGACGAAATGTGCGACGGCGAGCGTTCGCGCGACACTCGCGAAATGCCGCGTGCTCGGCCTCGTGCGGGCTCGCGGAAGGCGCGCCCGCCGTCCGTTCCCTCTTTTCGCGGGCCCGTGTACCGTCCCGCCTCCTCGAACGACGAGGACTGAACCGCGGAGGGATCGACATGCCTACGAAGACCAAGCACGACCACGGGACCTTTTCTTACGCCGAGCTCGCGACGACCGATTCTGCGGGCGCGAAAAAATTCTACGGCGGCCTGTTTGGGTGGACGTTCGACGACTCGCCGATGGGTCCAGACATGGTCTACACGATGTGCAAGCTCGGCAGCGAGACCGCGTGCGCGCTCTATCCGAAGGGCAAAGAGATGGCCGACGTCCCGACGCACTGGGGCTCGTACATCACCGTCGACGACGTCGACGCGACAGCGAAGAAGGCGGTCGCGAACGGCGGCAAGGTCATCAAAGAAGCGTTCGACGTGATGGAGTTCGGTCGCATGGCGGTCTTGCAAGATCCGGCCGGCGCGACGTTCATGATCTGGCAGGCGAAGAAGCACATCGGCGCGACGGTCGTGAACGAGCCGGGCGCGCTCACGTACAACGAGCTCTACACGACGAACGTCGACGCGGCGGGCAAGTTCTATTGCTCGACGTTCGGCTGGACGACCGAGGCCGTCGACATGGGACAGATGGGCACGTACACGCTCTTCAAGCGCGCAGGCGAGAAGCAGAACGCGGGCGGCATGATGCCGATGCCGCCGAACATGAAGGGCGTGCCGTCGAACTGGCTCGTCTACTTCCTCGTCACCGACTGCGACGCGAGCACGAAGAAGGTCGGCGAGCTCGGTGGCAAGGTGATGATGCCGCCGATGGACATTCCGAACGTCGGTCGCTTCTCGGTCGCGATGGATCCGCAGGGCGCGGCGTTCGCGCTCTTCAAGATGGGGCACTGATCGACGGCGAACGATGTTCGTTGGGAGAGACGAAGAGCTCGCGCGCCTCACGACCGCGCTCGACGACGCGTGCGCCGGGCGCGGGCGGATCTTCGTCGTGTCGGGCGAGCCGGGGATTGGAAAGACCCGGCTCGCCGACGAGCTCGCGGCGCGCGCGGGCGAGCGTGGCATGCGCGTGGCGTGGGGACGTTGCTGGGAAGCCGGCGGCGCGCCTGCGTTTTGGCCTTGGATTCAAGCCTTGCGCGAGATCGTCGGCGACGAGCTCCTCGCGAGCGCGCTCCCCGAGCTCGGCGCGGACGCGACGAAGGCGGCGGTCGATCCGCAGCAGGCGCGATTCCGTTTGTTCGACGCGGCGACGAAGCTCCTCGCGCGCTCGTCATCGACGGACGCGCTCGTCCTCGTGCTCGACGATCTTCACGCGGCGGACGCGCAGTCGCTCTTGCTCTTGCAATTCGTCGCGCGCGCGTTGCGATCGATGCGCGTGCTCGTGGTGGCGACGTTTCGCGACGTCGAGGCGCGGATGATCGCGGAGACGGGCGAGCTCCTCGCGAAGATCGCGCGCGACGCGGAGCGGATCTCACTCGCGCGACTAAGCGAAGCGAGCGTCGCCGAGTGGATGCGCGCGACGCCTTGCGCCGAGGCTGCCGCGGAGGTTCACCGCGTGACGGAGGGGAATCCGCTCTTCGTCGATGAAGTCTTGCGGCTGCGTCGCGCGGGCGGCGGCGCCGGCGACATCCCGGACGGCGTGCGCGCGGCGATCCGCGATCACCTCGCGCACCTGTCGCCGGCGACGCGTGAGCTTCTCGCGCGCGCGTCGGTCCTCGGGCGCGAGCTCGCCCCGAACGACATCGCGCTCGCGTGCGCGTGCGATCTCGCGGCGGCGAAGGCGGCGCTCGCGGACGCCGCGGTCGCAGGGGTGGTGACGGCGCGCGGATCTTCGTTCGCGTTCACCCACTCGCTTTTCGGTGAGGAGCTCTATCGCAGCCTCGCGGATGACGAACGTGCGCGCCTGCATTGGGCGATCGGCACGCGCCTGGCGAAGGAAGCGATCGACGCGCGCGCGGCGCATCACTTGATCGAAGGCGTCGCTGCGGGGGATCGCGACGTGATGATCGACGCCGTGCGCGTCGCTGCGGAGCGCGCGACGGCGATGCTCGCATTCGAGGACGCAGCGCGCTTGCTCGAACGCGCGCTCGCGGCCGTCGAGTCGGCCCCGGTGTCCGCGGCGCGCACGTGCGAGGTCTGCTTGCTGCTCGGCGAGGCGCGCATCTTCGCGGGCGAGGACGCGCGCGGAAAGGAAGCGTGCGTTCGCGCGGCCGCGATCGCGAACGAGCGCGGCGACGCGGAGCTCCTCGCGCGCGCGGCGCTCGTCTACGGCACCGAGATCCTCCCCATCCAGCGCGACGAGACGATGGTCGATCTCTTGCGCGCCGCGCTCCGTGCGCTCCCCGAGTCAGACTCGCCGCTGCGTGCGCGCGTGCTCGCTCGTCTCGGCGCTGCGCTCGTCCCGTCGCCGCTCCCGACCGATACGGAGCCGCGCGTGCTCGGGAGGCAAGGCGTGGAGATGGCGCGACGGACGGGCGATCGCGAAGCGCTCTTGCATGCGCTTCGCTGGTCGTCGGCCGCGCAGCCCTTTTCGATCCCGTCGGACGAGCGCCAGCGCGCGTCGCTCGAGCAAGCGGAGCTCGCGGTCGCGCTCGGGAAGAAGGTCGCCGCGATCGCGCCGCTGATCCAGTCCGTGACGGGGTGGCTCGACGCGGGCGACGTCGTGAGCGCGGATCAGACGATGGCCGCGCTCGCCGCACGGCTCGCCGAGCTGCCGCAGCCGCACTACCAATGGCGCCTGCCGATCGTGCGCGCGATGCGTGCGGTGATCGGGGGACGCTTCGCGGAGGCGGACCGGCTCGTCGCCGAGGTGCGTGCGATCTTCGAGCGCCTCGATGGCGCGCAGTCGAACTACCTCACGATCCATCTGTTCGGCGCGGAGCACGCGCGGCGTGACGCGATCGCGCTCGAAGAGCTCGAGGCGCGCTTCAGCTTCCGCGGTGGTCCGGGGAGCGCACCGTTCGGCGCGTGGATCGCGGCGGCGTCGGGCCGGACCGCGGACGCGGACTCGCGCCTTCGCCAGTACATGGGCTTCATGGCGGCTTCAGGCGTGCCGTCGGTCACCGGCGTGCTCGGCGACACATGCGTCATCGCCGGGCTCACGGAGCACGCGCCGGAGCTCTACGCACGTTTGAAGCCGTTGCTCGCGAACAATCGACTGGCGTGGGGGCCCGCCGCCGTCGCGTGCCTCGGTCCGACGGCGCGCACGCTCGGCGATCTCGCCGCGATGCTCGGTCGCGACGACGACGCGATGGCGCACTACACCGACGCGCTCGATCTCGCTGAGCGCATCGGCGCGCGCGCCTACGTCGCGCAGATCCAGCTCGCGCACGGCGTGGTCCTCGCGCGCTCCGACGCGACGCTCGCCGGCGAGATGCTCCGCCGCGCCCTCGCGACTGCGACCGCGTGCGAAATGAAGAACGTCGCGGCGCGCGCATCCGAGGCGCTCTCCGCGCTCGGGCCGCAGGCGCGCGCGAAGTCGTCGCCGCCGCCAACAGGCGCGCCGCCGAGGATCGCGATCGAGCGCGACGGCGAGCTGTGGCGCGTCACGACGGAGCGCGGCGATCTGCGAATGAAGGACGCGAAGGGTTTCCACTTCCTCGCGCACCTCGTCGCGCACCCGCACCAAGAGTTCCACGTGAGCCAGCTGAGCGCGCGCGGCGAAGCGGCGGAGGCGGGCGACGCGGGGGCGATGCTCGATCCGAAGGCGAAGGAAGCGTACGCGCGCCGCGTCGAGGATCTCCGCGACGAGATCGAAGAGGCGACCGATTTCGGTGATCGCGCGCGCGCCGATCGTGCCCGCGGGGAGCTCGACGCGATCGCCGCCGAGCTCGCGCGCGCCGTCGGCCTCGGCGGTCGCGACCGCAAAGCCGCGTCGCTGACCGAGCGCGCGCGCATCAACGTCCAGCGCCGCATCCGCGACGCCGTCGAGCGCCTCCGCGAGCAAGACGCCGCGCTCGGCCGCACCCTCGACGCGGCGATCAAGACCGGCGTGTACTGCTCGTATGCGCCCCCCTGGAGCGGGCGCGACGGCTGAAATCGCCGTGGAACGGTGCACGGAACACTGTTCTGTGACTCGGAACGCCTCTTCTTCAGGAGGTGCACACATGACGACGGAATCGGCAAAGGCTCTCGTTCGGAATCTCATGACGGCGATGGACGCGCGCGACATCGACGGCGCGTCGGCGTTCATGGCAGACGACTTGGTGAACCACGCGGCGATCCCCGAAGCGCAAGGGCGCGCGGGCTTCCGCACGATCGGGCAGAAGCTCTTCAAGGCGTTCCCCGACATGAGGTCCCGCTTGGA
>JBBQXV010000393.1:0-6927 GCA_038209335.1 Polyangiales bacterium | reverse complement strand
CTCGTGCTCGCCATTGCGGAGGGGAAGGCGTTCCGGCCGACGGAGGAGTCCATCACGCTCGTCGCGCACGCGATGCAGGCGATGAAAGATCCGCGCTACATTCCGTATTGCATCGCGCGGCTCGCGTCGCGCCAGGGGCGTGAGGCGATCCGGCAGGCGCTCGTCGCCATGGGCACGACGGCGCTCGACGCGCTCGAAGCGGCGCTGTCGGACGCGGCGACCGACCGTCGCACCCGCGAGCACGTCCCGCGGACGATCGCGCGCTTCGGCTCTCAGCGGGCGTCTGACTTCTTGCTCGCGCGGCTCGAGAGCGAGTCGAACGGCTTCGTTCGCTACAAAGTGCTCCGCGGTCTTGGGCGCCTCGTCGCAGAGAGCGACGTCCGCGTCGACCGCGCACGCATCGAAGCGCAGACCGAGCGCAACCTCATCGAGTATCTCCGCGCGACCGCGTACCGCGTCGGCATCGAGCGCGGGCGACGCGGCGAGCCTTCACGAAGCGAGGATCTCCTGCTCGGGCTCCTCGGCGACAAACAGCGGCAGTCGCTGGAGCGCGCGTTTCGCCTCCTGAAGATCGCGCACAAGCGCGAGGACATCCATCGCGTGCACATCGCCGCGACGACGACCGACCGACGAGTTCGGTCGAACGCTGGCGAGTTCCTCGACTCGCTCCTCTCGCGCTCGAGCCGGAGCGATCTCCGCGAGCTGTTTCGTCTCGTCGTCGACGATCTCGATCCGAGCGAGCGCGTCCTGCGCGCCGCGCGCCACCTCGGACCGGTTCCGCGCGATCGCGACGAGGTGCTCGCCTTGCTCATCGAAGATCGCGACGAGGCGGTGGCGACGATCGCGAGCTACCACGCGCTCTCGCTCGGCGTCGAACAGCTTCGAGGATCGGTCGAGCGCGCGCGACGGGATCGTCCGTCGCTCGATTCGCTCCTCGATCGCTTCTTCGGGACCGCACCCGTTCCAGGAGCCGCCGAATGAGCGACGTCGTCTCTGCGCGCCTCCTCCGCGAGATTTTCCTCGCCGGGTTCATGTCGGGGTTGCCGGCAGAGAACGTCGCGTGGGCGGCCTCGCGCCTCGCGGGCGCGATGTCCGACGTGCGCCTTCGCGCGGGCGACGTGCTCTATCGCGAAGGCGAGCTCTCCCCCGATCACTTCTTCGTCGTCGAGGGCGAGGTGAGGCTCGAGACCGCGGGGTCGCCGGCGTGGACGCTCGGTTCGCGCTCGATGATCGGTACGCTCGACGTGACGCTCGACCGTCCGCGCTCGCGAACGGTGACGGCTGTACGCGACACGCACCTGTTTCGCGTGCCCGCTGGCGATTGGCTCGACATGCTCGAAGACAACTTCGAATTCACGCGACGCGCGGTTCAAGGGCTTGCGCGCTCGGTGCACGCCGCTCGCGTCGAGCTCGACGAGCTCGAAGATCTCGGTGACGACGACGGCCCTCGATCGATGCGCAGGTTCGAGCCGCCGCCGCCGCGCCTCGGTCTCATCGATCGCGTGTTCGCGTTGCGCGCGGTCGCGATCTTCGCCGAGGCCGACGTGCAAGCCGTCACGACGCTCGCGGATCTCGCGCGCGAGGTGGAGCTCCCGCCGGGCGAGATCGCTCTGACACGCGGGTCGCCGAACGACGCGATTCTACTCGTCCTCAGCGGCGAGGTGACCGCGTCGCGCGCCGAGTCCGCGTCGCGCATACGCTTCGGGCCGGGGAAGATCGTGCTCGGCTCGAGCGCCGTTTCATCGGACGATCTCGGCTACGACGCGCGCGCCGAGGTCGCGACGCGCGCGCTACGCATCGGCCACGAAGACTACTTCGACGTCATGGAAGAGCACTTCGCGCTCGCGCGCTCTGCGATGAAGGCGCTCGCGCTCGAACGCGAGCATCTGATGAACGAACGCGGACGGCGCGCCGCGAATTCGCGCACGTCGGGGATCACTCGCTCGCCCAGCGATACCGCACCCCGAGCTCCGTGAAGTCGCCGCCGATGAGGCCGATACGGTCCGGGCTGAATACCGTCGTGACGAAGCTGCCGCGCACCTCGACGCGCCTGGAGAGCACGATGCGAAGAACCGGGCCCACGCGCACGGTCAGCGCGTCTCCGCGACGCGGGACGTCGAGCACCTCGCCGACGAAGCCGACGGAGTGCTGGCGGTTGCTACCGAACCTGACCGAATAGCCCGTGCGCGCGCGCCAGATGTACGGACCGGTGACGATGACACGGAGCGTCTCTTCGAACGCGAATTGCCCTTCAGGCACGCCCGTCACGATCGACGCGCTCCCCAAGAGCAGAATGTCGCCGGGACCCGCGGGGATGTTCACCGTGAGCTCGGCCTCGTGCGTGAGAATCTTCGCCGGTGTCCCGGAGTCCGCGTCGAGATCGACGCGGTCGAAGGTCGTCGCCGGCGCGTAGAACGAGTGTAGAAACGAATAGACGTAGCGCGATCCCACGCGAAGGTCGACGAACGGAAGCGACAGCCGAGCGCCACCGTACACACCGATGTGTGAGCTCGACGCGACCGGATTTAGGTCGAGCCCGACCCACGACGTGAAGGGCTTTCCGTATCCCAGCGAGACGCGCGGTCGAGCGTAGACCCAGCCGATGTCCACCGTCGTCGCGATGAAGGTTCGCGCGGGAGCGACGCTCCAGGAGCGAGCCATACGGCGATCGATGAGATGATCTTCCGGGAGTATGGAGAGCGGCGGACTGGCTTCGTCCGCGGGCGTCGTCACCGTGCTCGTCGTCTTTTCCGTGGGCGTCGTCACCGTGGGCGTCGTCACCGTGGGCGGCGTCACGGTGGTCGTCGTCTGCGCCACGGCTGTCGACGCGATCGTGGCGATCGCGAGTGGCGTCGCGACCAAAAGCGCCGTGCACGTGCGACGCATCAGAAGACCCCCAGGACGCCTGCACCGCCGAGGGACGGAACGATCTGCAGCTGAGCCCCGGCCACCTTCACCGAGCCGATGGATCTGTTTCGGTAGTGAAAGAGCGGCACTGCGTAGCCGATCGCCGTGCCGAGGAGCGCGCCGGTGATGGCGTCGGTTGCATAGTGCACGTCCGATACGACGCGCATCGTCGCCGTCGTCGCTGCGACGGCGTAGCCAGCGGCGCACGAAATGGCGTCGTACGGTGCGCCGAGCAAATCGTGCTGGAAGTGGTGGACGCAAACGAGCGCCGCGCTCGCGAAGCTGAACGCGGAGTGGCCGCTGAAGAAGCTTCGGTAGCGTGACGTGCCGTCGCAATCGACCGTCTGCTCCGGAATCGAGCCGCCGCAGTCGCGGGCGTACGGTCGCTCGCGACTGACGAAGACGTTCGTCGCGCCCTGCACCGCGCCGGTGATCGCCAGCGTCTGGAGATCGATGAGCGCCATCTCCTGGGCGACCTCGCGGCTGCCGCGGTACCACCACGCGGTGATGAGTGAGTCGACGAACACGGGCCAAGTGACGACGAGCGAGAGTCCGACGTCGCTCACGTCGCGCGCGATGTAGCGCGCGCTCGGGTCGCTGAGCCGCAGTGTGCTGCGGACGCTGTCATCGAAGAGGACGCCGCCGATGGCGTGCTTCGACATGGGCTTCACGATGGCCGCCGCGAGCGTCACTGCGGTGGCGGCGCCGGTGACGACGTAGTCCCCAGTCGAGAAGTGCCCCCAATCCCAATAGAGAGGCGCGACCTTCGTGTCGTCGTGATCCGCGGGCGTCGGGATGGGGGTTTGCACCGGCGGCGCGGGGATGTCGTCCGCACGAGCGTGCGTTGACGCCATGAGCGCGACCGCGCCGACGATGATTGCAATGCCGAGCTTGCGCTCTCGCCGCGACACATGGCTCATGGTTCGTTTGCGTCCTCGTGGCGCTCCAGGCCCACGAGGCGATATCCGCCCTTTGCTCCGAGATCGTAGAAGTGCGCGCGCATCGGGTACGTCGACGCGCCGTTCGCGATTGTTACAATGGCGTATCGTGCCGGCGCATCGTCGGCAACGGCTGCATCGACATTCGCGCTCGGAAGTGTGAGGCAAATCTCACCGTCGCCCGCGGGCACGATCGCCACATCTTGCGAACGCCCTTGATTTCGCCAGCGCGCCGTGTACCGAAAGCTCGTATCGGGGCGAACGTGGCGGCGGCGCGCGAGATCGGTCGCGCACACGACGTTCGGCGCGGTCACGCGCACGTCGGCGATCGGCGACAACCGGAGCAGGAAGCGCTCGGCGATGCGCGCGAGTCGCCACTCGAGGACTCCGGTCAGAAAATCGCTTTGCCGAGGATCGGCGAACTTGCCGAGGTCGACGAGCGCGCGAATGTCGTCACGATCGAAGCGCGAGAGAATGCGCGCCATCCACGCATTGTCACGTTCGGTCGCGCGCGCGAAAGCGGGATTCGGATATTCGTTCTTCCATCCTTCGGGGTCGAACTCGGGAGAAGGGAAGTATCCGAACATCTCCATTCCCGGAGTCCTCTCCACGCGATCCCACGGTCGCGACGGGATTCCGAGCGTGATGAAGTCCGCCGCGATGTCGCCCCAATCGAGCAAGTACGAGCGACCGAGGCGGCGCGATATGCCGTCCCACGCCCACTCGCTCCCGAAGCAATCGCTCGTGTCGAGGTAATAGTGCTGCACGTGTCCCGGCGAAGAGTCCGGCGTCTTCTTGTCCTCGGCGACCCACGCGTCCATGCTGTTTTGCTCGCGCGCGTCGAAGTGATCGAGCCACGCGGCGAGGACGCGAGCTCCGCGCAGGTCGCGCCGATCTTCGTGATCGATCGCGTCGTTCGGATCGTCGCCGCGGGTCTTCTCGTACCGGAACGGCCCGATGAGGTAGCCGCCGAGCCACGCGCTCGCCTGGAGGCGAATCCGATCGCCGCGATGGGTCGCGCCGCCGAGCACCCCCGCGAGGGCCTTTTGATCGAACGGCCGCGGGATCCCGCTGTTGTCCGTGACGACGAGCCCGGGCGCCAACTGCAAGGATCGCGGATCGACGAAAACGACCTGCTCGCACGACGTGTTGAATCCGACGGCGTGATAGATCGCCGCGCCGATCGCGCTCGCCGCGCTCGGTCGCTCGGGTTGCTCCTTCACGTCGGCCTTTAGCATGTACTTGCGAGTGCCGGCGATCTTGATGCGAAAGCCCGCCGACGCGCCGTTCGCCTTTCCTTGATCGATGATCCAGCTCGCCGGGACTGCGCCGTCCGCGTCGAGGATCTGTTCGGGCGAGCAAGCCCCGCGCAGCAGCTCGGCGAGCGAGGGCTTTTTGCGGCCGATGCGGTTGGTGAACCAGGCCGAGTCGGGGACCTCGTCGAGCGCGTTGACGTTCGGCGCCTCTCGCGGTGGATCGACCGCGAATACCTTTGCCAGCGGACGAAAGACGCTGTTGTCGATTCCGTCCCACGCGAGCGGCGACACATAAGGACGCGGCGCGCAGGCGACGTGATTGGGCTCCTTGTCCGACGGACGCGCCTCGCACGGCAATGCCACCGGTCGCATGTCCGTATCCTGCCAATAGACAGTGCGCAGCGGGAAGCGCCGCTCGTCGCCGCTATGGCAACCGAGCAGCAACACCGCGGCCGCGGCCGGAGCGAGCGCGCGACTAGAAGCCACGAGTCGTCCCCACGACGAGGCGGAAGGCGTCGATCTTTCCCCCCGACTCGAACGTCTCGGAGCCGACACCAAATAGGATTTGGAGCGAGTTGTCGGGCGATCCGACAGTCTCGAGCCCGACGGCGCCCGAGAAGCGCAGTCGCGCGGGCTTGAAGTCCTGAAGGTGCTCCGCGAACACATTGCCGACCTCCATGCGCATCGATCCATCGAGCCAAATCCAAATGGGCCATCGGTACGCGAGCTCGGCGACCGCGGCGCTGCGGTCGACCAGGCGACCCGGGTAGAATGCACGCATCTGCCCGAAACCGCCCAGGTGCACGAGCTCGGTGAATGGAATGTCGCCGTGCCCGATCGGATCGGCGAACTTCGTGGTGACGGAGAAGGAGAGCACGCGCGCGTGGTCGTCGAGGTCGACGAACGCGCCCGCCGAGCCTCCGTAGGTCACCCAGCTGCCGTTCGTCCGAACGTCGCTCGCGTGCGCGCCTTCGACTTCGACGCGGACGCCGGAGCCGGACGCGGGGCGCGGACGGCGGCTGTCGAGCGCGGCGGACAACGAGCTGACGACTGCCGTGTAGCCGCGAGGAAAACCGGGAGGCGCGGGGACGAGCCCTGACGCGACGACTTCGTCGAGCGGCGGATCGTTACCGAGCTCGCCGTGGTGAAACTCGACGCTTCGCGCCGCGACGCTCGCGTGGAACGAGCTCGTTCGCCAAAGGCGCTCGTCGACGCTCGCTTGGAGCTCGAGCCGATCGGAGCCGTATCGCGTGATCGCGTTCTCGCGCGTGCTCGGTCCGATACCGAAGTAGGCGTAGTCGGGGCGTCGCGACGCGGAGGCGTCGAGCTTCAGGCGGTCGTACGGATTTTTCGACAGATGAATTCGATCCGACAAGGAGGCCGAGAGCCAATCGGAGCCCCACGTCCCGAGATGGAGACGGAGATCGTTGCCACGCGCAATCGCGTCGTCCCAAAACGCGTAGAGCCCGACGGCGGGGCGAAATCCGAAATCGACGAACCCGGTCGGGACGATCCCGATCTTGTGGTCCGGACCGAACGCGAAAAAATCGTAGAGCGTCGCCGGTATCCCGGCGCGCTCGGCGCCAGCGATGAGCGCGCCGATCGGGCGCCTCAGGACGAACTCGCTCACGAAGTAGAGCGGCGAAAGCGCGACGCGCGGCACCCAGAGGAGCGCGTAGCCGGTCGTCGTCGGCTCTCCACCGCGCCCGTCGTAGTCGGGGATGGGACGCTTGTCCGCGGCGGACGCGGTGTGCGTCGCGGCGAGCAAGGCCACGAGCGCGAGGAGCGAGACCAAAATTTGCCGGGTCACGTCGCCTTTCGACGCA
>JBBQXV010000392.1:0-6956 GCA_038209335.1 Polyangiales bacterium | reverse complement strand
CCGTGATCGCGCGCGCATCGAGCGAGGGCGGCGAGGCGCGCGGCGTCGACGATCCGCGCGATGAGCAGGACGGCGTCGGCGCCGTGGCGCTTTGCGCATGCGATCTGCGTCTCGTCGAGGACGAACTCTTTCGCGAGGAGCGGGGCGCGCGCGCCGACTCGATCGCGCGCGGACGCGAGGTCCGTCCATCCGCCGTCGAAGAAGGGCTTGTCGCAGAGGACGCTGACCATCGCGGCACCCGCGGTCGCGTACGCATCGGCGCGCGAGGGTGCGTCGAGTATGCACGACAACACGCCGGCGCTCGGGCTTCGGAGCTTCACTTCGGCGATGAGGCGGAGCGGTGCGCCCGTCGCGCGGCGCAGGATCGCGACGACGTCGATTGCGGCACGGTCGGCGTAGGCTCCGCCGCCGTGCTCGCCGCCGCGTAGCGCCACGATCTCGCGACGCTTCGACTCGAGGATCGCGGCGAGCACGCTCATCCCGTCTCGCGCGCCGCGTTCGCGATGCGGCGCCACGCGATGAGCACGTCGCGCGCCTTACCCGCATCGACGGCTTCGCGCGCACGCGCCGCGCAAATTTTCGGCGCGTCGCCGCTCGCCACGGCGATCGCTGCCGCAGCGTTCAAAATTACGGCGTCGCGCGCGGGATGCTCCGCGCCGGAGACGATGCGCTCCAAAGCTTCGGCGTTCTCATTCGCTTCGCCGCCCGCGATCGCATCCAGCGACATGCGCGCGATCCCGAAATCCTCCGGCGCGATCGTCGTCTCCGACACGCGACCGGCATCGAGGACGCTCACGCGCGTCGGCGCGCACGGGCTCACCTCGTCGAGGCCGTCCTCGCCGCGCACGACCCACGCGCGCACGACGCCGAGATCGCCGAGCGCACGCGCCGCGATCGCGCGGAGCGCGTCGTCGTAGACACCGACCAGCTGATGCGTCGCGCGCGCCGGATTCGCGAGCGGACCGAGCGCGTTGAAGATCGTGCGCGTGCCGAGCTCGCGACGCGCCTGCGCCGCGTGCTTGAGCGCGGGGTGATGCGCGGGCGCGAACAGAAACGCGATCCCAGCCTCGCGCAGTACGTCGGCCTGACGCGCGGGCGGCACGTCGATCGGGATCCCGAGCGACTCGACGACGTCCGCGCTCCCGCAGCGGCTCGATACCGATCGGTTGCCGTGCTTCGCGACCGCGTAACCGCACGCAGCGACGACCAGTGCCGCCGCGGACGAGATGTTGAGCGTCTGCGCTCCGTCGCCACCGGTGCCGCATGTGTCGACGACTTGCGCGAGGCCGTGATCGACCGCGGTCATCTTCGCGCGCATCGCCTGAGCCGCTGCGACGATCGTCTCCGCGGTCTCGCCGCGGACGCGCAGCGCGATCGCGAATCCCGCGACCTGCACCGGCGTCCACTCGCCTGCGAGGATCGCATCGAACGCCGTGCGCACTTCGTCCGGCGCGAGCGATTCGCCGCGCATCAGCTTCGACATCGTCCGCGTGAAGGTCACGACAGCCGCCTCACCCAATTCGCGATCAGGCGTTTTCCTTCGGTCGTGAGAACGCTCTCGGGATGAAACTGCACCCCCTCGACGTCGAGCGTCTGGTGACGCAGCCCCATGATTTCGCCTTCGTCGGTCCATGCGCTCACGTGAAGGCACGCGGGGAGGCTCTCGCGCTCGACGATGAGCGAGTGGTAACGCGTCGCCTCGAACGGGGAGGGGAGTCCTTCGAACACGCCGCGACCGTCGTGCAGAATGGGCGACGTCTTGCCGTGCATGAGGCGCGCGGCGCGCACGACCTTGCCGCCGAACGCTTGCGCCATCGACTGATGACCGAGGCAGACGCCGAGGATCGGAATTTTTCCCGACACGCGCGCGATCGTCTCGAGCGAGATCCCCGCTTCGTTCGGCGTGCACGGACCTGGCGAAATCAGGACGCCGCGCGGAGCGTCGGCGAGGATCGCGTCGACCGCGATCGCATCGTTGCGCACGACGCGCGCGTGCGCGCCGAGCTCGCCCAAGTACTGCACGAGGTTGTACGTGAACGAATCGTAGTTATCGATGACGAGGACGTCGGCGGACACGCGCTGAGTATAGGCACAAGAATCAGCGCGGGCCCGCCTGCACCGCTTGCGCCGCCGCCATCGCGCGTCGCGTGAGCGCTGCCTGAGCTTGCATCGCGGCGACGCGCCCTTCGAGCTCGCCATCGCGGATCGCCGCCGCGTAGCGTTGCGCCTCCGTCCGCCGATCGCCGAAGAGCGCGACCCACTCGTCGCGACGCGCGATCCCCCACGCGCTCCCGACTGAAGCGCCGCGCGCTTGGGCGACCGCCGCGTCGATCGCGGGGATCGCTTTCTTCTCCAGCAGCGCGACCGCTTCGTCGTCGGAGCCGTGCGCCGTGAGATCATCCGCCTGCTTGAGGACCTTTTCGATGGCGAGATCCGCGCCGACGATCGCGTCGAGCGCGACGCGATCCTGAGCGGGCGTCGGGGCGGCGGAAGGTGTCGATTCCTGCTTGCTGCACCCCGTCGACGCGCTGAGCGCGAGCCAAGCTGCGAGGGCCACGGCACGTCGAATCATGCTGACGCCATAGCACTCTCGGTAAAACAGGGTCTCAGGCGCGTCCGAGGTTTGACACAGATGCCGGAAGAAACGTAAGTTTCCGCGCGCGTTCGACCTCCGCGCTCCCCCCGCGCGGCCCCCCCCCGAAGGACACTCGATGGCTGACGAGAAGAAGCCGAAGATCGACCTGAAAACCCGTCTCCAGAAGATGGGAGGAGCCGCCGGCCCCGCCACGGGTCCCGCCCCTGCGATCCCCGCTCCGGGGAGGAGCGTGCCGCCGCCATCGCTTCCGGCACCGGCGATTCCGGTCCCGCCGGGAATTCCCGCGCCGCAGTTTCACTCGCAGCCGGCGCCGATGGATCCGTCCAATCCGCTCGTCGCGGCCGCGCACGGCAACTTCCGCAGCGCGCCCGCGCCGCGCGCCGCCGAGCCACCCGCGCCGCAGCGAATCGAAGTCGACGAGGGGGCCGTCCACGACGCGCGCAAAGGCGTTCGAAAGCAGATGCTCGTGTTGATGGTGTTCGCGATGGCGATCGCGGGGGCGGTCGGCTTCGCAGCGGGCGGCGCGAACACCCGGACCTCGGACCGTACGCGCGCGAAGGCGGACGCGACCCAGCTCAAGGGCTCCGTCGGCAAGGCGAAGGACTCGCTCACGCAGCTCGCCGACAAGCTCCAGGCTGGCCAAGACTCGCTGATGAAGGAAAAGAAGTTCCCCGACACGCTCCAAAAGGATCTCGCCGGGATCAACGTCGACTTCGATGGCGCGCAGCTCGCGCAGCGCCGCTACGACGGCTTCGGGAACAAGACGACGCAGGGGCTCGTCGATTTCGTCACGCGCCTGCAAGGCGTCAACCACCGCAAGCGACTCGTTCAGGGTCAGCTCTCGCGCTTGCAGAAGCCGATCACCGACGCGCTCGCTGCGGCGAGCTCCGCGCCGCCGATCGCGTTCGTCGTCGTCATTGATCGCGCGCGCGCGGGCGAGGGCGCCTACCTCGCGCCGTTGCAACCTCCGTTCGTGTCGACGAAGGAGAAGCCGAACCTCCCCGACAAGCTCACGTTCTTGAACCCGCGCTCCGGGCAGGGGAACGTCGAGATGCCGAAGTGGACGGGCGGTGAGATCAAAGAGAAGGACGCCGTCGCGGTGCCGGTGGTTCCGGCGACGCTCGAGCGCGCGTTCCCGAGCACCGAGAAGGGGCAGATCGCGCAGCTGGTCACGCAGCTCGTCAGCCTCAAAGACATGATTCGGCGCAACAAGGACGCGCAGCAGCCGGGCGGACTCGAAGAGGACGTGAAGGCCGACATGCTCGAGCTCGCGCAGACGCTCTCGGACGATCTCGGCAAGGCGGCGCAGTAAACGCAGGAACGCGCGGCGCCCTCGTTTGAGAGCGCCGCGCGATCGATCGAAGAGTGCGCTCGCTACTCGCGGATCGCGCGTGACGCGATCCGCGCGAACGCGGGCGCTGCGACTTTGCCGCCGCCGTAGCCGCCTCCTTTCGGCGCTTCGACACCGATGAGGATGACGAAGCGCGGGCGATCGGCCGGGACGGCGCCGACGAACGTCGCGTACGTGCGCTCTTCGCCGGGACGGAGCTCGGGGAGCTCGCCGGTGCCGGTCTTGCCGGCGACGCGGACGCCGTCGATGCGCGCGCCGCGACCCGTCGCGTGCTCGTCGTTCACCGCCTGCTCGAGCATCGTCATCACGGCGCGCGCGGTGCTCGACTTCACGATGCGCTCGCGCGTCGGCTCGTGCTGCCACGTCGTGCGTCCGTCTTCGCCGAGGATGCGACGCACGAGCGTCGGCGCGTTGTAGACGCCGTCGTTCGCGAGCGCGGCGTACGCGGCAGCGACTTGAAGCGGGCTCGCGGTGAGCCCTTCGCCCATCGCGACGGTCGCGGCGTCGAACGGATCGGCCGGGATCGGATTGGGGAACGCGCCCGCCGCGGCGTCCGGCACTTGAACGGTGGGGCGCTCGCCGAAGTGAAATCGACCGAGCCATCGTCCGAGTCGTTCGCTGCCGAGCGTGTCGAAGATCTTCGTGAGGCCGACGTTGGACGAGGTCGCGAGGATCTGCGTGGCGTCGAGCCATGCGTGCGACGCGGAGTCGCGGCACGTGCGCTTCCCGTACGCGCGCCGCCCGTTCTCGCAGAAAAAGCGCTGCCCCGGAGTGATCGTCCCTTCGTCGAGCGCCGCCGCCATCGTGACGGCTTTGATCGTCGACGCGGGTATCAGCGCGTGCTGCACGGCGCGCAGCGGCTCGTCGCCGGACGCGCGACCGGCGATCGCGACGATCGCCCCCGTCGACGGATCGAGGACGGTGACGCTGGCAGCCGACGGCTGCCACTCGGTGAAGAGACGCGCGAGCTCGTCGTCGACGATCGCCTGGACGGCGGCGTCGATGGTGAGCTCGGTGCGCGACGGCGGTGCGCCAACGGATTGCGCGACGGCGGCGGCGAGCGTGCTCGTCGCGTGTGCAGCGAGCGGGGCGGCGGCGGCGCTCGTGACGGGACCGGCGAAGGCCGGCGACACGCGAGGCGGCGCGTCCACGGGCGACGCGCATGCGACGACGAACGCGAGCGCCGAAGTGGCGGCCGCGACGACGAACGCGGTCGCTGCGGTGCGCGAGTGACGCGCGCGCTTCGATCCGACGAGCGCGCGAACACGCCGCTCGAGCTCGGAGGTTTGTACCATCCCGAGCGCGCCGCTTGGAACCGAGCGCATCGACGCGCCCGACGCGCCCGACGCGATCGCGACGAGGTGCGTGGCATAGCTCGACGCGCGCGCGCCGGCCGCGAGCACCGCGTCGTCCGCCGCGAGCTCACGCTCGCTCCGCATGCGACGCACGGCGAGCCACGCGAGCGGATTGAACCAAGATGCCGCGCACCCGAGCGTCGCGACGACGTGCGCGAGGCAATCGTGACGGCGAACGTGGGCGAGCTCGTGCATCAGAACGACGCGCCATCGTTCGTCCTGCCACGCAAGCGCAGCGCGCGGCATCAATACGATCGGCGACACGATCCCGGTCACCGACGGAACGTCGACCTCGTCGGACACACGCACGCGAACGCGCGCGTCGCCGACACCCATGACCGCGCACGCTGCGCGGATCACACCACCCCATCGCACGTCATCGGCATCCGTCGCGCGATTCGCCATCCGCCGCGCTCGGGTGAGCCCGAACGCAAGCCGCGAGAGCACGACGAGCGTACCGAGCGCCCACGCGATCGCGACGAGCGTCGCCAGGGCGACACGCGGCGACGTCTTCGCGGGAAGAGCCGCAACGTCCGGCGTGGATGCAACCGCAGGTGAAACCATCGGGGTCTCGGTTGCCCGCGAGGTCATCGGGAGATGCGAGGCGCGCGCGATCGGTTCCGGGAGCGCGTCGACATCCGCGACCGGCGACACCGCGACGTGCCACGCCGGCGCGAAGGCGCCGACGAGCGGAATCGCCAGGATCGCGACGAACGACGCGAGGAGCACGAGGTGACGCGTCGACGCCGACGCACGCGCGCGAGCGAGCAGCGACACCGCCGCGAGCGCGACAGCGAGGAGCAACGCGCCACGCGCGGCCCAGAGGATCATCGTGATGAGGCTCATGTCAGCGGCCCTCCTTCTTGGCACGCTCGATCACCTCGGCAAGGCGATCGAGCTCGTCTTCGGACAACTTCGATCGCGACGACTCGACGAGCGTGGCGACCGCCTGCTCGACCGATCCGGCGAAGAACGTACGCACGACGTGCGCGAGCGCGGAGCGTCGCGCGTCGCCGCGCGGTACCGTCGGTAAGAACACGTAGCGCGGCCCGTCCTCGATGTGGCGCACTTGCCCCTTCTCTTCGAGGAGGCGCAGGAACGCACGCACCGCCGAGTAGCTGGGCGGATCGGGCATCTGCTCGTGGACCTCGGCGGCGGTGGCGCGGCCGAGGCGGTAGATGACGTCCATGATCGCGCGCTCGCGGCGCGTGAGGGCGGCAGGCGATGGCTTCGACATGCCCCTTCGTACCGCATGCTAAAAATTTAGCAAAGGTTTAATGCTAAAAATCTAGCAAACGAACGGCGGCCTCAATCTGCGGACGGCGCGCGTCCCCACGACAAGTCGAGGCCGCTCACGGGATCGATGCCTCCGCCGATCGCGACGTAACCGCGCGTGAGGAGCGCGCTTCCGCGAACGGCGCGAGCCGCGCGCGTGGGACGGCGAAAGCGCGCGAAGATTCCGTCGCTTGCGGCTGCGTCGCCGAGCACGACGACGAGCGTGCCCGGTGCGAGGTCGGCCGCGGCAGGGAGCTGGCGCGCGACGGCGCCGAGATCGCCGAGCCCCGACGCAGGCCAATCGTTCGGCAGCTCCAGCTCCACCGCGATCGCGTCCGCGGCGTCGGTCCACGCTTTCAACCCGAAGGGCGGACGCGGT
>JBBQXV010000391.1:0-7038 GCA_038209335.1 Polyangiales bacterium | reverse complement strand
CTCGGGCGGGCAATACGGGTGTGAGCACGCGAGCATTTTTCTCGATGACGGCGGCCCTTGCGGTCGTGCTGGCGACGGCATGCGGAAGCACCCAAACGGCGAGCACGCCGGGCGCGGACGCGGGCGGCAGCAACGACGCCGGAAGCGACACCAGCGTCACCACAGACGCCGACGGGAAACCGTTTGCGCCGACGCAGCTTCGATCGTTCGAGTCGAACGCCGAAGGCATCAGCGACGCGTGCAAGCTCGCCGACTACACGAAGGCCGGCGCCATCCTCGGTGAAGCGAAGACGAACTGGACGGCGCTGAAGCCGCTCGTCGTCGCAGCAGGCGCGGCGACCACGCTCGTCACGCGCATCGACGACACGCTCGCGAAGATCACCACCGACATCGGCGGAATGTCGCAGCGCGCGTGCGAGAGCGACGCCAACGTCGTCACGCTCGCGGTACCGGATCTGTTCGACCTCTACACGTACCCGGTTCCGTCCGACGCGCTCCGCGGCGATGGTGTGTTCCGTCAGCTGCAGATCGACGGTGAGTATTCGGACTTCACCGCAGGGGCGCCGGACCTCGTCGCGACGAAGGCCGTCTGGATGCGGCTGAAGGCGCCGACTGCGGCGCAGGCGCCGATGCGCACCGACATTCCCGGATCAGCGACGGTCGTGGCGGACATGGACAAGGCGATCGCCGACTGCGAGGCCGCGATCGGCGCGCACGACGCGGCGGCGCTGCAGGCGGGCGCGCAAGCAGGGCTCGATGCGATCGACACGGTGGAAACGATCTTCAAGTGACGAAGGTGTGAGGGAGGAAGCGATGCGATTCATCACGTTGTTCTTGGTTTCGACGGCACTCGGCTGCAGCAGCACGACGAGCGTCAACGGTAGCGACGCCGGCACGGGGAGCGATGCGAGCGCTGGCGGAGACTCCAGCACCGGCGGCGACTCGGGCGGCGGCGGCGACTCCGGCACCGGCGGCGACGCAGCAATGGGCACGTGCAATCCGGCATGCACGGGCGCGCACATGACGTGCGATCCGCTCGACAACAAGTGCAAGCTCGACGGCACGACGACCAACGTCGGCGGAACGTGCGACACTTCCGGCGCAGATCCGAAGTGCGGAACGGCCCCGAATGCGACGTGCAACGATCTGACGCAAGACGGATTCCCGGGTGGGTATTGCTCGATGGAGCCGTGCTCGGTGATCGCGCTGTGTCCCGTCGGCGCGACGTGCACGCACCTCGGCGGCGAGTCGAATGCTTGTTACAAGATCTGCAGCTCGAATGCCGATTGCCGATCTCCCGATTACGAGTGCCTGAACATCGATCCGCTCTTCACGTCGGGCGCCGGGCACAAGGTCTGTTACCTCAAGGACTTCGCGTGCAACACGAGCGCGGACTGCCCGACGGTCAAGCCGGCGTGCACGGGCGCCAGCGCAGACGCGGGAACGCCGGGGCTTTGCCACTGAACGCGACACGCGGCGCGGCGGCGAGCGATGAAAGGCCCACCTCGCGCCGCGCACGCCGCGCTGAGACGTGACGTCACGTCGTCGGCGATCCGTCGGCCTTCACGACGAAACGGAACCGCGAATCGCTGAGGCCGGTCTGGTAGTCGATCATGTCGACGGTGATCGCGCCGTCGCTCCGTCGCGCGATGATCCCGAAGCCGTACGTCTTGCTCGTGAGCGGCGCGCCGCCGTTTCCGATTGTCACTTCGCGCGAGCCCTTGCCGTGAAAGTACGTGTGCGAGTGCCCGACGATCGCGAGCGTGTACGGGTGCTGCGCCATGATCGTCTCGGACGGCGCGACGCCGGGCGCCGTCGGGTTCGCGCCCGCGGACTCGTGACGAACGACGAACGTGTACGTCGTCGGCACCGCGAGCGCCGTCGCGAGCCACGTCGCCTGCGTCGTGTCCCAAGCATTCGGAGCGATGAAGACGAGCTTCGACGTCCACGAGTTGTCCGACGCGTTGACGTTGATGACGTAGTACGGAAGCGTCTTCTGGATCGGCGTCAGCATCTTGCTGACGAACGCCTTGTAGTTCGCGGTCAGCCCGTTCGTGCCGTTCGCGCCGCAGTTCGACGCCGTCGCGCCGGTGCACTCGTGGTTGCCCATCGCGGGGAACGTCACGCCGGAGTACTTCGCGCGCGCGCTTTGGTAGATGTCGAGCTGCGCGCCGGCGGTGCTCGTCGAGCCGCTCGACGCGAACTGGTAGTCGCCGGTCGACACGATGAACGGCGGTCGCGCCGAGAGCGCTTCGATGTCGGTGAAGATCTTCGTGATGATCGCCGTCGGGTATCCCGGGAGGTCTTCGTAGTTCGCAGGTCGCGTGTCGCCGACGACGGCGAAGAGGAGGCGCGAGATGGATCCGCCGTTCGGCCCGATCGTCCCCGTCGGCGTGCCGCCTCCCGCGTCGAACGGAACGCCCGCGTCGTCGAGCGGCGCGCCGCTGTCGCCCATGCCGGTCGCGCACGCGCCGCGCGGGACGCACACCTGCTGTTGGCTGCCGCTCACCGTCACGGCGGGCTCGCACGACGTGTCGCTCGCGCACTCGTCGCCGTTCGGACACGCCGGCGTGCAGTAGCTCGCACCGCCGAGCTCGGTGCAGAGCGCGCCGTTGCAATCCTGATCGCTCGTGCACGCGCTGCACGATCCCGACGTCGCGCTGTCGCCGGTGCTTCCGCCGTCCGAGGTCGCGCCGGGATCCGCGTGGTTCGTGTTGCCGCATCCGGAGCTCCACGCCCCTCCGACTCCGGCGCACGCAGCGAGCGCGAAGACGGCCGCGCGAGATCTCCAGCTCTTGAACATCCCTCTGAAGTTGCACGGGAGCGCGGCAACCAGCCCGTGAAATCGACCTCTGAAGAATTCTTCGAAGGCCGCGCTCCGCCGCGACAATCCGTCGCGGCCGTCGGTCGACTCGCGCGTCATCTTGCCATGAACATCATTCGGTCCACCACGCGCGACCGCGACAACCGCGACGCGATCTTCCTCGCGCATTTGGCGTACCGCTTGCGTACGTGCGCGCGCGCGGCCACGGCCTGCGCGGCAATCGAAACGGCGTCGCGCATTTTCGTGAACGTCGGGCGGTCGAGAGGGCAATAGAGCGTGGCGCGCATTCTCGTGGTCGAGCACGACAAGGACACCCGCGACCTGCTCGACGTGGAGCTCCGCGCGACGGGTCACGCGGTTCGATTGGCCGCGACGGGTGATGAAGGGCTTCGCCTCGCGCTCGAACGTTGCCCCGACATCGTGTTGCTCGACTCGCACCTCCCCGACCGCGAAGCGATCGACGTCGTGCGGCCGCTGCGCCTCGACGCGCGGACGACAGAGACTCGCATCCTCGTGCTCGCGAAGAACCGCGCGGCCGCCGAGCGAATCATGCGTCTCGACCAGGGCGCCGATGACTGCCTCGTCACGCCGTTCACCATCCGCGACCTCGTCGCGCGGATCCGGACGCTTCACGACGCCGCTCGACGACCCGGCGAAGGCCCGATCGCGATCGGCGATCTGCTCATCGATCGCGACGCTGGGACCGTGCTCGTAGCCAACGAAGAGATCCAGCTCACGGCGCTCGAACGAAAGCTCCTGACGACGCTATGCGACCGTCGCGACAAGGTGCAGACGCGCGACGCGCTCCTCGCCGACGTCTGGGGAATTCAAGCGGACATCACGACGCGCACCGTCGACACCCACATCAAGCGCCTTCGGGTGAAGCTCGGCTCGATGCGCGACTCGATCGAGAGCGTGCGCGGCATAGGTTACCGCTTCGTCGTGCCGAAGGAGCCCGGGTGAGACATAGTTCGCGCCGCGTTGTTCAGGTGAATCGACGGTCGTCACAGAGCGCAATCGTGAATTGGAGCTAGAAAAACGCCATGTACCGTAATTTCTCCGCCGTCGCGATCATGGGCGCCTCGTGCCTCGCCGGATACGCCTGCTCGTCCACCCACGGGTCGGGCTTCGACACGACAGCCGATGGTGGCGGGACGGGCGACGGCGGTCTCGTCGGCGACGCTTCGGACAACGGCGACGTCGGCACGTTGGGCGACGGCGCGTTGCACACCGACACCGGGAGCCCCGGCAAGACGATCCTCTACGCGCACGACAACACGATGCTCTATTCGGTCGACGCGACCGACCCCAAGCTCGCGTCGACGACGATTGGCAAGTTCGATTGCATCGGCGGCACCGGCCAAGCGACGTCGATGACCGACATCGCCGTCGACAAGGACGGCAAGCTCTACGGGATATCGACGAAGGCCATCTACCTCGACATGAAGATCGCCGGGTCGACCGTGCAGTGCACGACGGGCATGAAGCCGATTCCGCAGACCGGAGCGAAGGTCGCGTTCTACGGCGCGTCGTTCGCGCCGATCGGGACGCTCGATCCGACCAACGAGACACTCGTGGTCGGCAACACCGACGGCGAGCTCTACAAAGTCGACGTCACGACCGGGAACATCACGCTCATCAACAGCTTCGGAAACGTGCCGGCGGGCCAGGGCTTCATGTACCCGGGCGGAGCTTGGGAGATGAGCGGCGACGTCGTGTTCCTCGAGAACAACGGCAACCCGATCGGCTTCGCGACCGTGCGCGACTGCAAGACGCCGCCGGCTTCGTCGAACTGCAACCCGACCGACACGCTCGTTCAGATCGATCTCGCGAAGTTCGCGCTCGGACCGGCGGGAAACGGCGTGACGATCCGCGGGCCGATCGTCAAGTCGTCGAGCTGCACCGATACGACGCCGACGTACGGAAGCATGTACGGCATCGCGGCGTTCGGAGACAAAATCATCGGCTTCGCGCACGGAGGGTTCACTGTCGCGATCAGCAACAACGACGGCAGCGCGTGCCTCATCGCCGGCACCCAACCGAAATGGGACGGCGCGGGTGTGACGACGAAGGCGCCGGTCATCGCGCCGCCGCCGCGCTGAGCCGCCATGACGTTTCGCACGACTCGCTCGGTCGCCTTTCGGCTCGGCCTCGCCGGATTCTTCGCGCTCGCCGCGTGCGGCGGGAGCACTTCGCACTCGCCTGCGCCCGCGGACGACGCCGGGACGACGGGCGACGATGCGTCCGTCGGCGACGACGCGTCGATGCTGGCAGACGCTTCGAGCGATACGACCGCTTCGCCCGACTCCGACGGGCTCGACGGCACGCCGATGCGCCGCGCGTGCACCGGCGCGTTCGGCAGCGCGCTGACGATGTCGTTCGGCCGCCTCGACGGCTACCTCGTCGCGATCGTCCCGCTCGGCAATCGCGGTTGCAACGGCGACGGCTCGCACGTGCACTTGCAGGTGCTCGTGCAGAGCTCCGTGTACGACGTCGCCGTGAACGTCGACGGCCTCTTCCACGAGCAGGATCTCGCGCCGCCCGGCGCCGCGTGGGTCGAGGGATGGCACACCGGCGTGAACGACACGTACTCGTCGCTCGGCGTCCACGCGAGTCAGTTCGCCGCGTCGACCCCCGCGCAGCTCGCGCCGAAGGTCGAGGCACTCCTCGCCAAAGCGAACCACGTGTCGGTCTACGCGACGGGCTACGGACCGACCGGCGTGCACCTCGTTCACTTCCAAGGGCGCGGCAACGACGGCATGATCGTCATCAACCCGCTCTCGCCGACGGCGCATGCGCTGATGTTCGCCTTCCAAGGCGACAGCTTCTAGTCACCGCATCCTGGCGCAGCGATTCGTCAGGCACGCGAGGCCGACGCCGCAGACGCCGCAGTCGAGCGATCCGCCGCATCCGTCGTCGGTCGTTCCGCATTGAGCGCCGCGCGCGTCGCACGTCGTCGGCGTGCAGCCGCATTGGCTCACGACGCCGCCGCCGCCGCATGTGTCGTGTCCGTTGCACGCGCCGCAATCGAGGAGCCCGCCGCATCCGTTCGCGACGCTCCCGCATCGCGCCCCGACACGGGCGCACGTCGTCGGCGTGCAGTGCTCCCCCTCTTCGCTGCAGTTGGCCGGTCCGACGCCGAGGCAGACCTTGGCGCCGCCGCGACCTCGGCCTCCGCCGCACGATCCGCATTCGAGCGTGCCGCCGCATCCGTCGAGCATCGTCCCGCAGTGCGCGTCGATCGCCGCGCACGTCACGGGAACGCAGCCGCATTTGTTCGTCCCGCCGACGCCGCACGACTTGGGCGGCGTACAGCCACCGCAGTCGAGGCTCTTGCCGCAGCCGTTCGATGCGACGCCACACGCGGCGCCGAGCTCCATGCAACCGTACGGCGTGCACCCGCATTGGTTCGTGACGCCGCCGCCGCCGCACGTGTCGGGCGTCGCGCAGCCTCCGCACTCGATGATGTGACTGCAGCCGTCGGAGACTTTTCCGCACGCGACGCCGAGCTCGCCGCACGTCTTCGGCGTGCACGGCGCGCGACCGCAGCGGTTCGCTCCGGCGCCGCCGCAGATCTCGCCGGCAGGACAAACGCCGCACGAGAGGATCTTGTCGCACCCGTCGAGCGCCTCGCCGCACTCGGCGCCGATCGCGAGGCACGACTTCGACGTGCAGCCGCACTTGTTCGTGCCGCCGACGCCGCATGTCTCGGGGAGCGAGCAGTGTCCGCACGCGAGCGTGTTGCCGCAGCCGTCGTCGACGGTGCCGCACGTCGCACCGAGATCCGAGCAGGCGCGGCAACCGCCTTCGACGCTCGCGTCGATCGCGGATGAGCTTTCGAACGAAATGTCCGTGCGGCTGCAGCTCGCCGCGGCGAGCGCGACGGGGAAGAGCACGAAGACGATTCGGGAAGCGAGGTTCAAGGAGATCACCCTCCCATGGTCTCCGCTCTTCGGCTCGCACTCCTTCACGCGACGGCGTCGTATTTGAGGCATCGACGCGTCGCTTCGGTAGTGTAAACGAGGCGAATGCACGTTCACTTCATCGGCGTCTCCGGCACCGGGATGGGCGCTCTCGCGGCGCTCTTCCGCGAGGCGGGGCACGACGTGAGCGGGTCGGACACGTCGTACGATCCTCCGATCGGTCCTGCGCTCCGCGCGATCGGCGTGCGGTGTCTCGATGGTTACGATCCGGCGCACCTCGACCCGCGACCG
>JBBQXV010000390.1:0-7039 GCA_038209335.1 Polyangiales bacterium | reverse complement strand
GAGGAGAAGAAGGCCGACGCGATCGTGACGCCGTCGGATCGGCCCGCGCTTCCGAAGAAGAGCGCGCTGCCGATGATCGTCGTTCTCGTGATCGCGATCGCGGCTGCGGTGTTCGCTTACATGAAGTTCATGCGGAAGTAGGCGCGACCAACACGAGTCCACCCGGCGTGACTCGTGGGCGTCACGGAATCGGCCCGACCGCGTGGCTCAACGGCCCCCCTGAATCCCGATCATCGGTCCGATCGCGAACGTGGTCTTCGTGTGAAACGTGTCGACGTTCGAGGACGTGTCGAACGCAGTGCCTCCGAATTCCGCGAGGCCCATCATGCCGACCATGAACTTGGCGCCGGGTGTGTCGCCGATGAGCAACGCCACGTCGAACATCGTTGCCAACATTCCGTAGACCGGGAAGCGAGAGTCGTAAGCGGTCTGCGTTCCGCGAACCGACATGCCGACCGTTGCCCCCGAAGTGAACCTCAGGTCCTTCCCGTGCGATTGGAAGCGCGGTCCGATACCGAGGAAGCCGGCGACCGAAAGAATGTCGGTGGTCTGGCTCGCGTAGTGGCCGTCTGGGACCAGGACAGCGAAGGTGCGGTTGACGTTCATGACGTTCGTCCCGATGGTCACGTCGAGAGCGATCCAGTCGAAGCTGTGACCGATGTGCAAATTGAAGGCGCCGCCGACCGGCATCTTGCTCAGGTCGCAACCTGGCACCGCTTGAGCGCAGCTGCCAATCGGTTCGCTCACCGGCTGCAGAAGAAACGCGAGGTCGAGCCTGACGTACACCCCGCGGTACGGATCCTCTGGCGGGACGTTCACATGAGGCATGACGGGAGCGGCGCGCGTCACCTGCTTCAGCGCGATGTCTTCGAGCGTGCTCTTCCCCTCGACCACGTCGAACTGCGCCTCGAACGATTCGTAGCCATTCGCGACCACGTGTAGCTGATGGAGACCGATCGGCAGCATGCCTTCCCAGATCCCGCGCCCCACCACCTGACCGTCGATCGAAATCTGCGCGGTTCCGATGTTCGTCTTCACTTGCACTTGCTCTTGTGGCGCACCGGCCTCGAGGGCGAGTTCGAGTGTCCGGCCGAGTTGTATTTCGACTGTCGTCTTCGGGGTCACGAGCTTCTGTCCCCGTCCTTGGACGCTGTGCGTTCCGGGCGGGAGGTCTCCCTCCCAAGGTGCCGGCCCGCGCTCCTGGTCGTCGACGAAAATTTGGATCGCCTGTCCTGTCTTTTCTTTAATCGAGAGATGTCCTGTCTTGATCTCGCGAGTCAGCCGCGCATCGATGAGCGCGGCCTGCTTCCCAGCGACGGTGAGCTCCGTCTCGAACGTGACGAAGTCTGCCTTCTCCACGCGCACTCGCTGGACACCGATGCTCACGCGAATGGGCCGCTGTAGCGGCGTGATGCCCGCGGGTGCGCCGTTGATCGAGACGTTCGCGCCGGCCTCGCTTGCGCGCACTTCGACAGTTGCCGTGACCTGCGCGAGCTCGCCGAGTGCGCGCTCGTACTGAAACTTTTCCACGTTGTTCAGCTGCGGTCCGTGCGTGGCCAGGAGCCTGTCGAGCGCCTCGTAGGCTTCCGCGAAGCGCTTCAGCTCGCGTAGGCATTCGGCCTCGTTCCGAAGCGCGGACGGGCGGCCTTCGAGCTGGTATGCCGCGTCGAACTCGACGAGCGCAGCGTCGAACGAGTGCTCTCGAAAGAGCTTCTTTCCCGTTTCGAAGTGACGACGGGCCTCGGCCTGTTGGGCAGGGGTCGCAGGCGCGCGAGGTTGCGCGAGAGCCACTCGGCCCGACGCGAAAGAGAGGACGCAAAGTAGGACGATGACAAAGGTCGACAGGCGACGAATCCGCATCCACACCCTCCTAAGGCTCTGTCGCTCCTCAGTACTCATCCTGTATTCCGACGCCGCCGAAGCGCGTCGGCGACGAAGCCGTCGGCGCGACCGGCGCGAGCAACGGAGGCGCGATTCCGGGAGCACGCGTCGTCGCACTCGCAGATGCGGAAGCGCTGACCGACGCCGACGGCGCCGGAGCCGACGATGCCGCCGTCGCCAACGCAACGCCCGCCGACGGATCGACGTCGGGCGCGGTAGAGGCGACGGCGCTCGCGGTTGCCGCAGTCGGAGCGATCGACGCTGCGGCCGGCGGAAGTGGCGACGTGTCGCGCGGTGAACGCGCACGCATCATCAGGAAGACGACGACGGCGCCCACAGCAGCCATCGCGACGACGAACGCGACCCACGCGGGCGCACGGCTCTTCGGAATGGCAAACGCCGCCTCCGGGGTGTCTTCCTCGACCGTCGCAGGATCGTGACTGGGCGTCGTGACCGAGACTCCGTCCGTCGTCACCGTCGTCGGCGCCCCTCCGACAGGCGCCGCCATCGCCGGCTCGGTGCCGGCGTGCGCCATCCCGTCGGCGTCGATCGCGGTGAGCTCCTCGTCGTCGTACTCGGTGACTTGCACGCGCGTGGTCCCGCTCGCGACGGGTATGCCGAGCGCGATGGCGACATGGGTGAGCTCCTGCGCGAACACGGCGCAGGAGGCGAGGCGCTGCTCAGGGGAGTACGCGAGCGCGCGATGTACGAACTCGATTAACGCGGGCTGCAGGTGCGGCGCGACGGTCTCGAGGCGCGGCGGCAATCGGACGACGATCTGGACGATGGTCTGCTCGTACGTCGGCAGCGCCTCGTACGGCGGCTTTCCCGCGAGCATCTCGTAGAGCACTGCGCCGAGTGCCCACACATCCGTCCGCTGATCCACGGCCGCGAGGCCCTGCGCCTGCTCGGGCGACATGTACTGCGCCGTGCCGACCGCGCCGCCAGCGCCGGTGATCGCTTTCGCGCTGGCATTGTCGCCGGTGCTTCGCACGATCAACTTCGAGACGCCGAAGTCGAGAACCTTGCAGCAAAGCGATCCGTCTTCGCGGGTCGTTAGAAAGATGTTCGCCGGCTTGAGATCACGATGGACGATGTCGCGTGCGTGAACCTTCGCGAGCGCTCGGGCCGACTGCAATGCGATCGTCAGCGCCTCCAGCACGTCGAGCTTTCCGCTCCTCGCGATTCGGTGCTCGAGATCCTCGCCGTCGAGAAGCTCCATGACGATATAGAGGCCGATCGCGTCGTCCTCGCCCACATCGAACACCTGCACGACGTGGTCGCTTTCGACCGCCGATGCGGCTCGCGCTTCGCGCCGGAATCGTTCCACGACCTCCGTCGAGCGGTGATGCGCCGGATCCAAGAGCTTCACCGCCACGCGGCGGCCGAGCGAGACGTGGACCGCTTCGAACACGGTCCCCATCCCGCCACGCCCGAGCACGCGCCGCAGCTCGTACTTCTCGGCAATGCGCCGACCGAGCAGCTGATTCGGATCCATCGTGCCGATTTTCCCCCCAGACTTTGATGTGCGACGTCGCGTGCGCGAGAGCGACTCAGCGCCTCAGGAACGCGATGATCAGCCCGATGAGAATGAGCGAGCTCAACGCGATGCCGCAGATCAGTAGGGTTCGCGTGAGATCACGCTGTGGCCGCCGCCTCGACGGCGACTCGACGAGCGGAGATGGAGGATCGGTCCGCGGCGGCGGCGGGGCGCTGGACGGACTCGGGCGTGCGAGCGCAGCGGCGTAGCGAGGATTCGGCGCCAGAGGTGCCTCGGGCACGGCCGCGTGGTCGCGGCGATCATTGCCGACTACGCCGCTGATCGGGCGGCTCTGGGGTGCTGCCTCGTTCACCGCGGGTAGCACCACGCTCGTGCGCTCGAGATCCGGGTAGACCGCGTGGAGGCGATCGATGACTGCGCGGGCAGTCGCGACGCGGAGGTCCATAGGGAGAAGCATCGCGGCCACGAGCTCGTCGATAGCCGGTGGAATCGACGGCACCGACTCGGACACACGGCGAGGGAGGCGCGAGATGATGTGATAGAGCGTGCGTTCGTAGCTCGCGTACTCCGGCACGAGCGGGCTGCCGACCAACGCCTCGTAGAAGACGGCGCCGAGCGCGTAGATGTCGGTCCGCCCGTCGATGCCGTCGAGGCCCTGCGCTTGCTCGGGCGACATGTATTGGGGCGTTCCGAGCACGATGCCTGCCCGCGTGATGTTTCCGCGGCCGACCTCGCTCACGTCGCGAACGAACTTGGCGAGCCCGAAGTCGACGATCTTCGTCCGTAGGGCTTCGCCGCTCCCGCGCGCCAGGAAGATATTCGCGGGCTTGAGATCGCGGTGGAGAATGTGCTCGTTATGGGCCGCTTCGAGGGCGAGACAGACCTGGTGCACGATGCGCGACGCGATGAGGGGAGGAAGCGCGCCGCGTGACGTGATGACCTGCTCCAGGTCCTCGCCTTTCAGGAGCTCCATCACCATGAAGAGGCCGTACGCGGGATCCTCGCCCGCATCGAAGACCTGCACGATGTGATCGTGGTCGAGCGACGACGTGCTTCGCGCTTCTCGCTTGAAGCGTGCGGCGAGCTCGGCGGTCGGGCCATTGGCGACGTTGAGGACTTTCACCGCGACGCGCTTGCCGAGCTCGACGTGCTCCGCTTCGTAGACGACGCCCATGCCGCCGGTGCCGAGGGTCGAAAGGATTCGATAGCGACCCGCGAGGAGACCAGGAGTGGTCGGCGGGGCGCGATACTCGGCGCGGAGCGTCGGATGCACGGCAGGCGCCGCTTGCCCGATGTTCGCCGGGCGATCCGCGACATTCGTGGTCTCGTCTTCGTTGCCGTAGGCGCGCAGACTGTCGTCGGCGGTAATGCTTCGCTCTTCGAATCCGCGCCCCTCTGGGTTTCCGGGCTCCGAATCTTCGGGGACGAACTCCACGAGCGGCGACGATGGCGACGAAATGCCGCTCGGCGCAGCGCCGCGGTCCGCGCTCGACACGACGCGCTGCCCGGTCTCCGAGAGGCTCGCGCCAACCAGGGTCTCGTCCTGATCGTCCCCGACGTTCGACTGCGTGGAGGCAAGGGCCGCGGAAATCCGCGCCGGAGCTCGCAGAGGCAATCCCTTCAGAATCGTCGTCGGATCGTCCTCGGACGGGGCAGTCGCCGGCGTCTCCGCAGTAGCGGCGAGTTCGGCCGTCGGGTCGAGACCCGCCGTCTTGCTGCGATCGCTGCGAAACATAAATCCGGCCCATGCTGACATGTAGCCGACCGGGTGTCCACGCACTCGCCACGGCCACCGCCCGGCGAGGGCAACTTGATTCCTTGCCTCTCGCGCTCGAGAGCGGAGACGATGTCGTGGTCGAAATCCTCGAGGCTGTCGTTTTACGCGGCCTCCGGCAGCTCGATCGCGACGATCGACGCGTCGTCGCGCTTCTCGCGCGCGCGGCGGAGCTCGGCGCACGCACGACGATCCCCGCGACCGCGCTGGCGCAAGCGATGCGAAACCCATCGAAGCAAGCGCGGCTCTCGCGTCTCGTTCGTCAGCCGACGACGACGCTCGCACCGCTCGACGGCCCGGACGCGACGAGCGTCGGCCTGCTCGTCGCGGCGAGCCGAACGGCGGACATCACCGACGCGCACGTCGTCGTCTGCGCGCGACGCAACGACGAACCGAGCGTCACGAGTGATCCCGACGATCTCGCGCGCCTCGATCCGAAGGCGCGACTCGTCGTGGTGTGAACACGTCGCGGCGGTCTCAGCGCGCACGGTGGCGAGCGCGAGAAGGAGGAGGACTGCACGCCGTGCGCGCGAACGCTGCCAGAATGGACCGTCGCTTCCGGGCGTTCCTATCGCCACTCGAAAGGTGGTCTAACGATGAGGCTGACGCGGCGCGAAGCTCTTCTCGGTACGAGCGCGATGCTCCTCGTCGGTTGCGCGCGCGCGGAGAACGCCGCTGCGCCGAAGAGCGAGGCGGATCCGTTCGCCGCGATCGAAGCGGACATCGGCGGCCGCGTCGGCGTCTTCGCGTTGGACACCGGGAGCCAGAAGGTCCTCGCGCATCGCGCGGACGAACGCTTCGCGATGTGCTCGACGTTGAAGTGGGTGCTCGCGGCGTGCGTGCTCGCGCGTGTCGACAAAGGCGAGCTCGCGCTCGATCGCCGCGTGACGTACGGCGAAGCCGATCTCCTCGAACACGCACCGTCCGCGCGCGCGAACGTCGCCAGCGGCATGACCGTCGACGCGCTCGCCGAAGCCGCCGTCACCGTCAGCGACAACACGGCCGCCAACCTCTTGCTGGCCCTCGTCGGCGGACCTGCCGGCGTGACGGCGTTCGTGAAGGCGCTCGGCGACGACGTCACGCGCCTCGATCGCATCGAGCCGGAGATGAACGATTTCACGCCCGGAGATCCGCGCGACACGACATCGCCGCGCGCGATGGTCGGCACCATGAAGACGGTGCTCCTCGGCGACGTGCTCAGCACCGCGAGCCGCGCGCTGCTCGACGGCTGGTTGGTCGCGTGCACGACGGGCAACGAACGATTGCGCGCCGGTTTGCCCGCCGGCTTCGTCGTGGGCGACAAGACCGGCACCGGAGCGACCGGCACGGCGAACGACGTCGCGATCGTGCGGCCGCCGGGACGCGCGCCGATCCTGATCGCGTCGTACCTCAGCGACGGTACCGCGCAGACGGCGCGGTTGAACGCGGCGCACGCGGCGATCGCGCGTGCGGTGGTGGCGTGTTTGGTGCCGCGCTGAGCGTCACACCATAGACGACTGCCGACGTCACCTACCGCCGCAGGCCGCGCTGCGGATCGACGCCGTCACACGCCCGCCGTCCGTCGTGGTGCAATCCAGCTCCACGTCGGCCGCCATCGTCCCGTCCGTTTGCGGGCGCAACGCGGCGTCGAATCGGGAGCATTGCTGTCGCGAGACGTCGACGCTGCGAAAGGGGCTTACGCGCTGGATGCCGATGGCGACCACCTCGCCGGATTTCGCGTGGAGCTGGAGCGAGTAACCGCTTCCACTCCACACCGCCCAGCTGAGCGCTCCGAGGGCCGTCTGACTCGCTCCGGAGGAGCAGTCGATCGCCGTCGCGTTCCACGTGCCGAGCAGCCCGCCCGTCGAGTCGAACGTTCCGTGCCTGGTCGCATCCGACCGCAG
>JBBQXV010000389.1:0-7055 GCA_038209335.1 Polyangiales bacterium | reverse complement strand
CATCGCTTGCTGCCGCGCGTACTGCGCCTCTTTGTGCTCGGCGGCGATCGCGCATTGCTGCATGTAGAAATCGAAGTCGCCGGTGTACGTCGTGAGATCGCCCGAGTCGATGTCGACGATCTTCGTCACGATGCGGTTGATGAACTCGCGATCGAGCGACGTCAAGATGAGCGCGCCTTCGTAGTTCCTCAGAAAATTTTCGAGCCAGAGGATCGACTCGATGTCGAGGTGGTTGGTCGGCTCGTCGAGGAGAAGCGCGTCCGGGCGCATCAACAGAATGCGCGCGAGGGCGACGCGCATCTTCCATCCGCCGGAGAGCGAGCCGACGTCGCCGTCCATCACCTCTTGGCTGAAGCCGAGGCCGGCGAGGATCTCGCGCGCCTTCGCTTCGATGCCGTAGCCGCCGAGCTCTTCGTAGCGCGCTTGTGCTTCGCCGAAGCGCTCGATGAGCTGCTCGAGCTCGTCGATGCGCGCCGGATCGGCCATCGCGTGCTCCATCTCTTTGAGCTCGGCCGCAACGACGCTCACCGGGCCCGCGCCGTCCATCGCCTCGGCGACGACGCTGCGTCCGTGCATCTCGCCGACGTCTTGGCTGAAGTAGCCGACGGTGACGCCGCGATCGACGGTGACCTGCCCTTCGTCCGGCTGCTCTTCGCGGACGATCATCTTGAAGATGGTCGACTTGCCCGAGCCGTTGGGGCCGACGAGGCCGACTTTCTCGCCTTTGTAGACGCTCGCCGACGCCTCGACGAAGAGGATCTGCTTGCCGTGCCGTTTGCCTACGTTATCGAGACGAATCACGCGCGCGCTCGTAGCACTTTGCGGCGGCGCGCGCTCGCGTCATCCGCCGTCGGTGTCCGGCTTTCGCGGTTTGCTCGGCGGCGGAGGCGCGGGCAGCGCGGCGCCGAACCGCTTGGACGCGCGCTCCGTCTCGCGCGCCGCCGCTTCGTTCACCGACACGCCTGTCCACGTCTGCCTCCACACGCAACGCTGCGCGCCGCGCGCGCGACACTCGATGTGGCGCGACCGCGGATCGTTCCCGCCCATCGCGCGCACGACCTCACGAGCCCAGCCGGTGAGCGTGCAGCAGAAGAGCCAGCTCGGATCGGGGACCCCCTTCACTTCGATCGTCGACGAGAAGTCGTCGATCTGAAGGAGCTGCATCGAGCCGGCGTCGTTGAACTGACTCCACAGCGTCGCGATCCGCTTCATCAGGAACTCGGGCTTCGCGATGTAGAAGAGCATCCGCGCGAAGCTGCCGCGCATGTTCGTGCGCGCGCCGGCCGCGCCGATCTCTTCTGCCAGCCTGCCGTCACCCTTTCCGAGCACGGTCTCCGCCGCGCCGAGGAACTCGATGAGCTCGGAGATCGGGTGCCACTCGATCGCGATCGCGGAGGTGTACCGATCGCGCACTTCGGGGCCGCACGAACGGACGACGTCGCGGAGCGCCGGCTGTCCATACGTGTTCTCTATCCACTGCGCCGCATTGAGCAGCCCCTGCACCTTCACGTTCATCGCAGAGCTTTCGAACGGCGCACGAGGGCATTGTCGCCTGAATCGCCCAAGCAAGCGAGTCGACGTATCGTCCTCGAGCCCGATGATCGAGAGCTACACCGCCGCACACGCCCGCGCGACGCTCGTGCTTGCGCATGGCGCAGGCGCCGGGCAGCACCATCCGTTCATCGTCCACTTTGCGCGCGAGCTCGCGGCGCGCGGCGTCGACGTCTTCACGTTCGACTTTCTCTACATGGAGCGCGGGCGAAGGCTCCCCGACAAGAAGGACGCGCTCGAAGCGTGCTGGCGCGATGTGCTCGTCGCCGTGCGTGCGCGCGCGTCGAAGGCGCCGCTGTTCATCGGCGGGAAGTCGATGGGCGGGCGTATCGCGTCGCAGATCGCGGCGGAGGGCGAAGACGCGACGGGCGGGCCGATCGCGGGCCTCGTCTTCCTCGGCTATCCGCTGCATCCGCCGCGAGCGCCGGCGAAGCACCGCAGCGAGCACTTGCCGCGCGTGCGCGCGCCGATGCTCTTCTGCCAAGGAGAGCGCGACGCGTTCGGCACACCCGACGAGCTGCGCCCGATCGTCCGCAAGCTCCACGCGGGGACCGAGCTCGTCGCGATTGAAGGCGGCGATCATTCGTTCGCGGTGCCGAAGCGACTCGGCGTGCCGCAAGACGTCGTCCACGCGCGCGTGCTCGACGCGATCGTCGCGTGGATGACGCGCGTCAGCGCACCAAAAAGAACAAGAGGCCGCCGCCCACGAGCAAGAGGACGAACGTGAAGGCGACGATCACGAACACGATCACGCCGATGCCGCGTCCGACCGCGCGCGCGCCATCGAAGCCTGCGGGCGCGCCGTACATCGGCATCACGGGTCCCGCGTGCCCCATCGGTCCGCCGAACTGCGGCGGCGCTTGGCCCGCGGTCGTCACGACACCACCCGCCGAGATCATCACAGGCGGCGGCGCACCCTGCGCCCCCGGATGACCCTGAGGCGGTACGCCGTAGTTGGGCATCATCGCCGCCCACGGTGCGACCATCCCTTGCATCGCGGCCGGGACGCCGCCGGGCCCCGGCGCCATCATCTGCTTCACGAGCTCGACCTTCTCCGCCGCGCGCGCGACGTGAGGGTGCATCGCGCCGCAGTAGCGACACGCCTTCAGCTGGAGATCTTCCGCGCCGAGGACCGCGCCGCACTGCGGGCATTTGAGCTGCGAGTCGTTCATTGCCGACGCGACACCGCGGTCTCCGGAACCCACATCTGTCGTCCATCGCCGAACGCGACGCAAACCTGACCGCCGCCGACCTGCGCGACCGTCGCTGGATATTTCTGACCGTCCGACCACTGCACGAGCACCGCCATGCCCGGCCCGATCCCTTGCGCGATCGCGCCGTAGCCGACCGCGCCGAGCACGCCACGACCCATCGCGCCCATGTTCGCCGACGCGTTTCCGTACGCCGCCGCCGACTGCGCTTGCGCCGCCGCCATCGTCGCCGCGACCTGCGCGCGCACGGCGTCCGCCGTCATCTGGTTCTCGACTTGCTGTGCGTTCGGTTGGCCGCCTTGCGGTTGCGCGACCGGCACCGGCGCGCCGCCCGTCTGGCTGCTCTTCAAGGTGACCGGTCGCGGTTGACCGCCTTGCGAGAGACGCATCGCCTCTTGCTCCACGAGCATCCCGTACATCTGGTAACGCGGATCGGTCGGCACGCGCTGCATCCACGGACCCATGACCTGCGTCCAGATCGTCGCGTCGAGCTGATAGAACGAGTACGTCCGCTCGGGGCCCCACGCTTTCTGCGCGGCCGACAGCGTGAGAAAATCTTCCCACGAACAGTCGACCGTCCCCTTCTTCCGCGCGAGCGCCGCCTGGTAGAGCGGCATGTAGCGCATCGCGACCTGGCCCATCAGCGCCATGTCTTGCATGCGCGCAGTCCATCCAGCGACGGCGGCGTCCCAGTTCGCGCGCGAGACGCCTTTCGCCTCGACGATGCGGACGCACGCTTCCTTGTCGTTCACGTGATCGGCGACGTCGGCGCCGAGCTCGGCGTATTGCTCGAGGGATATGCCGTTGATCGGGCTGTACGGATCCATGAACGCCATGGCACCCGTTCGCCGCGTGCGTGGCAAGCATGAAGTGTGACTGATACGCTCCCCGAACGGCCCGGTCCGATGCCACGATGAAGAGCGCCACGCGCACGTTGCTCGCACTCGGGCTCGCCACCTTCGGGACGGGCGCGACGTTCACGACGCGCGCACACGCGGACGACGTCATCGGCGATCCCGCGCCGACGCCCGTGATGAAGCCGCTGGCACCACCCGGCCTCGCGCAGAAGCAACGCCTGAACGACACCGACTACGCGCGCAAGGAAGAGGGCGGGTACTTCACCGGACTCCCGCTCGCGAACTACGATCCAAATACGAAGTTCGGCTTCGGCGCGCGCCTCTATTACTACTTCAACGGCGATCGCACCAATCCGCTCTTCGCGTACACGCCGTACCTGCACCGGCTCATCGTGCAGACGTTCGTGAGCACGGCGGCCGCGCAGGATCATCTCCTCGACTACGACGCGCCAAACTTTCTCGGATCGCTCTGGCGCGTGCGCGGGACGATCGAGATCGAAGCGGCGAACGCTTGGCCGTATTTCGGTATCGGGTCGCGCAGCCTTCAGCCGCTCTCGTTCCCGGGCGCGCCGGGCGTGACATTCGCGCACGCATCGGACTTCGACAAAGCCGCGGCTGCGGTGCAGGCGGACGGGACGACGTATTCGAAATACAACATCTACAAGTTCTTCCGTCCGTCGCTGCAGCTCGGCGTCGAGCGGCTCTTCTTCGGCGGCGTCCTGCGGCCGTTCATCGGCCTCGGGTTCTCGCATTTCTCGCTCCATGATTATTCGGGAGAGCTCGCGGACGCGACCGACGCCAGCGGCAACGCGGTGCAAGCGCGCGAGGCGCAAACGTTCCTTGCCGCGGACTGCGCCGCGAACCGGATCCTCGGCTGCGGCGGGGGATTCGATAACGTGCTGCGGCTCGCGGTGTCGCTCGACACGCGCGACTTCGAGCCCGATCCGAACACCGGTGTGTACGCGGAGCTCTCGACCGAGTTCGGGACCAAGGCGCTCGGCTCGGAATACGACTACGTGCGCGCGATGCTCTCGGTGCGCGGGTTCTACAGCCCGATCCCGAAGCTCGCCGACTTGGTGCTCGCGGGGCGCGCGGTCTACGAGATACAGACCAAGGGGACGCCGTTCTTCTCGCAGGTGTTGATGCCGTTCATCGACGACAACCACGCAGGGCTCGGCGGCTTTCGAACGCTTCGTGGGTTTCGGCAAAACCGATTCGTCGGTCCGATGATCGCTTTGACGAACTACGAAGTACGTTGGACATTCGTGCACTTTCGCGTCCTGAAACAGGGAATCGCGCTCATGGCGGTTCCGTTCATGGACATTGGCCGCGTCTTCGACAACGTCGGTCAGACGACGCTCAAAGGTTGGAAGCGCACGCAAGGCGGCGGCCTCCGCATCGCCTGGAACGAGGCGACGATCATCATGATCGACTACGGATTCAGCGACGAGGACTCGGGGCTGTACGTGAACTTCAATCACATCTTCTGACGAGCGAGACGGCGCTACCCGCGCGCGATGAGACGCAAGAGCCCGCGGACCGCCGCGTGGAGGAGCATGTAGCCGATGATCGCGACGACGAGCGGCCACACGACGTGCGCGCCGTCGACGGTGTTGGTCGCGACGATGTTCTTGAACGGCGCGTAGAACGGATCGGTCAGCACGCGAATCAGCTCGACGAAGCCGGCGCCTTTGCGTGCGTTGAAGAACTCGAGCGCGAGTCTGACCAAGAGGAGCACGTAGAGAATGCCGAACAGGTAGTCGATGACCCGAGCGATGCGCGCGACGGTGTCGATGCGCGTGACGGGGCTGTGCTTCGGCTCGATTTCGACGAGATCTTCGGGCATGAGGTTGCTCCTCCAGGTTCCAACCGGAACTGATGAGCAGGTTGCATGCCGCGAGACTCGACACGCGACAACCGCACGGAATCAGCGGCCGACGGCCCCAAACGCGAGGTTGAGGACGAACGCGAGGATCGCGGTGTTGTACACGAATGCCACGATCGAATGCAGAAGCACCGCACGGCGAATCGTCGGGCTCGACACGGTGACGTCGCTCACTTGAAAGCACATGCCGACGACGAATGCGAAGTACGCAAAGTCGAAGTCGCTCGGCGCGCGGTCTCCCGGGAACTCGAGACCGCCGGTATCCTTCTCGCCACCTCGACGATAATAGAGGTGCGCGTAGCGCAGCGCGTACGCGGTGTGCGTCAGCGCCCACGAGAGGACGACCGTCGCCAAGCTGAGCGCGACGAGCACGGCGCCCGCGTCTGGCGCGAGGAGCGCCGACTGCCTTACGACGACTACTCCGGCGAACAGACTGAACACACTGCCGACCACGACGATCGCCCACGCCGCGCCGCGACCTGGATCGAGCGACGCGGCACGCCGACGCGTCTCCGCTTCGTCCGAGCGCGCGATGATCGTCCACGAGATCGCGAGCAGGACGCCGGCGAACGCGACCCACGCCGCGAGCGCGCGAACGGCGACGCTGGCGATCGGAGAGAGCGCGACGAAGGTGATGCCGCCGGCTGCGAAGGCGACGAACAAGCGTAGAAGCGCGGCGCGCGGATCGTGCGGGCGGAACGCGCGTTGCGAACGCTTCATGTGCGCGACCATAGCAACGCAGACGCGCGTATGCTCGATCGATGCGAATGCGCTCCGCCGCGTCGGGTCTCGTTCCGTTCGCTCTGATGCTCGTCGCGACCGGCGCGCGCGCGGACGACGTGACGCCTCCCGAAGCGCCGCCTGTGGCGTCGACGACTCCGACGACGGCACCCGCGCCGCGCATGGTGTCGCACTGGTACGGATGGCAGACGCTCCTCGTCGACGGCGCGGCGATCGCGGTCGCGAGCGCGAGCGGGCAATCGGCGGCGTTCGGGTACACGGGCGTCGGGCTCTACGCTTTCGGCGGACCGCTGATTCACGTCATCCACGATCGCGCGGGGATCGGCGCGGCTGATCTCGGCGTGCGGATCGGCGGACCGTTCGTGCTTGGACTCATCGGAATGGGCGTCGAGCTCGCGGCGACGAAACCGAATTCGTGCGGCGGTGACCTTTGCTTCCGCGGCCTCGCAGGCTTCGCGGTCGGCTTCTTCATCGGCTACGTGACCGCGGTCGTCCTCGACGCCGCCGTCTTCGCGCGCGAGAAGATCCCAGCGGACGAGGTCGCGTCGTCGCGACGGCGACCGCTCGTGCAGCTCGTTCCGATGCTCTCCCTCACGCCCACGGGCGCGTCGGCCGGCATCGGTGGCACGATGTGATCGACGAGCCGGCGGTCATCCGTCGCGCACGAGCGCAGGCTCGGGGACGAGCACACGCGACGCATCGATCGCGAGCCACGGCAGCGCACCGAGCGCCGCGACGCCGGCCATCACGAGGATCGGCGCGTCGTAGCCGCCCGACATTTTCACGAGGTATCCGAACGCGACCGCCGAG
>JBBQXV010000388.1:0-7076 GCA_038209335.1 Polyangiales bacterium | reverse complement strand
ATCGCCGTTCGTCGCGAGCAGGTTGAGGCTCGCCGGGGAAGCGCCGACCTCGGCGGTCATGCCGTCGACGACCGCGATGCTCGAGCGAAGCGCCTCGCGCACCGGACCCGCGTCGGCAAGTCCGTTGTCGAGGCGACCCGCGTCGTGGAGAAACGAGAGGAAGACGTGGAAGACGAGCTCCGCGTCGGTCTCGCCGCGGATCCCTCCGCGCAAGAACTCGGGCACGCTGCCGAGGAGACGCTCGCGCACTTGATCGAACTCGCCGACGGTGCCCGTCTGTACGAAGAGCCACTGGCGATAACGGAACGGATGCGTGTTCTCGGTGCGGAGTCCTCCGACGGTCGCGCTGCGCACGTGACCCGCGACGAGATCCGCGCGCACGTCGGTGGCGAGCTTTGCGACGTCGATCTCGGGGCGGTCGTCGATCGGACGGCGGCGCATGAGGACCTCGCCGCCTTGGTAGAACCCGAGCCCCCAACCGAGCGGCGTCCCCTTCGAGCGAGCGCGCAGCGGCTCGGTCTCGAACGCGAGCGCGCGCGGACCGAGGTCCGGGCGGTTTCCGATCATTCCGAACAGCCTTGCCATCGTGGTTTTACCTCGCGCCGAACCTTGAACGGTCGCCCCATTCACCATACGAAGGGGCCATGGGGAGACGCTACTTTTGCGATGCGAAAGGTGCGACATCACGCGCGACGCGCGCGAACGAATCCAAGTGCACTCTCCATACCAGTAAGGCCTCGCGCGAAAGGATCAAGGCTCCCTTCCTTCGACACGTTCGACGTCGTTCGCCGTGGTTCGATGCTGCTCGCCTGCTCGCGCTGCCGCCAACGTCGCTTCGGTCTCTCGTCGCACGCGCCGCGCCAGCGCACGCGCGAACGTCTGCACGCACCACGGAGCGAGCGCCGCCATGACGAGCGCGAAGATCCAGACGTGCCAGATGCCTTCCACGGATGACTCCATTCTTGTGCCACATCGGAGGCTCGTCCGCCTAGCTCTCTCGGTCTTGCTCGCCTGCGTCCTCGTCGCGCTCACGCGTGACGCACGCGCACAACCGGCGCGAATCGACTACGAGATCGGCGCGTCGATCGGGCGCGAGCGCGGCGAAGTGCGCTTTGACGAGCGCGTCACGTTCGACTCGTCGCTCATGACGCGCGACGCCGCCGGCTCGCGACGCGTCACGCTCTGGCTCTACGCCGACCGCGCGCATGAGCTGCCGCGTTCGTACGACGAGATCACGGTCGAGCGGATCTTTCCCGCGGGCGTCTCGCGCGGTGGCTTCAGCGATCTCGAGGTGAGCGTAGAGGGGTGCAGCGCGGAGATCGTGCGGCAGGCCGATCGTGCGGACCCGATGCGCGGGCGCGACATCGCGATCACGGTGTGCGCATCGGCGCGCGAGCCCGTGTCGTTGCGCGTGCGCGGTACGCTCGTGACGCCGCGGCGGTACGGGACGCTCGGTCACGCCGAAGGGGCGTTGATGCTCGGCGATCCTTGGTACCCGCTCGTCGTCGTCGGGAGCGCGACGCCCGCGGAGGGGACGCATCGCTTGCGCGTGATCTGGGACGACGGGACGCTCGTGTCGGCCGCGGGAGCGCACGCGGGGACCTTCGCCGAAGTGACGCAGCGCCGCGTGACGCACGCTCCGCTCTTCGTGCTACCGAGCGCGGCGACGCTGCACGAGGCGATGCAAGGCGTCGATGTCACGCTCGCGACGCGTCGTCCCGGGCGCGTCGGCGATGCGCCGCAGACGCCGGAGGGATTTGCGTCGAGCGATCCGTGGGACACCGACACGACGTCGCATACCGCGCGCGCGGTGCGTCGCTCGGTCGCGTTTCTCCGTAGGCTCGGGTTCACCGCCACGGACGAGCCGGCGGCGCGCGCGATGGCGACGTCGCTCGTCGTCGTGGAGATCCCAGAGCGGCAGCGCCTCGCGGTGAACTTGCCGGGCATCGTCGCGATCAGCGATCACGCGTTTCGCGTGCTGCCGATCGATCGTGTGCTCCGCTTTCACGCCGACGGGATCGCGCGGCGCGTCTTCGCGTCGCTGCTCCTGCCGCACGTGCGCTCGGCGACGAACGCGACGCTCGCGCCGTCGGTCGCGGCAGATCTCGACGGCGCGCTGCTCGTCGATCTCGCGCGCCTCGCGGACTCGGGTCGTCGCGAATCGCCGAAGGATCTGCTTGGTTTCGCGGGGTTTCATCCGTCGGTGGATCAGCTGCTCTACGCGCCGAAGATCGCGTTCCGCGCGGAGTACTTCCACGACATCGAAGAGGACGATCCGGATCGCGACGGCGTCGAGCGCGCGCGGACGACCATGCCGTTCGGGCGCTTCGTGCTCGAGAAGCTCCGCGATCGCCTCGGCGCGGACGCGTTCGCGCGTGCGGCGCGCGATCACGTGGAGCGAGGCATCGCGTGGAGAGCGGCGGCGGAGCGCGCGCACGGCGCGTCGCTCGACTCGTTCTTCCTCACGTGGTCGGCGCACCGGACGCTCGCGTACGGAATCGTCGCGCGGCGCGAAGAGCGATCGGGCGCGCGCACGCGCCACGTCGTCGTGATCGAACGACGCGGCGACACGTGGGTGCGCGAGCCGGTCGAGGTCGAGCTCGTCGACGAAGCGGGAATGCGCGTGCGACGCACGTGGGACGCGCCGGGCGCGCGCGGCGAAGTGATGTGGGAGTCCGACGCGCCGCTCGACGACGCGACGCTCGATCCGGAGCGCCGCCTCCAAGAGGATCTATCGCTCGAGCCGAACCACCCGCGCTTCGACGACGAGATCGATCACTCGTGGCGCCCACCGATCTTCAACAGCTTCGCGCTCAGTGTCGCGGTGACCGAGGCGCGCCCGGACGCGAACCTCGACTTCGTCGTGAAGCGACTCTACGACGTGCGCGCGGCGTACGGCATCAACGTGTCGACGTCGGCGCGCGGCGTCAGCGGGCGCGTGCGGTACTTGCGCGGCATCGGCGATCTTCGCGACGCAAACAGCACGTTCGGCGCGTGGTCCGTCAGCTTGTCGACGCTGCGATCGGCCAACGGATTCGGTGGAAGCCGCGTGCCGGTCACCGAAGTCGACGTCGGCGCCGGCATCTCGTGGGACACGCGGCGACAGACCGTCGATCCGAAGGGCGGGTTCGGCGTGAGCGCCGCCGTCGCAGCGGGCATCGCGCGCCAAGACGACGCGCCACCGGGGAGCACGTTCGACGCGGGCATCGTGAAGCGCGGCGGCGACGTGCAGCCGACGCTCGCGATGTCGGTGCGCGGAGAGAAGCTGTGGTGGCCGCATCCGCTTCACGTCGTCGCGCTCGTGGGCGGCGGCGGCGTCACGCGATGCCCGGCGCTCCCGACGCAGCTCCAAGGATTGAGCGGGCGTCAGCTCCTGCGCGGTTACGCGGCCGACGAGCTCCTCGGTTGCTCGGACGCGTACGCGATCGTCGAGGAGCGCTTCACCGTCCTCCGCGGCGAGTACGTGAGCATCGCGCAGCTCTCGTGGTTCAAGGCGCTCGAGCTCGTGCCGTTCGTCGCGGGAGGATTCCTATCGTCACGAACGACCGCGAGCGATCTGCTCGAGCACCCGTACGCCGAAGTGGGCGGCGGCCTGCGGGCGTTCTTCGAGTGGGCGGGCGTGCAGCCGTCGCTCCTGTCGATCGACGTCGGCGTGCCGCTGTCGCGCGCAACACGTCAGTACATCGACGCCGACGGCGCCGTGCGGCGGCGCGCGCCGGTCGGGCTCTACGTGTCGTTCGAGCAGACGCTGTGAGCGTCGCCTTCGTCAGTGCGCTTCGGCCTTCGTCGCCGGCGGCACGATGAACGGCACGACGTGCTCCTTCGCTTCGAAGCTCTGTCGGTAGTTCGAGGCCTGCGCCTGCGTCGGAAACGGCCCGATCCGCACGCGGAACCACGTCCCGCGCCCCGTCACGTGCGCTTCGATCACGTACGCGCGATGCCCGCGCGCGCGCAGTTGATCCGCGAAGTGCTGCGCTTCGTTCTGCGTGCGGAACGAGCTCACTTGCAGCTGGTACCCGCCGTCTTTACCCGCCGGCACGGTCGGACCCGCGGGCGTCGCCATCTGCGCGGCGTTGTTCGCGGCTTGCGTCAGCCCGTCGCGCGGGCGCGTGACCACCGGCGTCGCGTCGAGCAGCGACTGCGCGGGGAGCGGCACGACCGGCAGCTTGTCCGTCGCGGGCGGCGGCGATCCCGGGACCACGACGACCGCGCTCGCACCCGCGCGCACCGCGGCGAGCGCCGTCGTCGGCTTGTCGCCGTCGCTGAGCATCCCGGGGAACGTGACGTCCTTCATGCTGAGGTCCGTCGCCTTCACCGAGGCGTTGGGTCCGGAGTGTCCACGCTGCGTGACGAGATCACCCAACGGATCGACGCGAGGCGCGTCCGGCGTCGACTTGCGTCCGCCGAGCGCGAGCACCGCGAACGCGATGCACGCGCCGCCGAGCATGACGAACGCAACGGTGACCGCGCGCGGCGTCTTCCGCTCACTGTCGGTCTCCTGAATGTCCTCGAGGTTTCGGATCGCGCCGTCGTTGATCATCGCCGTTCTCCTGGTTCTCGATTCACGCCAAAGCCCCGTCGTCTTCCGCAGCGATCGCCGCGGGCAAATCCATTCGCTCCGGCGCGCTCACGCCGAGGAGATCGAGCCCTTGCGCGTACACGCACCGGATCGCTTCGATCCACGCGAGGCGCGCCGCCGTCTTGTCGAAGTCCCACGTCTTCTCCCAACCGGCGACGGCGCGCACGGACGCCTGCGGCAGGATCGGATCGGTCTTCTTGCGCGTGAAGTAGCTTTGGAACTCGCGCGCGAGCTCTTGAATGAAGAAGACGATCCGATGCGGCTCGCGGTTCGCGGCGGCTTCGCGCAGCGTCTCGGGGAATTCGGCGAGGCGCGCGGCGATCGCGAGCTCATCGGCATCGACGAGCGTGGCCCACTCGCGCGCGGAGAGTGTCGTCGGCCGCGCGATGCCGAGCTCGGTCGCCTTCTTCGCGATCGAGCAGAGGCGCGCGTAGCCGTATTGAACGTAGAAGACCGGGTTATCGAGGCTCTTCTTCTTCGCGAGCTCGATGTCGAACTCGACGTTCGAGTTGGCGCCGCGCGAGAGGAAGAAGAAGCGGAGCGCGTCGGCGCCTGCGCCTTTGCGGCCGGAGGCTTCGTCGATCTCCTGCGTGACCTCTTCGACCGTGATGATGTTGCCGGCGCGCTTGCTCGACTTCACCACCTCGCCGTCGCGGTAGATGAAGACGAGCTGAAAGAGCAGCGCCTCGAAGCGCTCGCTCGGGAGGCCGAGCGCCTCGAGCGCGTTGCGCACGCGCGCGACGTACCCGTGGTGATCGGCGCCGAGGACGTTGATCAATCGATCGTAGCCGCGCGCGACCTTGTCGGCGTGGTACGCGATGTCGCTCGCGAAGTACGTGTAGAGTCCATCCGATTTTTGGACGACGCGATCTTTGTCGTCCGCGCCTTCGTCCTTCGCCTTGAAGAAGACCGCGCCCTCTTTGCGAACGAGGAAGCCGCTGTCGTCGAGCTGCCGAAGCGCGACGCCGACTGCGCCCCAGCGATGAAGCGACTCTTCGCTGTACCAAACGTCGTGCTCGACGCGCAGATCCGCGAGCGTGCGCTTGATGCCGGGGAGATCTTTCGATCCCGGAATGCCGCGGAGCATCCACGTGACGCACGTGCGTCCGAGCGTCGCTTCGTCGCTGGCGAGCGACGCGGGATCGACTTTCGTCAACCAGCGCGCGAGCTCGTCGATGTACGCGCCTTTGTATCCGTCCTCAGGAACGGGCTTGCCTTGCGACGACGCGAGGACGCTCGCCGCGAAGAGGCGCACTTGGTTTCCGAAGTCGTTGACGTAGTACTCGCGCGCGACGCGATGGCCCGTCGCTTCGAGGAGGCGACCGACGGAGTCGCCGAAGATCGCGCCGCGACCGTGCGCGACGAGCATCGGTCCGGTCGGGTTCGCGCTGACGAACTCGAGGTTGATGCGTTCGCCGCTCCCGGACGGCGGACGTCCGTACCACGTGCCGGCGCGCAAGATGTCGCGGAGCTCGTGGTGAAACGCGTCCGCGTGCAGCCGCAAATTCACGAAGCCCGGCCCCGCTATCTCCGCGCTCTTCACCACGTCGCTCGACGCGAGCGCCTTCACGAGCGCCTCGGCGATCGCGCGCGGCGGTTTACCCACGCGCTTCGTGAGCACCATCGCGACGTTCGTCGCGAGATCGCCGTGCTCGGGACGCTTCGGACGCTCGACGCTGAACGCGACGTCTTCGGCAAGCGCGCTCTTCCCCTGCTCCCCGAGATCGCCAGCGTTGGCGAGCTGCGCGAGGGCTGCGGTGATGGACGCTCTAACTCGGTCGTTCAGGCTCATCGTGATCGATCTGCTTCTCCCCCCGTTAGCGCCGAGAGGTCTCTCCGGCCAAGTTTCGGTGACGTGTACAAGTGCGCAGCCTTCCAGCGCGTCTCGTCGAGCTCGCGCTCGGGAATACTGTCGGCGACGATGCCGCCGCCTGACCAATACGACGCGCGATCGCCCACGATTTCGAGCGTACGGATGGCCATCGCAAGGACGATCGCGCCGTCGCGCGCGACGTAGCCGAACGCGCCGGTGTAGATGCCGCGGCGGTGCGGCTCGAGCGTCGCGATGATCTCCATCGCGCGGATCTTCGGTGCGCCGGTGACGCTGCCGCACGGGAGCATCGCGCGGACGATCGCTTCGTCGGTGACGCCATCGGCGCGGAGCGCGACGACCTCGGCGACGCGGCTCCAGACCGTGCGACCGGCGACGACCCGCGGCGCGCCGAGGACGCGGACCGATCCGGGGCGCGCGACGCGTCCGAGATCGTTGCGATGGAGATCGATGGCCATCGTCAGCTCGGCGCGCTCTTTCGGATCGCAATCGAGCTCGTCGGCGAGGCGCGCGTCGGGTGCCGCATCGTCGCCGCGCGGGCGCGTCCCTTTGATCGGGCACGTGCGAAGGCGTACGCCGCGCACTTCGAGCGCGAGCTCCGGGCTCGACGCGCACACCGTCACGCCGCCGAGCTCCGCGAAGAAGCCGTACGGTGCCGGCGCTGCG
>JBBQXV010000387.1:0-7087 GCA_038209335.1 Polyangiales bacterium | reverse complement strand
CTCCGAGTGAGTCGCCGACTCGCTCGAGTGAGTCGGCGTCAACCACGTGCGAGTCGGTCACTCGCTGCAAGCGTGTCGTCGACTCGCTCGAGTGAGTCGGCCGGCCCATCCTCGCGCTGGACGACGATCATGTGTATTTTGCACATTAGGACACCGTGCAGCGCGTGCCCAAGCGCGGAGGCTCTGCCGAGCGCTGGATCGAGCCGCCTCCCGGCGCACCACTTCTTGAATCGATCGCGGTGCACGGCGCCACGGCCACCGTCGTGGGGCTGTTCGAAGAGATCGAAACGGAAGCGGAAGGCTCGCCGACCCCGCGGCGCCGTGCGATCGTCGAGCGGCGTGGCGCGAGCCCGCCGTCCGTGATCGTCGACGAGCGGGGTCACGGCTCGTACGGCGTGGGCGTCGATGCACACGGCGTGTACTGGGTGCGCACGACCACCAATGCGAACGGCTTTCTTCTCGGTGAGCTCGTGCTGCGGCCGCGGACCGGCGGTGCACCGATCACGCTGGTTCCCGAGTCGAACGGCCCCATCGCGTTCGCGGCGGACGACCAGTCCATGTTCGTGCTGAACCTTGGGTCGCGGACGACGACCGCGAGCTCGCGGGGCTGGCGCTCGACGGCGATCGGATCTGGTTTGCCACGCGCGACCAGAAGGCGATGCGGAGAAATGCGCAGCTGGGATACGTGCCCAAATCGGGAGGAGCGCCGCGGGTGGTCGAAACCGGCCAGATCCGCCCGATGGGGCTCGTCGTCGATCGCGACGCCGCGTACTGGGTGCACCGCGAGCGCATCGACGGGCCTTGGGACGACTGCCGCGTGATGCGATTTCCGCTCCCCGCGCCCTGAGCGCCCTACGGCGTGCCCTGACCGTGATGCGTCGTTCGAGTCCGAGGCTTCGATGTAGAGCGACGACGCTCTTCTCACGATGCGCGGCGAACTTTCCTGCCCGATGACGCGGCATGGACGAGAATGACCAACACCGTGAAGAAATCATCGAAGGCGAAGCAACCCGCGAAGAAGGCGTCGGTCCCGGACGACGATGAAGATGAGATCAGGCTCGTTCGCTTCGACGACACTGCCGTCGTCGTCGGAGGGTTCGCGCATCTCCGTCTCATCGCGTGGGACGATCCGATCGGCGTGCTGGCGTGCTCCGTGCTCCACACGACCGGGGTGCTCGAGCTCGGGGCAGGAACGCCGGTCGTGCGCCCGTTGCTCGAGGAATGGACGCAGGCGTGCGGTCGCGCCCGCGATCTCCGCTGGGCGATGCTCCACGGCCTGTGGAAGAAGACGCGCCCGATCCGCGTCTACTCCGCAAGCCTCGATCCGGTCACGGCGATCGAGCTGCAGCCCGCGAGGAAGGCCGAGTTTGCAGGCATCGGTTTCGTCGGCGCGCGTGTGATAGCGATTCCTGGATATCTCGGGCCTGATCGCCGCTCGCTCTACCCTGGCGCGCGCCAGCCGTTCCTCCAGGACGAAAAGAAGCTCGTGCCGGCGCCCGGACTCGCGCCCGGCGACGAGGGCGGGGCGTCCCAGCTGACAGGCGTGGTCGCCTGCTCGGACGGGCGCGACGTCGTGGTGTGGGGCGGCCGCATGTTCGAGCTCGCTGGCGAGCGGTTCGTTCGCACCCACGATTTTGATCTCGAGATCACCCACAGCGCTGGCCTCACGGCGGTTACGCATGGGACAAATGGCTTCTTCACCATTTCAAACGGCCGACTCGTCGAGATCCTCCCGGGCGCGAACAAGCCAAAGATGGTTCTACCGAAGGAAACCTTCCTCTCCGTGCACCCTGGCCCCGGCGCCACGATGTTCCTCGTGGCCACCTACCGGACGGCGGAAAAGTCCGCGCTGTGGGTCTACGATCCGGACACATCGAAGGCCAGGCCAGTGGTCCCACCAAAGGACGTGGTTCGTTCGACACCGTTGTTCTACGTTTCGGCGCGCAACGCGCTCGCCAGATTGGCGGGGAACAATGACGGAACCGCTGGTCAGTCCGTCATGCTCGAGCGCCTCCAGAAACCCGGCCTGGCATGATGAACAACGAGACCTTGCGACGTTTCTACGAGGCGTCGTTCGCGCTCGGGCCGAACAGCGCGGAGACATCCGCGCTCGACGCGAGCCTGCTTGCGGCAGCGCGGTGGAGCGATCAACCAGAGATGGTGTCGCTGAGACTCGTGCCATGCGCGTGCCGAGAACGGAGGCACGTCGCCTGCTGAAGCAGACGCCTCCGACGAGTTGTACGCCGAGATCGCGCGGCTCCCCGAGCACGCGGCCGCGGCACTCTTCAGTACCGAACCTGAAGGTGGTGGGTCGTCGAGTCCCAATCCTTTTTCATCCCGTTGAACGCGCTCGGGCCCTTCAAGTCGAGATCGACCAGCCGTGAATCGGCGCGCACGGTCATCGTGCCGCTGAAGTCGTAGACCACAGGTGGCACCTGGGTGACGACCTTCGCCGTCACGTCGAACACGCCGAGCTTGGCTCCGCCCTCGATCTTCACGGCTTTCAGCTTGGCGCTCACGTTGCTCAGCGCGGCCTTTGGAAAATTCGAATCCCCAGAATACCAACCATTCAGATACGCGCGGAGCGTGTCTTCGAAGGCCGTTGCCCCGATCTTCAACGGACCCTCGGGCGCGCCGACGAGCACCGGATCGGGCTTGCCCACCGTGAACGCATAGTCGCGGATGATCGTGTCGAGGAACAACGCGGACGGCGGGACCGCGTGATTCGCATCGTCGTTCAGGATGAGCTTCTTGTCCTTGAGCTCGACGAAGAACGTCTTCCCCACGGGTCTCACGGGGGGATCCTTGACCTCCTGCGTGCCAATCGTGCCGATGCTCGTCGACTCGATGTAGCTCGTCTTCAACTTGGTGATCGTCTTCGCCTCGGCGGCGAGGATCTCTTCCTTCGCGACCCATCGACTTGTGCTCGTGCGCTTGGCGTTGGGAAGGGTGTCCTTGCTGACGGTCTCGTACTCGACCGTGCGCGTGGTCCCGATCGCCCAATCGGCCTTCGTGAAGACAATCTCATCCGCATTGCTCGGCGCGGCGGCGGACGAGGACGGAGCCGACGCCGCGGACGCTGTCGTCGTCGCAGGCGGCGTCTGCGAGCTCGTGCTCGCCGCGGACGAAGATGGCGCGCTCTTGTTGTCGCACCCGCCGGCGATCAAAGCGATCAACCACACACCGGGCATCCAGGCCGCACGCTTCATGGTTTCTCCTCATGCCGCTGTCGTCACGATCGTTTGTGAGAATTCCAACGCTCGCACGAGCGTTCGATTCTTTCAATGGCGCAACGGATCCATGAGCGAGAGTCGGATACTCTGCCGAGAATGACGTCGCGCGCGGCGACTGTGTGCTCCATCGTGTGCTCCATGGCGCCAGCTTCCGCAGCGTGCGCGCGCGCCGACGCCCCTCGGCCCGTGCGGCCTCTCGCGTCGCCCTCGTCGACGCCCAGCGCGATCGCATCGACGTCCGCTACGCCGCCACCGACCGAGCCGCGCAAGTGCACCCTCGCCCGCGAGCCGCTCCATGCGTTCGGGTTCAATCCCGATCGGACGAGGCTCGTCGTCGGTGCCGAGATGAGCGACGTCGAGAAGCGAACGGACCACGCGCTCGAAGTGTGGGATCTCGTCGCCGGCAAGCGAGAGCGCCAGCTCGACGTCTGGTACAGCTCGAACAAGGCTGCGCCGACGCTGCTGTGGTCGCCGAACGGGAAGCTCCTCCTCGCGCACGGCACGGGTACGTTCGCGTCGCCCGTAAAGGTGTTCGACACGACGACGTGGACCGAGCAGATCGCCGCGACGCTCATCTTCGGCGCGGACCTCGCGATGAGCGCGGATGGAACGCGCGGCGCGGCGATCGGGGTGGCGTACCAGCTCGCGACGTTCGAGCTCCCGTCCGGGAAGCTCTTGAAGGAGGGGCCGTACTCGGAAGGTCACGCGATGGGCGGTATTTCACTCAGCCGCGATGGCAGAGTCGTCGTCTCCGCGTTCGCCAACAACATCGATATCGCGCGCGCCGCTGACCACGTTCGCCTCGCGCGGTTCCAGGAGGCGGTGGTGGCTGACGGCGGACGGCCGCCCGTGTCGGCGCAGGGCGATTTGATCGCGGTGTTTTCGGCGAAGTACAGCGGCGTGGTCGACGCACGAACGGGCGCGCGTCTTCGCGCGTTCACGCCCGTGCGGTCGGGCCTCGGCATCGCTGGTCAAGTCGCGTGGTCGCCGGACGGCGCGCGCGTCGCGCTCGCGCAGGACAACGAACCAGCCGATCTGCAAGTCTTCGACGTCGCGACCGGCAAGCGCCTCGCGACGATCGCGCGCGCGGACGAGCGCTTCCCCGCGTACGGCCCGGACGGCGCATACCTCGCCACGGCCGCGGGCCGCGATACGAAGAGCGTCATCGTGCGCGACGGTCGGTCGGGCGCTAAGGTCGCAGAGATCGCAGGCGCGGAGTGGGTGCTCGGGTGGATCGGTCCGCGCGAGCTTCTCGTCATCGGCGAGACGATCGCGTCGTATGAAGTGCCGTCGATGAGACGACTCCGCACGCTCGTCGCAAGGCGCCTCGAGTCGTCGGCGGCGTCGATCTCGAAGGACGGCCGCCTGCTCGCGCTCGACGTCGACGGCCTCGTGCGGCTCGTGCGGATCGCGGACGGCGCGTCGGTCGACATCGGCGCCGTCGTCATCGACGGATCGAGGCAGCCGTTCGTGTTCCGAGCCGACGGCGCGTACGAGGGGCCGGACGACGCCATGCCGTGCTTTCTCGGCGCGGGCGCCCACCCGCGCGCGCACGGGCTCGTCGCGACGCTCGCGGCGAAGGGCGAGTAAGGAGCGCCGACTACCATGCGCGCGCTCGCGCTTCTTTCCCTCGAGGAGACCAATCTCTTCGATGGTCCCTGGCGCGACGAGGCGCACGAACGACGCCGACCGCCGCGAGAACGACCAATCCCCCGTTGGAGCGTCGATGTCGTGACGTGGGATCACGACTTGTCGATGTGGGATGCGCAGCTGTGGTGAGCGCATCGACATGACGTGACTCCACGTCACGATTCTTACGATTGCATCGCTCATGACGCGACATAACGTCACGTCTATCGGACGTCGCGGCCCCGCGACGTGATTTCACGTCACGTCATGGGCATTCGGAGTGCCCTCCGTTGGACATGAAGAGGACGAAACGTGATCCCGCGTCACGAGAGACGTTCAAAGGGCGCCCTCAACGCCATCCAGGGCAGACTCGACTTGAAGTCGAACGTCTTCGCGCAGGCGATGGGCGTTACGCCACGCACTCTCGTTCGATGGGTCCATCACCGCGAAATGCCCGCGCCGGCGCGGCGTGTCGCGATCGTCGCCGCGCTTCGAGACTTGCCGCCCGATCTCGTTGCCCGACTCGCCACATGTCTCGGCGTCGACCCGCGAATCGGTGGCATCGCGTTCCCGAGCGAGCACGCGCGACTCTCGACGCCGCGGTCTACGCGGCGGCGGACGTGCTCCACGTCCCCGCCGCCAACCTGCGCGCCGTGCTCGTGCCGATCCTGGCGGCGATCGGCGAAGTGGGCATCGACGCGCGCACGGCGCGAGCGATGCTCGAGACGAAGCGGCGCTGAGAGGAAGGTCGGAGTGGTCTTGGCGACCGTCATTTCTGCGCCGTCATCACCTCGTCTGGGGCGTTCACCCAGTGGCGCGAAGCCCAGATGATCTGCTTCGTGGTGCCGGGATTGCATAACTTCCAATATGCGACGAGCTTTGTGGCGGTGGTTGGCATCGCCTCTCGCGCTCGTCGCGGCCGCGTGCGTTTCGGGCGTCAGCGGCGCGCGCACGCAGTTTTCGCAGGACCTCGCGTGCCCCGAGGACCGCGTCGCGGTGAGTCAGCGAGAGCTCCTCGCTAGCCCGGTCCATCCGCCCTCAGCCATTGCGGCCGATCCGGCGCGTCTCGCCATTTGGGAAGAGAGGGACGCCGCGCGACGCCATGCCGAGTCGAAGCGGACATACTTCGTCGTCGACGGTTGCGGGCAGTCGCGCATCTACAATTGCTACTTCTGTGGGGCGTCCGGCAAGTGCGCCACGATGCCGAGGTGCGACGAGACGCGTCGCTGCCACGAAGTCGCGGGACAGCCCGGCTATGTCGCGTGCGACGGGAGCTAATGGCGTGCACTTCGTGCGTCGCGTGCCCTGCACGCGATGTGCGCGGTGCCCCTCGGCGCCGGCGTGTGCGGAGGGCGAGTCCGTCCAGGATTCGTTGACGCGCCATCAAAGGCGTCAGCTCGCGCTACTTCTTGCCGGCCGCCTTCGCGGGGGTCGTCCCCTTGCCGACAGCGACCGGAGGCGTCGTCGCCTTGGTGTGGGTGAAGAAGGAGAACGCTTCGTCGGCCCATTCGGACTTGTCGTCGAAGCCGACGCGCGTCGCGATGAGCTCGTAGAGCGACGTCGCCAAGACCGCTGGGGCGAGCGGCTTGTCGTGTAGGTCCTTGATCGTGATGTGACCGCCCCCCGTTTCGGCGCCGGGAGCAACGGGGATGTTCACTGCGAGGCCGCCCTTTCCGAGGAGCGTTCCGCTCTTGTCATAGGCGAAGGCGTACACTTGGCAGTAGTGCCAGGCGTGCGTTCCGGTGTTCTTGACCATGATCTCGACCTCTTGGTTGCCCCCCTGCTCCGAGATCTTCCCAGGCGTGACGGTGCAGGACTTCGCCGCATCGGCGGGGGCGGCCGGCTTTGGAGCCTCGGCCGTCATCGTGGGTACGGGAGCCGCGGATGCCGATGCCGACGCAGCTGCGTCCGACGCGTCGTCACTTTTCGAGCACGGACCGAGAGCGAGAATCGATGCGGAGGCGAGCACGAGAAAACGAATCATGGCCACGCACTCTATCCGGCGCACTGCCTGGATGAAATGCAAAGGTATCTGTCGAGCAGCAGCCAGTCATGAGTGAGCGCGCGTCGACCGCGTTGCCCGGGGCTCGCGTCAACTAGGATTCAACGATGTTCGTTCACCCGCGATGCGTCCGTCCTCCATGGTGACGACGCGATCGGCGAGCTCTTTGATTTTGTGATCATGGGTGACCATCAGCGTAGTCGTGCCGCGCTCACGGCCGAGG
>JBBQXV010000386.1:0-7126 GCA_038209335.1 Polyangiales bacterium | reverse complement strand
GCGCGACCAATGAAAAGGTGAGGGCCGCCATGGCCAAGATGAAGGACACGACCGACTGAGTCACAGCACCTCTGCGACCACGAACGCCCACGCGCGCTTTCGCGTGCTCGCGAAGAGCGACACGACGCGTGCGTCGTTCTTTCCGACGACGCGCACGACGACGACGATCCGCGCCGTCTGGCCGATCTTCGCTTGCAGCGCGTCCGCGAGCTTCGCGGTCGTCGCGTGCACCGTCATGCTGAACGGCATCCCCGGCGCGATCTCCGCGATGACCTCGTAGCGCGCCCCGATGCCCACCTTGGTTCCGAGCGCGCGCGCTTCGGCGAGCGAGAGCGCGCGCGGACGCGTGACCTTGCCCTCGACGACGAAGCGCTTGCCGTCGAACGCGGCGTGGCGCGCGAAGATGTCCTGCATGTGCGGCGGCATCAGCACGTCGACGCGCGCTTTGCCGACCACGATCGGCGGCGGCGCGATCCCGTGCGCGCGCGTGTAATCCGCGAGGCGATCGAGCAGCGTGCGCGGCGCGAGCTTGAGCGGCGGGAGCGCCGTGTCGGAGCGCGGCGGCGTGGGAGGCGCGGGCACTCGAGCGGACGTCGGCTCGCGCGCGGTTTGAGCGAGCAGCTCCTCGGTCGAGGCGCCGAGCGCCTTCGCGAGGCAGCGAATCGTCTCCGGCCTGCAGCCCCTGTCACCGCGCTCGATGGCCGCGATCGTCCGGTCGGAGACGCCCGACCTCTGCGCGAGCTCGTCGAGCGTCATCATCTTCGCCATGCGCGACGCGCGCAGCCGCGCGCCGTCCACGCGCCATGTCTCCGAGCTCACGGGCGCGATCTAGCCGCGCGGGGGCGCGTACGGCAAGTCCGCACGCACATACGTCGGTCTCGCGTGCGCGTACGTCGGTGTCGCGCAGCCGTACGTCCGTGCTGCGCGGGCATACGCAAGTGTCGCGCGCGCATGCGTCGGTGTCGCGAGGGCATACGTCCGATCACTGCGCGCATACGTCCGCCGATCGTCCTCACTTCGTCCTCTCTCTTGCCGGCCAACGTCCTGTTTCGTGCACGCGCGCGGACGTACACCTTCTTCATCGACGGCGACGCGATGCAGTTTCGAGGCAGCGCGTCGACGGGCGACAAAACGACGGAAAGGAGGTGAGAAGGAAATGTCGAAACGTAAAATCAGTCACAAGAAGCAGTCGTCTACGGGAGTCGATCCCGCGGCGGCTGTGATGCAGGTCGCGCGCGTGTTGCCCGCGGTCGTGCTCGCTCCGATGAACGTGCGCAATGAAATGCGTTCGGTCGTCGGTCGCGCGCCGACCGCGTTCATCACGCTCGTCGCGAAGACGGCGGAGGAGAACGGCGGAAGCATCGCCGCGGTCCCCGTCGACGCGACGGCGACGCGCGATGCTCTGGCCAAGCTGGAGCATCTGCGCTTCGGCGTGGCGGCCGCTCGTGCGGTGTCGCGTTACCTGGAGCATGAGGTCCTCCTCGTTGCATCAGGTCTCGCGCAGCAGGCGCTGGCAGCGACGTCGTCGCTGGAAGCGCTCGCACGATCGCCGGACGGACGCATCTTCGCCGCGAAAGCGGAGGAGCTGCGCGCCGCCCAGCGCAAGAGCGGCCGGCGTCATCTCGCGAAGCACGCGAAGGACACGGGGGTGACGACGACGCCGAACAACGGCGCCGCCGACAAGCCCGCGACCGTCGCTGCGACGCCGAGCTGACCGCCTGCGAGTGAGGCGCTCCGCGAGAAAGCGGAGCGCACCCGCGCGATCGGCCGAAGACGAGGCGCGCGGGCACGGAACCCTCGGGGCAGATGTTGCCTCGGGGGTTTCGTGTTTTGTCCCTTCCACCGCGCGCCGATGTTTGGGACCTGGCGAGTATGGTTGTGTCGAATGGGTCGAATGACCAATCTTCGATGTCCACTCGCAGTCGCCTTCAGCCTATGGGCAGGCGGATGTGGCGCAGCTCGAACGCCGAGCGCTCCACCTCGCGAGATCGTCGTCGCCGATGCGGCGCGATCCGACGCGGGGACGCCAGTGACCACGCCAACGCCGACTCCGACGCATCGTCCTCTGCTCGACGTCACGCTCTCCACCTTTGCGGATGACTTCTCGCGCGAAGGGGACGGCGGTCCCGACTGGACGCAGACCGGCACGCACGCCTGGCAGATTGAAGAGGGCCGTCTCTGCGGGCAAAGCGCCAAGAACCACGGGATTTGGCTCAATCGGACACTCCCTCTGAACGCACGCTTCGAGTTCGATGCCGTCAGCTATTCCGCAGAAGGCGATCTGAAAGCCGAGTTTTGGGGGGACGGGCGCTCGAACGCCAACGCCGACGCGACCAGCTACCTCACCATCTTCGGCGGGTGGCAAAACAAGGTGCACGCGCTTGCACGGCTCAACGAGCACGGCGCCGACAGGAAAGCGATCGACGTCGACGACACCTCCGATGATCCGCGGCAACGCCGGGTGAACGTAGGTCAGGTCTATCGTTTCAAGGTCGAGCGGAGCGACCGCAGGACGGTGCGCTGGAGTGTCGATGGGCTCGAGTTATTTTCGTTCGTCGATCCCGCCCCCCTTTCGGGCACGGGGCACGACCGCTTTGGGTTCAATGGCTGGCGAGCGAAGGTCTGCTTCGACAACGTGCGGATCGTGGCGCTCTAAAAGCGGGCGCGCTTCCTCTTCGCGTGCGTCAGATGCGCTCGACCACGAGGGTGGGATCGATTCGTAGCAAGTCGTCGGCATCGGAGCTGAGCACCGCCCATCCACGCTCGCGCGCGAGGAGCACGACGTGAGCGTCGATCGGATCCTTGGTGCGCGTCACGCCGAGCATCCGGCCAATCACCTTGGCCACCGGCTGCGTGAGATCCACGACGGTGGTGTGGCGAAGGAGAAACGCGACCGGTACCTGCGCGCGCGTTCCACCGCGCCACACCTGCGCGACGACGCCCGCGGAGGTGACGAGCGGCGTCGCGTCCTTCGCGAAGCGGCGCACGAGCTCGGTCATCACGCGGTCTTTTCGCTCGACAGCGATGAAAGCGCCGGCGTCGAGCACGACCCCTTTGGCCGTGCTCAAGCGGCGCGCTTGCGGCGTGCGGGCTTGGTCAAACGTCGGAACATGGCGTCGGCACGCCGAACGTCCGCGCGCCGAGGGCGAACGCTCTCGTAGAACTCGTTCCAGAGCCGTTCGAGCTCGGCGTCGTCGAGGCGATCTTCGAGGACGCCGGTGACCCACGCCGACACGGGCTGATCGCCGGCTGCTTTCTTGATCCGTGCAGCCACCGCCGACGGCACGCTGAGGGTAATGCGCTCGATCGACATAACATTCGCATAACACTTGCCGCGGCGCTCGCAAGCCGCCGTGTCCGAACGAGGCGAGATCGAGATGCCTTCTCCCCAGTTCGTACTACGCTGCGCACCCCATGTCCGCCGCAGTCCCCGTCCGTCCCGCGCTCCCGTTCCTCGAAGCCGTCAAAGAATCGCTCCTCGTCTTCGACGGCGCGATGGGCTCGCTCCTCTACGAGCGCGGCATCTTCGTCACGCAGAGCTTCGAGCAGCTGAACGTCACGCGCGCGGACGTCGTGCGGAAGATCCACGGCGACTACCTCGACGCGGGCGCCAACGTCATCCAGACCAACACGTTCGGCGCGAACCGCTACTGCCTCGAGCGGCACGGGCTCGTCGGCGAGGTCGAAGCGTTCAACTTGGCCGGCGCGCGCATCGCACGCGAGGTCTGCGGCGCGAGCGCGTACGTCGGCGGATCGATCGGACCGACGGGCCTCTTCCCGGGCGTGTCGTCGGAGTGGGACGAGGGCGAGGTCGAGGAGGCGTTCGCCGCGCAGGCCGCGGCGCTCGCGGAGGGGAGCTCCGATCTCCTCGTGCTCGAGACGTTCCGCCATCTCGACGAGCTCGCGATCGCGGTGAAGGGCTCACGTCGCGGCGCGCCGGGGTTGCCGATCCTCGCGATGGTGACGTTCGACGAGAGCGGCACCGTCGCCGACGGAACGGGGCCCGAGAAGGTCGCGCAGCGCGTCGCCGCGATGGGCGTCGAGGCGATGGGGGTGAACCACGGCGACGGACCGCAGCTCGCGCTCGCGATGCTCGAGCGGATGCGCGACGTCGACTTGCCGATGTGCGTGCAACCGAACGCCGGGCTTCCGCGCACGGTCGACGGACGACAGCTCTACATGGCGACGCCGGAGTACTTCGACGTCTTCGCGCGCCGGATGATCCAAGCGGGCGCGCGCATGGTCGGCGGGTGCTGCGGCACGACGCCGGAGCACGTGCGCTGGATGGCGAAGTCCGCGCGGATGCTCGGCGGCGGCGCGAGGCCCGCGGTCGCGGTGCGTGCGCGCTCGGTGTCGAACGCCCCCGTCGGCGAAAACCCGACGCCGCTCGCCGAGCGAAGCGCGTTCGCCGCGAAGCTCGCCGCCGGAAAGTTCGTCGTCTCCGTCGAGGTGAACCCCGCGCCGGGATTGAACCCGAAGCCCGCGCTCGAAGCGTCCAAGATGCTCCTCGCGAACGGCGTCGACATGGTCAACGTCGCCGACGGCCCGCGCGCGATGGCGCGCATGTCGAACATCGCGTTCTGCACGATGCTGCTCCGCGACTACGGCATCGAGCCGATGATGCACGTCTGCGGGCGCGATCGAAATCTGCTCGCGCAGATGGCGCACCTTCTCGGCGCGCACGCGATCGGCATTCGCAACCTCGTCGTCATCACCGGCGATCCGCCGAAGGTCGGCGACTATCCGGAAGCGACCGCGGTCTACGATCTCGACGCGATCGGTCTGTTGCAGATGGCATCGAACATGAACCGCGGACTCGATCCCGCGAGCAAGCCGCTCAACGGCGGCAAGACTTCGTTCCTGTGCGCGACGGGCTTCGAGCCGGGCGCCGCCGACTTCGACAAAGAAGCGCGCCGCCTCGAACAGAAGCGCGCGGCGGGCGCCGACTTCGTCATGACGCAGCCGGTGTTCTACGCCGACCTCTTGGACAAGATGCTGGAGCACACGAAGCGCCTGGGCATGCCGGTCCTCGTCGGCGTCCTCCCGCTCGTCAGTTACAAGAACGCCGAGTTCCTCCACAACGAAGTCCCCGGCATGCAGATCCCCGAGCCGATCCGCGAGCGCATGCGCAAAGCCGCGCCGGGCGCCGAAGCGCGCAAAGAGGGCGTCGCGATCGCGCGCGAGATGCTCTTCGCGCTGCGCGACCGCGTGCAGGGCGCGTACTTGATGCCGCCGCTCGGGAAGTACGAGCTCGCGCTCGAAGTGCTCGATGGGTTGAAGCGGTGAGCGTGCGCTACGCCGCGCGCGCGATCCGGAGCTTCTCTTCCTGCCCCATCCGGTAGAACCGCCGCAGCTCCTCGCGCATGCCGTCGTAGCGTCGCGCGGCGACGTACTCGCGCTCGAGCCGGCGCACGTACCTTCGCGCGAGATCGTTCGCGACGCGGTAGCGCTCGCCGACGTCGCTGTCGGCGTCGTGCGAGAACGCGACACAGTCGAAGAGGCGCTCGCGCAAGGCGGCGCTCTTCGCCTCGTCGAAGCGCGCGAGGCTCCCGGCGAGGACGACGTACTTGTCGATCTCCGCTTGCAGCTCGAGCTCGAGGTGCGTCGTCTCGCGATCGGCGCGCGCGCGTTCGGCGACGTAGACGAAGTGACTCACGCCTTCGATGAGCTGGCACAGCGGATCGAGATCCCCGTCGCGGACCACGTCGATGTCGCGGCGTCCGAGCGCGGGTACGCGCACGAGGAGCTCGATCGTCCCGTCGCCTGCTTCGCGCACGAGGAGTGCCTCACGCTCTCCGTCGCGCGCGGCTTCGAGGAACTCGCCGACGCACTCGTTCTGTTCGAGCAAGTAGACGCGCTCGATCGCGCGCTGCACCGCTGCGGCAAGCGAACGCTCGCGGACGAGCGCCGCGCCGTTCCCTTCGAGCAGCCTCGCCGTCACTGAAGCCCCTTCGGCCCCCGCGTCGGCATGAGCCCGTGGGACGAGAGCGTCTGCGCGAGGCGATCGCTCCCGGTCTTGAGCCAACGCTCGTACACCTTGAGGAGGCTCTTCGACGTCGCGCTCGTCGTGCCCATCGCGATCGTCGAGTCGGCGACGTCGGTGAGCACGTCGACGAAGATGCCGAACTTTCGCGCGAGCTCGTCGAAGATGTCGAGCTGCTCGTCGTGCGTCTGCGGCACGCGGAGGATCGATCCCGCCGCGCCGTACGCCGTCGTGCCGATCCCGAAGAGGTATTTCTGATCAACGCCGCGCGCCTCGAAGTGATCGCCGAAGAACCCGCACGAGTAGAGGACGCCGTCGCCGAGCGCGCGAAGTCGCTCGAACCGCTCGCCCGCGTCCGGCGTGCGCAGCGCTTCGTCGAGGAGAAACGCGAGCGGCTTCTGCAGCGTCGCGCCCGCATGCTCGTCGGGATGCGCGTAGTCGGCGAGGAGCGCGACCAAGTAGCTCGTCGCGCCGTTCGTCGCTTCGACGTGCCGCGACTTCATCGCGTCCTCGACCACTTCCTGGAAGAACCCCGAAACTGAGTCCGCCGCGACGATGGTCATGCGCTACGCCGAATCGTTAGCAAGCTCACGATCTGGGCCTCCTCCTCATTACCTAAGCCACTCCACTGCCCTTCCGCAATTTCGCGGAGCGCACGATCGCCTGTTTCGGCCGCGTTTCTTGGCACTCGCACCCACGGAGTGCTTGCCGGATGATCAGCGGTCCGGAAGGGGTGGAAACGCTCGCGCTGGCGGGGAACAATCGAGCGTTGTCCCGTGTACTTAGGCGCGGCTCCAAAAAGTCGCATCCTCGTCGCCGTTCCACCCTTGACGAGGGATTGCAAGGGGTTACCTTGGCGCCAACCTGTTAGCACTCGCCTACTCTGAGTGCTAACAATCGACGGCTAATCGAAGCCGCAACGCAAGAGACTCGGAGAGAAGACACCATGGCCATTCGCCCGCTGCAGGACCGCGTGATCGTCAAGCGCGTCAAAGAAGAAGAGAAGACCAAGGGCGGGATCATCATCCCGGACAGCGCCAAAGAGAAGCCGATCGAGGGCGAAGTCATCGCCGTCGGCAACGGCAAGGTTCTCGAGGACGGCACCGTCCGCAAGCTCGACGTGAAGGCGGGCGACCGCGTTCT
>JBBQXV010000385.1:0-7192 GCA_038209335.1 Polyangiales bacterium | reverse complement strand
GGATCGCCGATGATGATGGCGTCGGACGAAGAGATCGAAGCGCGCACGCTCGCGGGGTTCGGCGATCCGCCGAGGAACGTGTTCACCGCGCCGTTCTATTCGTACAAAGTCTACACGCGGCAAAAGGAGCTGAAGCGAACGCTCGCAGGTCGGCGTGAAGAAGCGGCGGTCGCGGCGACGCTCGCGGAGGATGCGATGGTGACGCTCGGCGAACGCGTGCGTCCGCTCGCGGCGGGCGATCCGCAGTCGGGGCGCACGCTCGACGAGCTGAAGCGCGCCGAAGAGCTGATGCGATCGCGCGATCACTCGCTCGCGCGTGAGCACGACGCGCACACGGAGCGATTGAAGTCGATCGATCAACGCATCGCCGGCGTCGAGGGCGAGCTCGTCGCGGCGCAAGCGGCCGAGCGGAAGATCGCGACCGAGCTCGCCGACGCGCAAGCCTTGCTGCAGCGCGCCGATACGCGCTTCAAGCGCGCGGAGATCGAGCTCCGCAACCAAGCCGCGGCGCGCGAACGTCAGACGAGAGCGGGACGATGAGCGCATCGGCCGCACCGCCGGACGATCCCGTCGTCACGCGCGCGCTGTCGCGCGTCGGCACCGTGCTCGAAGACAAGTGGCGCCTCGACAAGCTCCTCGGCGTCGGCGGCATGGCCGCGGTCTACGCGGCGACGCACCGAAACCAAAAGCGCGTCGCGGTGAAATTGCTCCACCCCGAGCTCGCGGGCGACGGCGAGATCCGCACGCGCTTTCTGCGCGAAGGGTACGCCGCGAACACGATCGGCCACGAAGGCGCGGTCTCCGTGCTCGACGACTTCGCGGGCGAGGGGACAGCGTTCCTCGTCATGGAGCTCCTCGAAGGCGAGACGATCGAAGCGCGCTGGCTCCGCAAAGGGAGCCGCCTCGACGTGCGCGAGGTGCTCATCATCGCCGATCAGCTCCTCGACGTGCTCGCCGCCGCGCACGCGAAGGACGTCGTCCACCGCGACATCAAGCCGGAGAATCTCTTTCTCACGCGGCAGGGCGTCCTCAAGGTGCTCGACTTCGGCATCGCGCGCATCTTCGAAGCGGCGCAGACGCGCAAGCAGACGCGCGCCGGCACCGTGATGGGGACGCCCGCGTTCATGTCGCCGGAGCAAGCGCGCGCCCGATGGGACGAGGTCGACGGGCGCACGGATCTGTGGGCGGTCGGCGCGACGATGTTCACGCTCTTGTCGGGTCGCTACGTGCACGAAGCGCAGACCGGCAACGAGCAGCTCATCTTGAGCGCGACGACGCCGGCGAGATCGATCGCGACGGTGACGAGCGGTCTTCCGCGCTCCGCGATCGCGACGATCGATCGCGCGCTCCTCTTCGAGCGCGAGCAGCGGTGGCCCGACGCGCAAGGAATGCAGCAAGCGGTGCGCGGATCGCTCGAGTCGCTCGGGGCACTCGTCGACGGCCGTCCGGCGTTCTCGCCGAAGCTTTCGCTCCCGGGCATCGACGCGGTGTCCGGCATCGGTGTCGGTCCGAGCGGAACGATCATCGGAGGAGGCGGGGTCGATCCGAGCCTCCACGCGACGCAGATCCTCGACTGGGGCGTCGAGCGCGACACACAAGCGATCGAGGTCGAGCGCCAACGACCCGTCGTCGCCGAGCTGCAGCAGCGCGCGCTCGCGGCGCGACGTCGTGTCGAAGAGGCGAAAGCAAAGCTCGACGGCGTGCGCGCCGAGCGCGTCTCGATCGAGCAGTGGTTCTCGCGTCAGGTCGGCACGCGAACAGCGGCGGTCGAAGAGGCGCGCAAGATCGTCCGCGGGCATCAGTGCGATCTCGCGCGACGCGCGATCGCGAACCTCACGCTCTACGGCGATGAGTTCAATCCCGCGCGCGAAGAGATCGCGACCTTGACTCGCGCGTCCGAAGCGCGCGCGCGCGACGTCATGCTCCACGAGATGGCGCTCGACGCGTACGACAAGCCGTCGTTCAAGAAGGGGATCGTCGTTGCGGCGATCGCGGCGTTCCTCGCGTTCTTGCTCCTCGCGGTCCCGATCTTTCTTCGCGCGACGCTCCCCGCGCCACCTCCGGTGCTCCCGCCGCCGACGTCTAGCTGACGCCGCTCGACGCCTACTGCCCGAGCGCCTCGCGTGCCGTGTCCTCGTCGATGATTCCCTGCTCGAGGAGCCCTTGGATCGTGATCTGGAACGTCACCATGCCGTACGGGTGCGCCCCTTTTTCCATCAACGCTTTGAGCGGCGGGTTCGTGTCCGGACGTCGAATCGTCTCCTTCACCGAGTGCGACGCGACGAGCACCTCGGCGGCGAGCACGACTCCGCGACCGTCGGCGCGCGGCAAAAGACGCTGGGCGATGATGCCTTGGAGCGCGCCCGCGATGCGGAGCCGGTTCTCCATCGGATCGCCCTTCATGAGCGCGAGCATGCGGTTCACCGTGCGTCCCGCGTCTGTCGTGTGCAGCGTCGTCAGCACGAGGTGCCCAGTCTCTGCGGCCTTGAGCCCGATCTCCATCGACTCTTCATCGCGGATCTCGCCGAGGAAGATGACGTCGGGATCCTGACGGAGCGCGGCGCGGAGCGCGGCGGCGAAGCTCTTCGTGTCGATCCCGACCTCGCGTTGGCTCACCGACGAAGAGATGTCGCGATGCAAGAATTCGATCGGATCTTCGATCGTCACGATGTGAAGCGCCTTCGTCCCGTTCAGATGCGCGATCATGCTCGCGATCGACGTGCTCTTCCCGTTGCCGGCCGCGCCGACGAGCAGCACCATTCCGTTCGGTTTCTCGGAGAGCTCGCGCGCGACCGTCGGGAGTCCGAGCGCTTCGATGCTCGGGATCTCGGACGGAATGTGCCGCATGACGACGGCGATCGTTCCGCGTTGCCGGTAGACGTTGACGCGAAAGCGACCGATGCCGGGCGCGGAGTACGAGCCGTCGTGCTCGCGGATCTCATCGACGTGCTCGCGGAGGTGCGCGTCGTTGAGGACGATCCGCGCGACCGCCTCGGTGTCGGCCGGCATGATGCGCTCGGTCTTGAAGTAGATCATGTCGCCGCGGATGCGCGCGCCGGGCGGTTGGCCGACCTTCAAGTGGACGTCGCTCGCTTTGGCCGCGACGGCCTTCGCGAGGAGCTGTCGGAAGAACGCTTCGTCGGCGTAGGGCGTTTCAAAGCTCACACTGCGAGGATACCCGAGGAAAGGTAAAGTCACGCCGTGCGAACGCTCGCGCTCATCCTGCTCGTAGGTGCGATGTCGGGTTGCCGCGATCGACCGTCCGAGCCGGAGAGGCTGCCACCGCCGTCGGCGACCGCGCCGATGAGCGGCGCGACGACTTCTGCGCCGACGCCATCGAAGCCTCCACCGTGGCCCGATTTACCGACGACGCGCGACGACTGCGATGCGCTCATCGTGCGATCCGCGACGTCGGCGACGCGCGCGAACGTCGACGGCGGCCTCGACGATCTCGCGATCGGCACGGTGCTCGACGCGGCGAAGCGACGCGGGTGGTCGCGGCAGATCGCCGGAGACGAAGCGATCCGAATGGCGATCGAGCGCTGGCTCACGGTTGCCGAGCAGCAGGGGCGCGAAGCGTATTTGCTCTTCGGGACGATGCACGACGCGGGCGCGCACGTCGACGCGTTCCGACGCATCGTCGGGCCGGGTGGCGCGCGCGGCATCACGCATGTCGTGCTCGAACAGCTCCGCGCGGACGGCGCGTGGGGCGGCGTCGCGGAGGCGGAGCAGCGCGGTGACGGCGCGCTCGTCGCGCAGTGGCAAGCGGACGGAGGCGCGTCGACGTTCGAAGCGCTCGCGCGATTTCACGCGGAGCACGACTACGCGGCGTGGAAGTTCGGCTACGCGGAGCGCGTGATCGATGTCGTCGTCGACGGTCGCGCGTCGGGCACGCCGGTCCTCGCGTGCGACATGCCGACGACGTTGCAAGCGCGCGTCACCGGCGCGCGTCCGAGCGATCACCTCGATCGCATCCGCGAGCTCCACTGCCTCTTCGCGCTTCGCGACGCGATCGCGTTGAAACCGCCACGCGCGGGCAAGGCGCACGTCGCGATGCTCTGGGGTCACTCGCACGCGCGTCCAGGCGGGTTCGCGCGATTTCTCCCGAAGGACGCGGCTGTGATGACGATCCAAGCGTTCGGTCGCCGTCCCGGCAAGGAAGCGCCGGACCGCGTGATCGGAACCGACATCATCCTCAACGATCCGATCCTGGTGTCGCTCGACGACGACGGACACGAGCGCGCGCTCCTCTTGCCCGACACCGCGACCGACGTCGACCGCGTCCGTCGTCGCGAGACGATGAGCGGTCCCGACTCGTACGTCCGCGTCCGCGCCGACGCCGCGTCGCGCTTCTCGATCGACGACCGCGCCGCGCAATCGATCGGCGCCCCGCCCGTCACGATCAAGATCGCGCCCGGCGCGCACACGTACGCGCTCGACGTCGGCGAAGGCTTACGCCGCTTCACGATCGTCGGCAGCGTCGACGTCCCCGCGGCGGGCGCGGCCGAGATCTCGTTCGATCAGCTCCTCGACCCGAAAAAGCGTTTGACGCGCGTCGAGTACGTCGCGCCGAAGTGATGCGCTAAGCTGGTCGCCGTGAGCAATTGCGAGAAGTGCGGGGCGCCGGCGGCGCAAGGGGTCGTGACGTGCACGTTCTGCGGGCAGGCGGTCAGCGCGGAGATCGCGCGCACCGCGATCCCATGCCGGCAGTGCCGAACGTTGAACGCGTGGGGCACGACGAAGTGCATGCGCTGCAGCGGATGGCTCGTCGTGCAGTGTGTCTTCTGCGGCAACCTCTCGCCGTACAACATCTCGGCGTGCCTCACGTGCAACGAGGCGTTCGCCGGCTCGGCCGAGCGCAAAGCGGCGCGCGACCAGCAGATGCAACACCAGCAACGGATGCAGACGGTCGGGACCGTGGGTGGCGTCGCGGCGCCGTTCCTCGGCGCGATGGCGGGCGGCATGCTCGGCGGCTGGGCCGGCGGCGGCTTCGGCGGTTACCACCATCACCAGAATCACAACTACGACGGCGGCAATTGGGGCGGCGGCTACGACTCCGGCGGCGGCGGATGGGCGGGCGGCAACAGCGGCTCCGACTTCGGCAGCGGCGGCTCCGAGACCGGCGGGGTCTTCGACAGCGGCGGCGGCGGGTTCTTCGGCGGTAGCTGACGCTACGTCCGCTCGATCACGCCGATGTACGGCAAGTTGCGGTACCGCTCGCCGAAGTCGAGCCCGTAGCCGACGACGAACCTGTCCTCGATCGTGAAGCCCAGGTAGTCGATCTTCACTGCGACGCGCGCGCGCGCCGGCTTGTGCAGCAGCGCGCACACCTTCACGCTGCGCGGTTGCCGCGTTCGCAAGAGATCCATCAAGTGCGCGATCGTCAGGCCGGTGTCGACGATGTCCTCGACGATGAGCACGTCCTCGTTGGCGATCGGGCGCGAGAGATCTTGCGTGATCTGTACGACGCCGCTCGACTCGGTCCCTTCGCCGTACGACCGCACGCCGAGAAAATCGATGCGGAGCGGGAGATCGATCGCGCGCGCCAGATCCGCCGCGAAGACGAAGCTCCCTTTGAGGACGCAGACGAGGACGAGCGCGCTGTCCTTGTATTCGCGCGTGATCTCCGCGCCTAGCTCGCGCACGCGCGCGGCGATCACTTCGGTCGAGTGCATGGTCACGAGCTGCTCGGACATGGGCAACGCTTAGAGGGCATCGGGGGTGCCGTCAATGTCGGGCGCAAGCGTGGACGTCGAGCGACGCGCCGTCGGTCGTCGCGGTGACGGCGCCCTCGCGATCGGTGCGCCAGACGCGGAGGCCGGCGCGCGCGAGCGTGGCGAGCGTCGTCGGGTGCGGATGGCCGAAGCGATTGCGCGTGCCGGAGGAGATGACAGCTTCGCTTGGAGCGACGGCGGCGACGAACGCGGGTGACGACGACGTGCGGCTCCCGTGATGGCCGACCTTGAGGACGTCGGCGCGGAGGCGCGATGCAGAATGAGCGACGAGGTCGTGCTCCTCGTCGCGCTCGGCGTCGCCGACGAAGAGAAACGCGCGGGATCCGAGCGACAGGCGCACGACGAACGAGTTGTCGTTCGCGCCGATGTCGGGCCGAGGCGCGGGGCATGGTGCGAGGACGTCGACGCGTGCGCCGCCGATCGTTCGCGCGCCGCACAAGGCCTCGGGGCGCAAGATGGCGACGCCGCGCGCGCGCACTGAAGCGAGCAATCCCGCGTACGCGACGCCCGCCCCTTCGCGCTCGCCTTGCCCCGTGTCCCACAGCGCGCCGACGCGCACGGCGCCGAGTCCCGTCGCGAGCCCGCCGAAGTGATCGGGATGAGGGTGACTCAAAACCGCGATCGCGACGTCGCTGCGTCGCCGCGCACGGAGCGCGGGGCCGAGGACGCGCGCGCCGACGTCGACCGGGCTGCCGACGAGGCCGCCGCCGTCGATGATCATCGCGCTTCCGTCGGGCAGATCGACGATCGCCGCGTCGCCCTGGCCGACGTCGAGGAACGTCGCGCGGAGAACGCCGACGGGCGCGCCGTCCTTTCGCGCACGGAGCTCCAGCAGCAGTAGCACCGCGGCGGCCACCGCGACGATGCCCGATCGATTCGGCGACCGTGCACCCGTCCGCGCCGCGACGGCGACGCACGCGACGACGATCGCCGCGAGCTGCCACGCGGTTGGCGGCGGAATGTTCATCGAAAGCCACGGCACCGACGCCGACGCCCGCGCGACCGCGCGCACCGCCGCGAGCGCCCCCGCGGCCGCCGTCGCGCACCCGCGCTCGGCGAGCGGCCACGGAGCCAGGAGCGCGTGCGCGAGGCACAGTGGAAGCGCCATCGTTTCACCGAGCGGCACGGCGATCATGTTCGCGAGCGCGCCGGCGATCGGCAGCGTCGGGGCGAACCGCGCGAGGATCGGCATGCACGGCACCGACGCGGCGATCGTCGTCGCGATCGATCGGGCGCCCCACACGAGCGGCGCGAACGACGGAAGACGCGCGCACATCGCGTCGGCGAGCCGCTTTGCGCCGAAGAGAAGTCCGCCCGTCGCCGCGGCGGACAACGCGAACGACAGATCGAATGCGACGAGAGGATCGACGAGCGCCATTGCGACGAGCGACACGCCGAACGCGCGCGCGCCGTTGCTGTGCCGCCCGAATGCGCGCGCCGTCAGCGCCGCGCCGAGC
>JBBQXV010000384.1:0-7206 GCA_038209335.1 Polyangiales bacterium | reverse complement strand
CGCGTCCTCGAGCTCGCGTTCGAGCTCCGCGACCTTCGCTTCGAGCGTCGCGATGCGCCGTTGAAAAGCGAGCGTGCGCGCGTCGGTCGCCGGCTCGAGCGGCTCGAGCGTCAAGCGCGACGACTGGGGCGACCCCGAATCTTGGACGACGATCTTCACGCGGTGCCGCTCTTCGTAGACGGCCTGCAGTGCCGCTTCGAGCGCGCGCAGACGATCGCGATCCAAACCGAGCGCCTGCGCCGTGCGTTCGAGCTGCGCGCGCTCTTCGGCGGTGATCACGCCGTCCTCGATCGCCTCGGAGAAGAGCTCGCCGTACGTCGCTTCGAGCTCTCCGAGGCGGACGTTGCCGGTCACCTCGCCGTGCTCGAACGTGGACTCGTGCTCGAACGAAACGTCGACGTCCCCCATCGCGCGCTACTCCCCACCGTGGATGACGGCCTCGATGTCGTGCCCGTCCGGATCGAGGACGAACGCGCCGTAGTACTTCGGGTGGTAGTGCGCGCGCACGCCGGGCGCGCCGAAGTCCTTGCCGCCGGCTTCGAGCGCGGCGTTGTAGAATGCAACGACCTCCGCGCGGGTCCGCGCGACGAACGCGATGTGCGTTGGCGTGATGATCCGCAGCTGGTCCGCGTTCTGAAACGACGCCGGCCCGGTGCCGATCCAAAAGTCGGGCTTCTGGTCCCGACCGAAGCCGCACGCTTGCCCGAACTCCATCACCACCGAAACGCCGAGCGGCGCGAGCGCCTTCTCGTAGAATTTCTTCGAGCGCGCGTAGTCGCTCACGACCAAGGTGACGTGATCGAGGATCGGCATGCGCGAAGCGTCGCAGAAGTCTGCGAGCGACTCAACGCTGCGGTCAGCGCGACGATTCGATCGCGCGCACCGTCCGCTTGGCCGCAGCAGCGACGGCGTCGATCCCGCGCGTGACCTCGCGAACGCCTTGCTTCACGGCGGTGCCGTACGACTCGCGAAGCGCGCCCGCGACGACGTCCGCGTTCCCTTCGGCCTCGAGCTCTTGGTCGCCGATGAGCCGCGCCCACCACATCTTCGCGCGCCCTCGCAGCTGCAACCAACGCCCCACACGAATGTCTCGGGTCATCATGTTCGCCTCCATCATCTGCTGCGGACCGGTGTCCGTGTCACGGCGTGATACATTCGCATGAATGTGTCACGCGTCAAGTGGCGATGATGTAAGTCTCTGAAACAAATGCCGTAATTTCACGGCACCGGCGCCGACACGCAGACTCGCGTAGGGTTCGTCGATGAACAAGACCACCGACCAGCCCTCCTGCAACACGTGCGGAGGCGACGGCAGGATCCAAAACTCGTTCGGATCCAACGCGACCTGCCCGAGCTGCCGCGGCACCGGCCGGCGCTTCGAGGACACTGGGTTTCGCGACGTGACGAAGACGAAAGCGTCGCATCACGGACCGACGAACATCGCGAAGGTGGTCGAGAAGACGAAGTGGCCGGTGACGTTCGAAGGCGAGCAGCTCGCGAACGAAGTCAAAGCGAGCACGATGTGCACGAGCGCGGTGAGAGACAAGTTGATCCAAGAGATCATCGACCACGAAGGAACGCACGGGACGTGCACGCAGACGTTCATCAAGAAAGTGCGGAAGCAGGTTCGTCCGCGAACCACGTGACGTAGCGTGCGCTCGTGCCTGTCGCGTTCCCTTCGCATCAAGGGCTGATCCTTCCGCTGTGGCGGCGCTTCCCGCGGCAGATCGACGGCGTCGCGTTGGCGGTCGGCGCGGCGATGCCAGATGTCATCGAGACGATCGCGTGGCCGATTCGCGGCGAGCTGGGTCAAGGGATCGGGCATTCGCTCGTCGGCGTCGTGGTCGCGTGCGTTCCGGTTGGTCTCGCGCTGACGTGGCTCGCGCGTCGCGTGTTGCCGCGCGCGTGGATCGCGCGTCTCGACGATGGCGCGTCTCCGGTGACGACGTGGCGCGCGAGTGTGTCGGTGGGACTCGGCGCGCTGTCGCACGTCGTCTTCGATCTCATGACGCACGCGAATTTCCCGCTCCTCCTGCCGTGGTACCGCAACGACGACATCTTCCCGGCGTGGTGGAGCGCGCCGTGGGCGAAGATTCCGCTCTTCGTCTACCGCGAGCCGTACCCGCTCGCGCCGCACACGATCGTCTGGGGTGCGCTCACGATCGTCGGCGCCGTGATGTTCTTTCGCTGCCTCTTGCCGCGACCCCCGAAGCGGCCGAGCTAGCGCGCGACTTTCCAGACCTCGGTCGCGTTCGCCCAGTAAATGGCCTTCGTGTCGATCGCGACGGCGTGCGGATTGGTCTGGCTCGAGGCGATGGTGCTCGGGTTGCCGGCGCATCCGCCGACCGCGCAGCGCATGACCGATCCGTCGGCCGATCCCCCTTGCGACGGGCCGAGGTTCGCCCACACCACGTCGACGCCGTCGGTCGCGAGGCGCACGGGCCACGGCTGCGCGCCCGCGAGTGTCTGCAAGTTCGAGCCGTTTGATTTGGTTGCGCTGTACACGGTTCCGTTGGAAGCGAGCGTCGCGAAGTAGACGCGAGTCGAGTCGACGCCGAGGCCGAAGATGCCGGCGGCGCCGGTGTAGAGCGTCGTCGACGACGAGCACGCGCCCGCGGCCGGCGTGCACCGCGTCAGCGTCGAGGTCGTGTCGGCGAAGAAGATCGACGTGCCGTCGTAGACGACGCTGCTCGTCCCGGCGTGCACGATCGTCGACGTGGTGCTTCCGCCGCCCAGCGGAACGTTTCGAACCGCGCCTGGTGTCGTGCGCACGCCCCAATAGACGAACGACGCGTCGACCGCGATGCCTTCGGCCTGCGCCTGACTGCTGGCGAGCGTTTGAAGACCCGTCGCGTTCTTCAGCACGCGTCGAACCGCGCCGTTGGGGCTGCCGTCTCCGTAGTCGGTCCAGTAGACGTACGTCGCGTCGAACGTGATGCGCTCGGGCGAGATCTGCGACATCGCGAGCGTGGTCGGCGCGCTTCCGCAGCCGGACGTCGCGCATTTCATCACCGTGCCGTTCCCAGCGTTCGTGAAGTAGAGCGAGGTGCCGTCGACGGCGAGATCCCACGGCGACGATTGGCTGAACGCGAGGCGCACGGGCTGGCACGCGCTGCCGGTGCACGCGCCGCCGAGGCAGTCGTGGTTGCAGCCGCCGCAGTGGAGGGGATTGGAGCTCGTGTCGACGCACGCGCTGTTGCACGTCGTCTGGCCGGCTTCGCAGCCGACGCTGGTGTCGGGCGTGAACGTGTCGGTCGCGGTGTCGGCGGTGGTCGTGTCGGTCGACGTGTCGGTCGTGGTTCCGTCGGTGAGGAGCGCGTCGCCGGTCGTGCCGTCGTTCGCGTTGGTATCGGTCTGCGTGCCGTCGGTGAGCGGTGCGTCGACTCCACCATCGCCGGTGCTCGTCTCGTTCGATCCGCCGTCGCCGCCGCCATCGGCTTCGCTCTCGGGATCGAGCTCGAGATCCTTGAGGCCGAGCACGTTGCTGCATCCCGCGAGCGACGCGAACGATGCGGCGAACGTCAACAGCGCCGTCGCGAGCGCGCGGCGGGTCACCACGACGCCCCCAACGTCATCGTCATCGAGCTCGGTCCCGGCGACACGCGCACCGCGACGGTCGACGCCGGCGACGCGCTCTTCGGCGCCGTCACGTACAGCACGACACCCGCCGCGACCGCGCCGATGCCGACGCCGAACAGGATCGTCGAGAGCGTCGCCGCGTTCTTCGCGTCGCTCCCGAGCGACACGCCTTGCGCCGTGCAGAGCGTCTCGGTTCGGCAGTGCGTGAGCGCGTCATCTTCTTTCGACTTCGCTTGCAACCCGAAGATCGATCCGACGCCGATCGCGACGAGCCCCGCGCCGCCGACGACGAGACCGATCGTGCGTCGCGAAGAGCCGGGCGCAGGTCCACCTCCGCCGCCGATCCCCGCGTCGTCGTCTTCGAGCGCCGGGACGCTCACCTGGATTTTCGCCGCGTTCCCTTCGACCTTTGCGTTCGACGACCACTTCTTCTTCTTGGGCGCGGTCGCTTCGATGGCGTGCGTCCCCGGATCGACCGGGATCGCGAGCCCCCACTCCGCGCTGCCGACCGATGTGCCGTCGCGCGTGACGACGAACCCAGCGACGGCCACGTCGGACGGCACGACGATCGTGAGCGTCGACAAGAGCGGCTCGAGCGATGCGACGTGCTGACGCGCCGTCGTCTCGTAATCCGCGCGGCCCTTCTGCGCGGCGAGCGACGCGGCGAGCTTGAACGTCGCCCACGCGCTCGCGGTCTGTCCGTTCTTCTCGTAACAACCGCCGAGGTTCACGAGCGTGCCGGGCGCCGGATCGAGCCGCTGGCTCTCGACGAACTTGGGGCACGCTTCGGCGAACTTGCCTTCGCCGACGAGACGGCGCCCCTCGGAGAACATCGCTTCGGCCGCGGCCTGATCGGACGCGGTGTCCGCGAACGCCGGCCGGGCGAAGAGGAGAACGGCGACAAGAGGAAAGGCTGCGCGCGAAAACCGCATGCGACCCTCAGCGTATCAGTGTCGCTCGTTGGGCATGTCATCCTTCGGCTTGCCGGTCGAAGGGGGCGTCGGGGGCGTGTGCGTGGTCGTCGCGGGCGTCGCGGTGCTCGCGATCGGTGTCGCGCCGATCGGTAGGCCGATGACGGTCGGGCCGGGCTTCGGCGGCTTCGTCGTCGCGACCGTGCTCGCGCTCGCGCTCGCCGTCGTCGCAGCGCTCGCCGTCGCGCTCGCCGGTGCAGTCGTGCTCGCGGTCGGCGTCGCGGTCGCGACGACGTTCGACGTAGCGGGGCCCGGATCCGGACGCGCGGCGTTCGCGCCACCGCCGGAAGTATGTACGACGAATGCAACGAGCCCACCGACGGCAAGGAGCGCCACCGCGGCCGCCACAGCGATCACCTTCGTGCGCGAGCTCCGCTTCGTCTGCGCGCTCGCGAGCTGCGTCTCTCCCCACGACACCGACGTCCCGCCCGACACCGACACGCGCGACGACACCGGTCCCATCATCGCTTGCTGCGGGCCGGTCAAGCTTCGTGGCTGCGACTCGACCGCGACGTTCTTGATGCGCGCCGCCGCACCGCGCGACTCGGGCGCCGAAAATTCTTCGAGGTCTTCTGCGAGCTGCGCGACCGTCTGGTAACGCTCGGCCGGCACCTTCGCGAGGCAACGCCCGACGACGTCCGCGAGCTTCTGCGGAACCTCCGGCTTCACCGACGTCGGATTGCGCGGGATGTCTTGCAGCACCATCGCGCACAGCGCGGTCACCGTCTCGGCGTGAAACGGAACCTCGCCGGTGAGAAGCTCGTAGAGGATGACGCCGAGCGCCCAGATGTCGGTCCGCTCGTCGACGTCGCGCGCCGAACGAAGCTGCTCGGGCGACATGTACATCGGCGATCCCATCACCTCGGTCGTGCGCGTGAGCGACAAGCTGTGCTCGGATCCCGATGCGTCGGTGACCTTCGAGATCCCGAAGTCGAGCACCTTGACGAGCGGACGTCCGTCGACGCGCTTCGTGAGAAACAAATTCCGCGGCTTGAGATCGCGATGCACGATCTTGTGCGCGTGCGCTTCGGCGACCGCTTCGCATGCCTGGAGCACGTAGCCGACGGCCTCGGTCGGGCTTAGTGCGCCGCGTTGCTCGAGGAGCGTCCCGAGATCGACGCCATCGAGGTACTCCATCACCATGTACGGCTCGCCGCCGTCGAGCTTGCCGACGTCGATCACGCGCGCGACGTGCTCGCTCTTGAGCCTCACCGCGGCGCGCGCCTCGCGAGCGAACCGCGCGACGATGGCGACGTTTGCGAGCGCGGCCGGGAGAAGGAACTTCACCGCGACGCGCTGCTCGAGCTCGAGGTGCATCGCCGCGACGACGACGCCCATGCCGCCCACGCCGAGGACCTGCTCGACGCGGTATTTCCCCGCGAGCATGTCGCCCTGACGAATCGGCATCGGGACTTCCTCGCTGCTCTCCATCACGCCCTTTCCCAGACCCGATAGACGTCCGGGAACCGAAATGGTTTCCCGATTTCAAGGGTATCAACGCTGGGCGCGCGCGTCGCCTTACGGTTTTTCGTCTGAGCCGTGTGTGAATCGGGCTCTCTCCGCTCACATCTCAAGGAATCAGCAGACCCACCCCGATACCGCCGCCGATCGTCTTGCTCCAGTCGGCGTCGTTGATGCGAAGCATGTAGATCTGCGCCTTGAGGTCGAGCATCCCGCCGATGGTGTAGCCACCGCCGATGCCTGCGGGGATGTCGGTTCGCGTCGTCGTGGAGGTCGATTTCGCGCCCGCGAGGTCGATCGTCGTCGTCGCAACCCGATTGAAACGAATGCCGGTCATCGGACCGAAGAAGGCGTCTTTGACCTGGATCCACAGCTGAGCCGGAATGCTGATCGTGTATTCGGTCTGGTCGTTGAATGCGATCGGTACGAAGACGCCGGTGTCGATGCGCAGGAGCTTCGGGACGCGGATCATGATCGGAACGCCGGGCGCGACGGAGAAGTTGGTGCCGGTGGCGAGTGGCGCGACGAAGCGCGACTCGAGGCCGATCGCGAACACTTCGAGATCGACGATGGTCCCGCGGAGGCGGATCTCCGGGTTCGCCCAGGCGTCGTTGCCGGCGTTCGCGGTCTCGTGATCGAAGAGGCGCGCGTAGTAGTCGGCGCGCGAGAATCGACCGGCGTCACCGAAGCCCAAGCCGGTGCGTACACTGAGCTCGCCGAAGAAGGGGAGGCCGAGCGCCGCTTCGAGGTTCGATCCCGTTCCGAACTTCTGTCCGCCGATCGCCGGGTATTGCCCGAACCCGACGCCCGCTTGGATCTGCGCGTGCAGCGTCTTGAGTGAGAGCGGCCGCTCGACCCACGGCACCTCCGCGCGCGCGTCCCCCGCGCTCGCCACGAACGTCGTCGCCACTGCCGCTGCCAACGTCATCGCATGAAGTCGCATGTCGTGCCCTCCACGAGAAGGGTACTCGAAGTGTTCAGCGTCTCATAAAGGACGGACGATCGAACTACACCCCGCGGCGCCCGCGCGGCGCGATCGTCGCGTCGATGCGCGTCGCGGCACCGTGCACGCTCGTCGCGCGCGCGACGATGGCGCCGTCGCCCGCCACGATGATCGAGCGCCCTTGCCCAGGGACGCGCGGCTCGCCCGATCCCCAGTTCGCGTTGACGGTCGCGATGCCGACACGGTTCGCGA
>JBBQXV010000383.1:0-7298 GCA_038209335.1 Polyangiales bacterium | reverse complement strand
CGTAGCGAAGTGCCTCGGCGTGCACCCGCGCGCGCGCTTTGGCCGCGCTATCGTTCCGCGCGTCGTGCGATGTGCGTCGAGCGCTCCCACACCACGTGAAGCAGCGCGAGGAACGCGACGGCTCCGAGCCCGGCGAGCGCGAAACCGAACGGATCGCGAATGGAGCTCGAGAGCCCGAGCGCCACGCCGAGGAGCGCAACGCTCACCGCACCCGCGATCGAAGCGACGACGTTCGCCGCAATGCCGAGCAACCCGCGCCGAAACGGGAGAATGAAGGCGGCCATCGCCGCTGCGAAGCCGATCGCGACCCACCCAATGACGAACTCCATCGTGCTCATGGTGCGTTCTTCCTCTCGTTGAGACGGGTGATCACGACGCTGCGACTCCGTTCATTTCTTGGATCTCGCACAGCCACCAGTCGCCGTCCGCCGACGACGGGAGCTGCAAGAGCACGCGCTCTCCGGGCTGCGCGTCCGCGAGCGCCGCCGGCGCGACACGCCCGGTCGAGACCTCGCTCCCGACGACGTACGTCGCGAGACCGTCCTCGACGCGAACGGCGCCGGTCGGATGGAAGAAATCGTACGGAACCCGAAGCATCGAGAGGCCCCGCGGCACTTCATGGACATCACCGCGCGCGATATCGCGCACCTTCACGACGCTCGTGTTCGTTTTCATGGAGCACGCCGAAGCGAGGACCGTGCCGCCACTTCGGGCACGCGCCATCCCGCCACCAGCGTGGCGATCAGCCGCGCGTTCGAGGAATCGCGAACGCGAGCTTCACGACGTCGTCGTCGCGCGTCGCCTCGAGCTTCCCGCCGTGAAGCTCGATGAGCCCACGCGCGAGCGCCATCGCCACTTTCGGTACGTCCGTCCGCGGTGACGCCCCGCCGACTTCGCTTGGCTCGGCGGACGATCGAACGGTCGTCTCGAGCTCGAAGCGCACGTGCGTGGCGCCATCGCAACGCACGCGCGACGCGATCACGCCTTTCTCCGTTGCCACGCGCAGCGCAGCCGCGCCCAGCTGCGCGAGGATCTGACCGAGACGCTCGCCGTCGCACGACAGCTGGAGCCCTTCGATGTCCGCCGCGAGGTCGAGCGTGGTCGTGATGCCGTGCGGGGCGGCGTTCACCGTGAGCTGTTCGTGCGCCGCGCGCGCGAGCGCCGCGACGTCGTGTGTCGCCCGCCGAAGCTCGAGGTCGTGTCGTTCGAGAAGCGCGAGATCCGAGAGCGCGCTGACCAGCAGGCTCATGCGGCTGGTCGAGCGGCCGATCGCCTCGACGACGCGACGCGCCGCCGCCGTCGCCTCGTCGGCGGGGAGCGCCCTGTGAAGGTAGCCCGTTCCCATGACCACCGACGCGAGCGGGTCCTTGAGATCGTGGCAAACCGTCGAGATGAGCTCCCGCCACGGGAGAGGATCGATCTCGACCGCGATCGACATCGGCCGCGCCTTCGGTTTCATCAGCGCTCGCACCGCCTAGGGAAGAGATTCGATGAAGTCACGGTGACACAGTGCCGTTCGCGCCGTGGCTCGCCGTGCCGTCGCGCCACCGGTCGAGCTTTCGATACAGCGTCCTGCGATCGAAGCCGAGCACGCGCGCCGCAGATGCCTTGTTCCCGCCGACGGCGTCGAGCACGCGGCGAATGTAACGCTGTTCGATCTCGTCCATCGTAACGAGATCCTTCGCCTCCGTGATCTCGTCGACCTGGATCGGCGCCGACCTGAACTCGCCGATTCGCTCCGGCAGATCCTCCACGCCGACGTGATCGAACTGCGCGAGCGCGACCGCGCGTTCCATGCAGTTCTGAAGCTCGCGGACGTTACCGGGCCACGAATACGCCACGAGACGATCGGCGGCGGCCCGCTTGAAGCCGACGACACGCGCCGGCCCCTTCGATTGCGCGCGGTCGAGGAAATGCTTCGCGAGCGTCAGCACGTCGCTCTCGCGCTCGCGCAGCGGCGGCAGGTGAACGCGAACGACGTTGATGCGGTAGAAGAGGTCCTCCCGAAAGCGACGCTCCGAGACCTCGAACTCCAAATCGCGATTGGTCGCCGCGACGATCCGCGTGTCGAACGGAGTCTCGACGTCGGCGCCGACCGCACGCACCGTGCGCTCTTGGAGTGCGCGAAGCAGCTTCGCCTGCATTCCCATCGGCATCTCGCCGACCTCGTCGAGAAACAGAGTGCCGCCCGTCGCCTTCACGAAGAGCCCGGACCGCGAGCCTCGCGCATCCGTGAACGCTCCTTTGACGTGTCCGAAGAGCTCGCTCTCGAGGAGGCTTTCGGGCATCGCCGCGCAGTTGATCGCGACGAACGGACCGTTGGCGCGACTGCTTCGCCTGTGAAGCGCCTTCGCCACGAGCTCCTTGCCCGTACCGCTCTCGCCGCTGACGAGCACCGTGGCGTCCGTGTCGGCGACGCGCGAAATGAGATCGTAGATCTTCTTCATCGCCGGGCTGCCGCCGACCATTTCGTCGAACGGCCGCTGCTCGCTCACCTCGCGCCGCAAGCGCGTGACTTCTTCACGGAGGGCGCGGTGATTGAGCGCGCGCTCGATCGTCAGGACGAGGTCCTGGGTCTCGAACGGCTTGGTGACGAAGTCGTATGCGCCCGCGCGAATCGACGCGACCGCCGACTCGATCGTCGCGAACGCGGTCATGACGATGACCGGCATCTCCTCGCGGAGGACGACGACGCGGCGACAGAGGTCGACACCGCTCATCCCGCGCATGTTGATGTCGCTGATGACGAGGCCGAAGTCTTCCGTGCTCAGAGTTCGCAGCGCGGCCTCCGGCGACGTCTCGGTGACGACCTCGTAGTCGCGGCTCTCGAGCTCGAGCTTCAGGAGCTCGCACATGCTGCTATCGTCGTCGATGACGAGGATGCGGTGTTTCATTTGGGCTGCCTCCAGTATCGTGGGAGCGAAGTGAGGCATTCTCTGCAGGGGCCGTACCGGGCGAGGCGACATGCCTCCCCCGCGGATATTAGAGCCGTTTCGAACGTCGGGCGCCGAGTGTGCAGCCGAATCGCCCCACTGTGTGGCATTAATGCCGTGCAGTCCTCGCATTCCATTAGGGGTTAGACTCGGCAAATGGCCGACACCGCTCCGCTCGTCTTGGTCGTCGACGACTCGCAAGACAACCGAACGATGTGCGCCGAGTACCTCGCGTTCAGCGGCTTTCGCGTCGTCGAGGCTGCCGACGGCGCCGAGGCATTGGAAAAAGCGAACCGCTTGCTGCCAGACGCGATCGTAACGGATCTCATCTTGCCGATCACCGATGGCTGGGAATTAACGCGGCAATTGAAGGAAAGCGAAGCCACTCGTCACATCCCCATTCTTGCATTCAGCGGTCAGTCGTTCGGCACGGACGACCCGCGCTTACGCAAGGCCGGCTTCGACGCGTTCCTGATGAAACCGTGCGCCCCGGACGCGATGGCGAACAAGCTGAGGGAGCTGCTGGCGCGCGCGCGCCCCTGATGGTCACAGACTTGCTCGCTTGCAAAGGCATGCTCCTGTCTTCCGCGCGTGCACCACCGGAAGACATCGACCGCCCGGCGCTCATTCTCATCGTGGACGACGAGCGCGACAACCGAGAGCTCCTCACCATCGTCCTCACCTACGAAGGCTTCGTCCTCGTCACGGCAAGGGGGGGCGAAGAAGCGCTCGACATCGCAGCGACGCAGACGCCCGATCTCATCCTGCTCGACATCATGATGCCGGGCATGAACGGCTACCAGGTCGCGGTCGCGCTCAAGAGCGATCCCGTCACCAAGAACATTCCCCTCATCATGCTCAGCGCCATCGACGATGGAAACTCCCGTCGCCTCGCCGCGAGCGCCGGCGCCTCAGACTTCGTCGCCAAACCCGTCGAGCGTGTCGAGCTCTGCGCGCGGATGCGCCGACTCCTGCCTGTCGGGATCCGGTAGAGGGGCCTCGATGGTCGCGCTGATCGCGGCACGCGTCTTGTAGTGGTCCCGTGCATGAACCGTCACCATCGAATCGTGCTCGCCTGCCTCACCGTCTCGTTCGTCGCGGTCGTCGGTTGCCACAACACGGCTCAAGGCGTGAAGGCCGATACCACGAAGGCTCTCCACAAGACCGGCGAGAAGCTCGAAAAAACCGGCGACAAGATCGACGGCAACAAGCGGTGATCGCGCGTACCTGTCGCTAGGCGACCGCGTAGCGCCATCGCTCAGAGGAACGCGCGAAAGCGCGCCGCCATCCACGCGAGGGCGCGCATGGCCCGCGGTTTTGCGGTCCACGTGTCGAGATCGAGCGCGGCGGAGTACTCGAGGTCACGCGCGAACGAGCGGCTGACCTCCGCCGCAAACGCGCGATCGTCGACGACGAGGTTGCTCTCGAGGTTGTAACGCCACGAGAGCGTGTCGAGGTTGTGGCTCCCGAGGATCACGATGCGTTCGTCGATGACGGCGGTCTTGCAATGCAGGACGCTGGGCTCGTACGCGAACACCTCGACGCCGTCGCGGAGCAGCTGCGCGAGCACGCCGACCATCGCGAGCTCCACCACGCGCACGTCGCTGCGCGATGGGACGAGGACACGTACGCGCACGCCGCGGCGTCTCGCAGCGCGCAGCGCATGCAGAAAGAGCGGCCCGGGGAGAAAGTATGCGGCCGAGATGTCGATGCTCTTCTTCGCGCGCCGAATCGCGGCGCTGTACACGCGGCGTATCCGTCGGTTCGGTCTCCCGTCGTCGATGCGGTTCGCGACGACCCAGGTGCGGCGCTGTCCCCGAATCGCCGTGCGCGCGGCGGTCGCGAGCGCCGGTCCGCCGCAGCGAGCCCACGATTCGCAGACGTGTTCGCGCAGCTCGGCGGCCGCCACACCGCACACTTCGACCGCGTCGTCGCGCCAGCCGTCGCCCCCCTCGTCGCGAGGGAGCCACTCGCGCGCGATGTTCATGCCGCCGACGAACGCCGTGGTCGAGTCGACGACGAGAATCTTTCGGTGGTCGCGAAAGGCCAATCCCGCGAATCGAAAGCGACGGCGCCACGGCGCCACGGGACCGTACGCGAGCACGTGCGCGCCGGCCGCGCGGAGCGGCTGCCACCACGAGGAGGGAAGGGCGATGCTCCCGACCGCGTCGTAGATCACGCGAACGCGAACGCCGGCGCGCGCGCGCTCGCATAGCGCGTCGCGGAAGCGAACGCCGGCGACGTCCGCGCCTATCCAATACATTTCGAGCAGGACTTCCTCGCGCGCCGACCTGATCGCCGCGAGCATCGCCGGGTAGGCTTCGCGCGCGTCGCACAGCAGACGCACGCGGTTTGGTCCGACGCCGAAGAACGGCGAGGTGACACGACGATCCGTTTCGGGACGTTCCTGCATGCGTGGAGAAGCGGTGGCTAGCGAGCGCTCGCAGCGCCGACCTTCGGCATTCCGTACTCTTTCAGGATTTCGAGCGTGTCGGTGATCCGTTCGCTCGGCACGAGGGGAGGAAGATCTCCGCTGACGCCGCCGATGATCACCGTGACGTTGTCCTCGCCGCCGTGCTTCTTGGCGAGATCGATGAGCGTCGCGCACGCCGCGTCGAGGCGAGGCGCGGTCAGGATGACGTGCTTCATCTCGTCGGGCGACACCTTGTTCGAGAGTCCGTCGGAGCAGATGAGAAAACAGTCACGCTGCCGCAACGACAACCTGCCCAACGCGACCGTCACGTCCGACTTTTGCCCCATCGCCTGGAGGATCACGTTCTTCATCGGCGCGGTCTCCGCCTCCTCTGGCGTCATCGTGCCGGCGTCGACGAGAACCTGCACGTAGCTCTGGTCTCGCGTCACTTGATGCAGCACCCCGCCGCGAAGCAGATACGCGCGCGAGTCGCCGACCTCTGCAATGTGCACGGAGTCGCCCAAGACGAAGAGCGCGGTCAAGGTCGCTCCCATCCGCTCGTGGCCCGGCTTTGCCGCCGCGTGCCACACTTCGCGATTTGCCCGCCCAATCGCTCTCTCGAGCAGGGCGTCGGGCGGCGGCTGTGACTGGCGGTCTTTACCCATCGTCCGCTGGAGCGACTCGATGACCATCGCGCTCGCGACCTCGCCCGCGCGCTCACCGCCCATGCCATCCGAGACCGCGAGCAACACGCCGCGCGCTCCCACCTCGAACCGCGCGATTTGCTGCTCCTCGATGAGGTTGCCTCCGGTGAGATCGGCGATGAGGAACGCGTCCTCGTTCGATGCGCGAACGAGCCCGACGTCCGTTTGGCCGTACACCGTCAAGTTCACCATCGTGAGCTCCGTGTCGCAGACTGCGTTGGATCGAAGAGCGGGAGTTGCATGCGGACTCTGAATTGCACGATATGGGCCCATGCAGGACTACTTCCGGCGCTTTGCACACTGGACCTCCGCCGTCGTCGGTAATCCGGGCTCGTTCCTCGCCGCGACGATGCTCATCGTCACGTGGCTCGTCACTGGACCGCTCTTTCACTACTCGGACACGTGGCAGCTCGTGATCAACACGACGACCACGATCGTCACGTTTCTCATGGTGTTCCTCATCCAGAACACCCAAAACCGCGACAGCCACGCGCTCCACCTCAAGCTCGACGAGCTCATTCGCGCGAATCGACGCGCTCGGAACAAGCTCCTCGCGCTCGAGGATCTCTCCGACCAAGAGATGCGCTCGCTGCAAGCGGAGTTCGAGAAGCTGCGTGATCGTCCGAGCGCACCGACGTCGAACCGTTCGGCGGAGTCGTGACGAATGTGGCGATCTAGCGGACCAACTCGCCACGCACGGAAGAAACGCCCCACACCCGAACACGCGTGCGGCGCTGTTTGTCGAGCTCATGGGCGGCCGGACAATTGCGTGCACGCCGTTTGCGCCTCCGCGCCGCGGACCAGACTGGAGACGGAGTGGTTGGACTCGAAGAGACTGATCCCCACGTAGACGTCCGACGCGCCGAAGCGCTCCTCACGATGGGAGCATTGCAGAGCGCGATCTTCAACAGCGCGAACTTCTCGAGCATCGCCACCGACGCCAAGGGCGTCATCCAGATCTTCAACGTCGGCGCCGAGCGGATGCTCGGATACACGGCTGCGGAGGTGACGAACAACATCACGCCGGCCGACATCTCGGATCCCGTCGAGGTGATCGCGCGCGCGAAGGCGCTGAGCCTCGAGCTCGGCACCACGATCACGCCGGGCTTCGAAGCGCTGGTCTTCAAAGCGTCGCGCGGGATCGAAGACATCTACGAGCTGACGTACATCCGAAAGGACCGGAGCCGCTTTCCCGCGGTGGTCTCCGTCACGGCGCTGCGCGACGCGCAAGACGTCATCATCGGGTAC
>JBBQXV010000382.1:0-7316 GCA_038209335.1 Polyangiales bacterium | reverse complement strand
GTCACGTGCCCGAGAGTGCCGCGCGCGCGGGCGATGTCGCGGGCGAGCTGATGATGGTCTGGGGGCGACAGGATCCGCACATCCCGGACGAAGGTCGCGCGAAGATCCAATCCTGCCTCGTCGAAGCAAAGACGCGTTTCTCGTGGCACGAATTCAACGCCGCGCACGCGTTCCTCCGCGACGAGGGGCCGCGCTACGATCCTGCGCTCGCGCTCGCGTCGTATCGACTCGTCGTCGATCTCTTCGCACGTATGAAGTGATGCGCACGAGGTGACGCGCGCTCGCACGATGTGCGCCCTCTTTCGCCTTCGAATTTGCCCGTGCCCGACGCGAGACGTTAGCGCTCGGACATGCTCCGTCGCGCACTCTTCGGTTTCGTCGCGTTGTCGATCGCGTCGACGACTCACGCCGCCGGCGATCGTGTGCGACTCGCGGAGGTCCACGCGATCGACGCGAAGCACGAGCCGGTCGTGCGCACAGCGGCCCTCGACGAGCTCGGCAAGCTCGACCTGAGCCGCGTGCCCGTGAGCAAAGAAGCGATCCTCAGCGTCGCCCTCGTGAAGATCGACGCGGTCACGAACGGGCAGTCGCGATCGGTGAGCTGCGTGGTCTCGGCGACGCTGCGCGGGAAGAAGAATGGCAATCTCGTCGCGATCCTCGAAGGGCGCGCGCGCGTCGAGAGCCGAAGCGGCGGACTCGAGAACAGCGCGATCGAGGCGGCGGTTCGCGGCGCGATTACGCGCGTGCCGGAAGCGCTCAAATAGCGGCTCTCGCGCGAGTTTTCCGGCGACGTTGGCGTGCCACCGGCATGCCTTGCTCACTGGCTCCGACGTCGATAGCCTTCTCTAATGGCCGACGAAAAAATCGGCGAGAAACCGATTGGCGAGGACCAACCGACACTCGCGGCTACAGGCACGGCGATGTCCGGGCGCAAGACGTTCGGCAAGTACCAGCCGTTCGCGACGCTTGGCAGCGGCGGCATGGCGGACGTCTTCCTCGCGATCGCGCGCGGACCGAAGGGCTTCAACAAGCTCGCGGTCGTCAAGAGCCTGAAGTCGCCGCTCGCGAAGGATCAGTCGTTCGTCGACATGTTCCTCGACGAGGCGCGCCTCGCCGCGAGGCTCAATCATCCGAACGTCGTGCACACGCACGAGGTCGGTGACTCCGAGGGCGAGTACTTCCTCGCGATGGAGTTTCTCGAAGGGCAGTCGCTCAACAAGATCCTCGAGAACCTCAAGAAGAACGGCAAGACGCTCGAGCCGCCGATCTGCGCGCGCATCGTCTCGGACGCGCTCGCCGGGCTTCACTACGCGCACGAGCTCAAGGACTACGACGGCAAGCCGCTGCAGATCGTCCATCGCGACATCTCGCCGCACAATCTCTTCGTCACGTACGAAGGGCAGGTCAAGGTCGTCGACTTCGGGATCGCGAAGGCGATGACGAGCTCGACGCAGACCGAGGTCGGTGTCTTGAAAGGCAAGGTCGCGTACATGTCGCCCGAGCAGGCGATGGGCGACACGATCGATCGTCGAACGGATCTCTACGCAATGGGGATCGTCCTCTGGGAGTCGTTGACGCTCGAGTACCTCGTGCGCGGCGAGTCGGCGTCGGATCGCTTGAAGCGACTGCTCAGCAACGGCGGCGTCCCGCGCGTGTCGTCGGTCATCAAGGACATCGATCCCGATCTCGACGAGATCGTCGCCAAGTCGCTCGACCGCGATCCCGAGAAGCGATTTCAAACCGCGACCGAGATGCGCGAAGAGCTCGAGCGGTGGATCGCTCGGACGGGAGTCACCGTTCGCCAGGAAGAGCTCGGCAAGCGGATCAGCGTGATGTTCCAGTCGCTGCGCGACGCCGTGCAGAAGAAGGTCCAAGCGCAGATGCACGCCGCGGAGACGGCGACGTCGATGGCGGATCTGTCGCCACTCAGCTTGGGAGGCGCGAGCGGATCGGGGAGCTCGTCACAGCGCTTCTCCGCGTCGGGTGTGGCGATCGTCAGCGGGGCTTCGGGGACGGGAAGTGGAAGCGGGCGAACCGCCGGGAGCGCGAGCACGGCGACTGTCACGACAGGAGGAGCGGTGGCGGTCGCACTGCCGGCTTCGAAGCGTGGCGTCGGCATCGCGGTCGTGGTCGCGATCGCTGCGCTCGGCGCGTTCGGGATCTGGCGATTCACGAAGCCCGCCGACACGGCCGCGCCGCCGGCGAGCGCGCTCTCGTCCGCGTCCGCGCCGTCCGCGGCGGTGCCGCTCGTCAGCGCGGAGATCGACGAGGGCCGCACCGCGAGCTTCGGTGGGCTCCCCACGCTCGTGAGCTCTCCGACGAATCCGCTGAGCGACGACAAGATCGCGCTCGGTCGCATGCTCTATTTCGACCCGCGCCTCTCGAAGGGGCAGGACATCTCCTGCAACTCGTGCCACTCGCTCGATGCGTACGGCGTCGACGGCAAGAAGACATCGAGCGGCCACGCGCAGCAGACGGGCGTACGGAACTCACCGACCGTCTACAACTCGGCCGGCTTCTTCGCGCTGATGTGGGACGGCAAGTTTGCGAACCTCGAGGATCAAGCGAAGGGGCCGATGTTGAATCCGGTCGAGATGGCCGCCGCGCCCAAGCGCATCGAGGAGATCGTTCGCTCGATTCCCGAATACGTCGAAGCGTTCAACAAGGCATTCGCCGGCGACAAGAAACCGGTCAGCTTCGACAACGTCGCGCGCGCAATCGGCGCGTTCGAGCGCAAGCTCTTCACGCCGGGGCGCTGGGACAAATTCCTCGCCGGCGAGAAGGGGGCGCTCACCGACGCAGAGAAGCGCGGCTTCAACACGTTCGTCGACGTCGGATGCCCAACTTGCCATTACGGCCCGTACATCGGCGCGTCGATGTTCCAGAAGCTCGGCCTCATCAAGGCATGGCCCTACGTGCGCGACCGCGGTCGCTACGAGCTCACGCAGAAGAATGAAGACTACATGGTCTTCCGCGTGCCCAGTCTTCGGAACATCGAGAAGACGGGACCGTATCTTCACGACGGCTCGATCACGTCGCTCGACGAGGTCGTCAAGATGATGGCGCGCCATCAGATCGGCAAAGAGATCACCGACGACCAAGCGACGTCGATTGTCGTGTGGCTCAAGTCGCTGACGGGCGAGCTGCCGGCGGGCTACATCAAGAAGCCGGAGCTCTTCGCGAGCACGAAGGGGACGCCGGGGCCGGAGCTGTAGGCGCTCAGCCGCCGCGCATCGCGACGACGGGCGAGATGCGTGACGCGCGGATCGCCGGGAAAATGCCGCCGACGAGCCCCATCACGCCAGCGAAACCAAGCGCGGTCCCGAGCGTCGCGGCCGTCGGCTCGAAGCTGAAGACGATCTCCGACCAGCTCGCGTAGTTCATCACCGAGAACCTCACCGCGCGCATCGAGAACGAGGCCGCGAGCCCGACGACGCCGCCGGCCGCGGCGATGAGCACGGACTCCATGATGAACGACAGGAGTACTGCGCCGCGCGAGAATCCGAGCGCGCGAAGCGTGCCTATCTCGCGCTGCCGATTGGCAGCGGCTCCGTACATCGTGATCGCTGCGCCGATCATGGCGCCGATCGAGAAGAAGACTGCGACGAGCGTCCCCATGCCGCCGACGAAGCCGCTCGCGCCCTCGGAGATTTTTTCGTAGTAGCTCGGCTCGCGCAGCGCATCGAGGCCGAGGCGCTTGTCTTGCCGGACGGCAGCCTGGAACGCCTCGAAGCTCCGCGGCGAATCGAGCTGCACGCGGACCGACGACACGATGCCGAGCCGGCGGTACGCCGTGCGCAATACGTCGATGCCGACCCAGATCTCCGACTCGTGCGAAGATCCGCCGTCTTCGAAGACGCCGACGATCTTGACGGTTCTTCCTTTTTGGAGCTCGAACGACTGATCGAGATCGGTACCGAGGAACCGTCCGCGGATTCTCTGACCGATGACGGCCTCGTCGGTGCCGGGACGCGCAGCGCGTCCTGCCACGATGCGCACGCCCGGGCGAAACGACATCGCGTCGTCGGACGTGCCGCGAATCTGCACGTTCGCCGTGCCGCTCGCGCCGATCTTGTCCATCGCCGCGACCACGATCACCTCGCGCACGGAGACCGCGCCGGCATCGGTGTGTTTGACGCCCGGCATCGCGAGGAGGATTCCGACCTTCGCGTCTTCGACGACGCTCCCGAGCTCGTTGTAGCTCCCTTTGCGAAGCACAATGGCGACGTCGTCGCGTCCCGTCGTGCCGAGCGTCTTCTTGATGCCGGCCGACAGCATCAGCGACGTCGCGAGGACGAAGACGACGAGCGCGATCCCGAGCGCGGTCGCGATCGTGGTCGGCTTTCGCACGAGGAGGCTGCGAACGTTGTAGCGAATCGGAATCATGCAACGCGCCTCAAGGCGTCGGTCACAGTGAGGCGCGACGCGCGAAAGGCTGGGAGCGCTGCAGCCGCGACACCGAGGCCGATGGCAAGAGCGACGGCGCCCACGGCCAGCTTGGTGTCGATCCGGAAATACGGGAAGAAGCTCCCCATGTTCTCTTCGAGCCATCGGCCGACGCCGCGCTCGACGAGCGGGTAGGCGATCGCGAGCCCAACGCCGCCGCCGGCCGCCCCGATGAGCACGGCCTCGCCGAAGATGAACGACGCGATGTGACTCGGAAGAAATCCGAGCGCTCGCAGCACACCGTACTCGCTCGTCCGCTCGCGAACGCCCATCGAGATCGTGTTGCCGAGCACCAGGATCATGATTCCCATGATCGCGATCGAGACGACGTCCATCGCGCCGAGGATCGCCGACAAGGTTGCGAGGAAGGACGTCTGGAACGTGCGCTCGTCCTGGCTCAGCGTTTGAACCTCACGCTCCGAGAAGAGCCGATCGAGCGCGCTGCTCGTGTCGGCGGTGCGACGCGCATCGGTCGTCCGGCTCACGACCCAACCGATCTCGTTCTGCATCTCTGGCGGGAGCGCGTCGTTCAGGTAGCCCCAATGGAGGAAGAACGTCGAGCGATCGACTGATTTTGCCGTCGTCGTGTAGATGCCGTCGATCGTGAACGTCCACGGTCGCATCGGATCGGTCGGGTACATGCCGCTGTCGAGCGTGACGCGTTGACCGACCGTCCAGCCGAGCTTCTTGGCGAGGATGTCGCCAACGATCGCGCCGCTCCGATCCTCGCGCCACTTCTGCATGTCGGCGGCCGGTACGAGAATCTCGTCGTAGACGTCGAAGTACGTCTTCGTGTCGACCGCGATCGTCGCGAAGAACTCCTTGTCGTGGTTTGGATCCATTCCGGCGAACCACGTCGCGTAGGTTGCGCTTCGAATCCCGGGCGCACCGCGGACATCGTCGTAGTAGCGCTTCGGCAGCGACATCACGAACGAGAGCTTGTGGCGCGTGAAGATCCGGTCTTTCGCGGCGAAGTCCGCGGCGCCGTTCCACGCGGCGACGACGGTGCGCAAGAGAACGAAGGTGACGATCGCAACCGCCACGCCGAGGACGGTGAGCACCGTTCGCACTTTGTTACGGAGGAGATTCTTCGCGGTGAGGCCGACGAGGGTCATGACAGCGCCATCTCGAAGCCGGGGCGCAGCGTGCGCAGATCGGCCTTCTCCCACGCGCTGCCGGGCTCGAACACCGCATACAGCGTCATCGGCGTTCGCTGGACCGTGAAACCATCGAACGCTTTTGCGATCGGCGAGCCGCGCGGCACCATCGCGCTCGCGAAGTGTTGGCGCGTCGGCAAGAGCTCGCGGTACGCGGCAAGGACGAGGTCGCGCACGATCGCGGGATTGTCGTCCTTCGCGGCGAGGTGCGTGAGGAACGAGAAGTCGAAGCACTCGCCGGGCTTCGGCAAGCGGCGAAATCCCCGGAGCCGCGCTGTCACGTCGAACGCAGCGCGGACGAGGCGCATCTCGCCGTGGTAGCCGAGGACGCGCGTGCGCTTGAACGACTTGGTGTCCCACGGCGCGACGCAGCCGTTGATCTTGCCCGAGGCGTCACGTGAGACGAAGAAGCTCTCGATCGAGAAGCCAGGCCACGTGCGGATGCGTGCACTCAACAGCTCCTCGTCGACGACGAAGCCGAGCGGTCGCGCGCGCTGATCGTCACGCAAGAGATCGGCGATCCCCTCGAGGTCCGCGTCGCGTGCGCGCTGGATCGAGCCCGATGGTGCGGGCTTCTCGGTCGTGAGCTGTACCGAGGTCATGTCGAACGGCGTCATCGGCGCATGAATCGCAACGTCGCGGCGCTTTTCGCCGCGCTTCTCGAGCGCCGCGCGCGCAACGGCGTTCGTATCGAAGACGACGTCGTGAACGAGCTCGACCCCGAGCGTCTCCCGCGCGTGCTTCATGAATACGGGTGAAGTCTTGGCGAGGATCGCGCCGCCGCGGAGCTTGGACGACAGTCGCAAATCGCAGTAGTACGCGGTCCGCACGCGCGCGCCTTGGAGCCAAGCGTCACGCATGCAGAGCGACACGCACCCTTCGACGTTGCGCGCTTCGTCGAGGAACACCCACGTCTCCGCATCGCCGAGATGCATCCGTGACAACGCGAAGAAATCCGGATCACGCTCCTGCGTGACGTCGAGCTTTCCCTTCATGTGAATCGAGCGCACGAGCTCGCAGAGCCGCGCGTTGTCGTCGGGAATCGCGCGGCGCAACGCCCATGTATTCTCTTCGATCAACATCGTCATCAGAGCCAGAACTCCATCGCGTCGACGCGCGGGGCCGGTCGCTCTGCCTTGCCGCCGGCGCGTGCCCAGTCGCGGAGCGATTCGATGTGCACGTGCAGCGTGTCGGCCGGCGTGGACGCGAAGTCGGTCGTGCCGTAGTGACGAAGCCCGCGCCCTTGGATCTCCATGATCTCGACGTCCTGCTGGATGACCTTGCGCGTGTACCAAGGCAGGAGCGCGCGCGCGGCGACGTTGAGGGCGCCGAGCTTGTAGCTGATGAGCGTGAAGACGAGCGTCTCGGTCTCACTCACCGGGCTGCACGTGCTCGTGATGACGAACGCGCGATCGGTGTCACCCCACACGTAGTCGACCCGCGTGTTGTTCGGCATGTAGAACTTGTCGGTGTGGACGAGTGGCAAACCTTTCGGGTTGAGCAAGCGTCCGCTGAACCCGATCGAGTCGGTCGGTTGGTCGTAGGTGACCAGGACGCTTTCCGGCGTTCGCTCCGGTCGTGTCCCGTTTGATGTGGAAAAGGTCGGACGCTCTTCCGATTGCCGAGTTCGCGTAGCACGATTTCAATCCTTCACGCAGCTCGATCCAACTTCGCACTCATGACGTTCGCGATCTTGTCGTAGCCATCGATCTT
>JBBQXV010000381.1:0-7365 GCA_038209335.1 Polyangiales bacterium | reverse complement strand
GAGCTCGGTGCGCACCCAACCCGGATGCATCGCGTTCGCGGTGATGCCCGTGCCGGCGAGGCGACGCGCGAGCGCCCAGGTCCACATGCGGTTGGCCTGCTTGCTCTGCGCGTACGCCGCGACGCCGTCGTACGGACGGCGATCGAATTCGACGTCGTCGAGCTCGAGGCCGCGCGCGAGATCCGACGCGGTGTTCACGATGCGCGCGCCGCCGTCGGCCGCGCCTGCGCGAAGCGGATCGAGGAGTGCGTTGGTGAGCAAGAAGTACCCGAGCATGTTCGTCGCCCACGTCAGCTCGATGCCGTCGACGCTCTTGCGTTTCGCGTCGAGCCAGACGCCCGCGTTGTTCGCCAGGATGTGCAGCTTGGAGCTTACTTGGCCGAACTGACAGGCGAACCGCCGCACGGACGCTTGGCTCGACTGGTCGAGCTGCATGAGCGACACGTTCGTGTTGCCTGTAGTCTGCACGATGTCGTCGAGCGCGACGCCGCCGCGGTCGAGGCTGCGGCACGCGAGCACGACCGTCGCGCCTTGCGCGGCGAGCCCGCGCGCGATCTCTTTGCCGATACCCGTATTTGCGCCCGTCACGACGGCGACGCGACCTGCGAGATCGAGTGAAGCTACTGCGGTCATTTCACCCTTATCGATGACCGCCGAGCCTCACGGGTTGCGCGTCATCGCGCCAGGATGGGCTCGACCTCTTCGAAGATCCGACGTCGCCAGCGCGCGATCTCGGACGTCCCATCCATCAGGCGCGCGGTCTCGGCGAGGACCTCTTCGAGCGGCGTGATGACGACGTAAGGATCGTGCGACGACGGCGCGTGCGTGACACCCGGCCCGAACCAGCCGGCCATGAAATCGGTCTGACCCTCGGCGAGCGCGCGCATCGCGACGTGCGCAAGGCGTGCGCCGAGCAATCGATCGAACGCAGACGGTGCGCCGCCGCGGACGACGTGACCGAGCACGGTCACACGCGTGTCGACGTCCTTCAGCGTCGCGCCGATCCGCGCGTCGACCGCCGCCTTGAGGCGCGCGCTCTCGACCTTGACCCCTTCGGCCTTCACGACGAGCACGCGACGCTTTCCGGAGTCCTTCGCGTACGCCCCCTCCATCGCGTGCACCACTTGCTCGACGATCGCCGCTTCGCTCTTCCCCGTCTCCGGGAGGAGCACGCAGTCGGCGCCCGCGGCGACTGCCGACGTCATCGCGAGGTAGCCGCAGTCGCGTCCCATGACCTCGACGATGAAGGTGCGTCGGTGCGCGGTCGCGGTGTCGCAGATCCGATCGATCGCTTCGACGATCGTGTTCATCGCGGTGTCGACGCCGATCGACATCGAGCTGCACGCGAGATCGTTGTCGATGGACGCGGGGACTCCCGCGACACCGACGACGTCGCGGAGCGTGCGCGCGCCGGTGAGCGATCCGTTGCCGCCGATGACGAGGAGAGCGCGGACGTGCGCGGCGGCGAGCGCGTCGCGCGCGCGACGTTGACCATCGGGCGTCGGGAACACCTTCGATCGCGCGGAGCCGAGGATCGTCCCGCCGCGTCGCGATGCTTCGTCGAGCCCGCGCAAGTCGAGCGCGCGAATCCGTCCGTCGATGAGCCCGACGTACCCGTCCTCGACGCCCACGACGTCGAAGCCGAGCTCCAGCCCGACGCGCGTCGCGGCGCGCAACGCCGCGTTCATTCCCGGCGCGTCACCGCCCGACGTCAGAAGCGCGACGCGATCCCCTCGGTCCAGCTTCGTCATCCGGCGAGCGTATCGCGACGCGGTGGGACGCGGCGACCCGACCGACGCACGGTGTCCCGCTCTGTCCCGATCGGTCCCGCGAACGCGCCGACGCGGCACGCGCTAACCCCGCGATGCGTGGTCGTCGCGCGCGAGAAATCACCTTCGCCGCGCACGGCACGAGCGATGCAATCCCTACTTCGCGAAAGGCTGGGACCCCATGCGGAAGTCGGTCATCGTCACCTTGGTTCTTTGTATGTCGGCGCTCATCTCGTCGAGCGCGCTCGGCCTCGTCGTCGTCAACAAGCGCGCGACGCACACCGGCACGCCCGCGATCGAGCACGTCAAGCCCGCGCCGATCGGCGAAGCGACGCCGCCCGCGACGAAGACGATCGTGAAGCGCATGGAAGTGATCGGCGCGTCGAAGATCGAATCGCCCACGGCGGCCGCGCCGAAGATCGCGAACACGACGGTCGGCCTCGACATGTCGACGATGCGCTGCGTGAAGCGCCCGCTCTCGAGCGGCAAGCCCGGCGAGACGGTCACCGTCTGCGAGTGAGCCGCTAAGGCACCGCGTGCGCAAACGAGTCGCGCGTCATTCCCATGTCGTCGATGACGGTCCCGCTCAACATACCGGCCGCGACGTCGAACAGGACGGCGTGGAAGAACGGACCCGACGCGATGCGCGTGTTGCAGTAGGCGCGCGACACGTTCTCGTCGACATTGCCCATGCGCCCGCCGCCGCCGGCCGCGGTGATGTACGTGATGCCGTTGTATTCGAACCGCTCGTAGCCGTGCATATGCGCCTGAAGGACGAGCGAGACTTTGTATTGTTTGAAGATCGTCTCGAAGTATTGCTGACTGATGAGATTGTCGCCGTTGTCGCCGCACGTCAGAAGCGGCCGATGCATGAAGACGACCGAGAACCGATAGCCCGGCTTCGTCGATGCGTCGGCCAGGCTCTGCGCGAGCCACGTCGCCTGCTCGGACGCCGGCGCGATCGGCAGCTCGGTGTTCACGGAGAAGAACCACACACCGCCGCTCTCGAATCGGTAGTACGTGCTCGATCCGTCGAAGCCGGCGCCGCCGAAGAAGCGCAGCGAATAGGTCGCGAGCTCGCCGGGGCTCTGCTTCTCGTCTTCGTGATTGCCAATCGCGGGGAAGAACGCGCCCTGCCTGAGCATCGGGTTCATGAGCGGAAACCACGCGGCCCATGTCTCTAGTGTCGACTCGTAGTACTGAATGTCGCCGCCGTGGAGGACGAAGTCGGGATTCTTCGGAAGCGTGTATTTGAGGACGTTGGTCGTCGAGTCGCCGAGCGTCGGATTCGTGTCGCCGATCGCCATGAACCGAAACGGATCGCCCGGGCGACGCGCCGTGCAAAAGCGGCCCTTCGTTCCGTCCATCGCGGCGAGGCGGTACGTGTAGCAAGTCGAAGGCGCGAGGCCCGTGAGCACCGCCTCGTGCGTGTAGTAGACGCCCGCGTAGTCGGGCTGAGCCGTCGCGCTGAGCGATTTGTACGTGAGGGTGATCGTGATCGGCGTCTCCGTCGACGTCGCCTGCGTCTCCGCGCCGCCCGCCTCAGGCGCGAAGTAGAGATCGCCGTTCGTCCCTGCGTGGCACGCTTCCCATCGGATCTTCACGGACGTCTCGGTCGCCGCGAGCGACCACGGCCCCTTGCTGATCCCCGGGCTCGCCGTCGGACACCAGTCGGGGATCGCGCTCGCGTCGTCGCCCGCGTCGTCGCCGCTCCCCGCGTCGATCGGCTCGGCGGACGACTTCGTGTGACTGCACGCGAGACAAGACACGGTCGCAAGGAGCGCCACCCGTTTCCACATGCGTCGCAGCATAGATCGCCGCGGGCCGTACTCTTGCCCCCGCACCGTCTCCGACGGTAGCGTCGCAGCGTCGTGCGCCGTATTGCCCTCCTCGCCCCCGCCCTCGCGCTCACGCTCGCCCTCGCCGCGCGCGCCACGCCCCCGCCCTCTTCGCCTTCGCCTTCGTCGTCGCCTTCGTCGTCGCCCTCGCCCTCGAGCGCGTGCCCTGCGGACATGCGCCTCGTCGATCACGATCACTACGAGGTCATCGATCGCATCTGCACCGACAAGCGCGACGCGAAGCACTGCTTCGCCTACAAACCCGGATCGAATCGCCCGCGCGGCAAGCCGACGCACCAACGCTTCTGCATGGACGTCTACGAAGCTCCGAACGCCCGCGGCGCGAAGCCGCTCGTGATGCAGTCGTCGCTCGATGCCGCCGCGTGGTGCAAAGAGCGCGGCAAGCGCATGTGCAACGAGATCGAGTTCGAGAGCGCGTGCGAAGGTCCGGAGATGCTCCCGTGGCCGTACGGATGGGCAGCCGACGGCGAAGCGTGCAACTCGCACAAACCGTGGCGCGAGTTCCACGCCGAGGTCCTCTACAAAGGCGGCGCGGTGGCCGACGCCGAGCTCGCGCGCTTGTGGCAAGGCGAGCCGAGCGGATCGCGCGCGCGGTGCGTGACGCGCGCAGGGATCTTCGATCTCGTCGGCAACGTCGAAGAGTGGGTGAGCTCGCGCCCGTCGCGCACGTGGGTGCCGGTGACGCTGATCGGCGGCTTCTGGTCGAAGCCGTGGACGGGCTGCCGCGGCGCGAACGACGCACACGAGCCGGCGTTTCGATTCTACGAGACAGGGTTTCGATGTTGCGGCGCTCCCGGCTGACGAACGCCACCGAGACGAAGGGAAATGGGGTTAGCGTGAGATGCATCGAGGGCGGTGACTCATGAAAACGCGCGCGTTGATCTTCGTGGTGGGCGTCGTGGTCGGAGCGGCGGCGGCGTGCTCGAGCAGCTCGAGCAGCCCACCCGCGACACAAGCGGACGCGGGCGCCGACGACGCCGGCGGCACCGACGGGACGACACAAGCCGACGTGACGAGCGGAGCCGACGGCGGACCCGCGACGATCACCGGGACGGTGAACGGCAAGACGTTCGTCCCGGTCGACGCGTACATCTACGACGAGTCGTACGACTTCGCCGGCTCGGTCGTCCGCGCGGTCAAGCTCACGACCTACAAGAACGCGTGCACCGTGCAAAAGGCCGACGACGCGCACGTCGCGAGCTCGACGTACCTCAAGCTCTATCTCGGAAAGAAGAACACCACGACGCCGCCGATGGTCACGCCCGGCACGTACCCGCTCGGCATGAGTGCGCCGGACGCGATGGGCACCGTCACCATCGGCGGAGCGCAGCTCAAATCGTTCGACAACGTCTGCCTCCCGAACGTCAACATGGCAACCGCCGGCATGATCACGCTCATCACGTACACCGCGATGGGCGCGACGGGCTCGTTCGATCTCACGTTCGGCACCGACCAAATCACCGGGACCTTCACCGCTTCGGCGTGCGACATCACGCCGCCGGGCGGCGCGGGCGCCTGCCAGATGTAGTCGCGCGCCGATCCACCCCAAGGACTTCCGGGCTAGCGTGTCGCGGTACGGAGGCGATTGGTGCAAGAGCTGACGAGCCACGACATTCCGGATCTGCTGCATCCCACGCCGTTACGTCGCATCGACGTCGAGCACACGAAGCTCGCGATCGCACTCGCGTTCGCGAGCGGCGTGTCGGGCGGCCTCTTTGCCGACGCGCTCGATCGCGCGACGGTCGCGCCGTCGACCTGGGAGCCGGCGTCGTTCGCGCACGATCTCTTTTTGCAGAGCTTCGTCACGTCGTGCTTCAAGGTTCGCACCGGAGCGGAAGAGCACGTCGTCTCGACGACCCACCTCGTCAAGCTGCTTGCGCATCCGCCGCGCGATCCGGCGATCGTCCAGCATCGTCGCGCGATCCTCGCGGAGCTCGCGGGATCACCCGAGCTGCGCGCGTCGCTCGAGCGGCTGTACGCGGCGCTCTGTCGACTTCGCAGGCTGCTCGAAGGCGCGACGGGGATCGGAAAGTGGGACACGAATCGCCGACAGCTCGACATCCTCGTCGTCATCAAAGACGTCATCGACGTCATGGCCGACGGCTTCGCGACGGCGCAGTCGGGTCTCACGCGGCTCCGCGATTTCGGCGTTCGCGTGCGCAGCGGCGAGCCGTACCGATCGCTCGCGGACCTGCTCCGTTACGACGAGCGACTCGCTACGTTGAAGCTCGAGGTTCGCGTCGGCGCCGACGGACGCATTCGTGGATTCGAGATCCTGTCGATCCAAGAGGACGCGCAGAATCCGTTCGTCAGCTCGGCGTGGCGGCGTTGGCTCGGAAAGCTCGAGCTCTTCGTTCGCGGCTTCAAGTTCGGCGACGGCGAGGTGATGGCGCGGCTCATCGACGCTGTGTTCGACGGCCTCGAGGACGAGCTCGTCCCGATGGTGCAGCTCATGGGCGACGTCGAGCTCTACCTCGGCGCGCTCGGGTTTCGCGATCTCGCGCAAGCGGCGGGGCTCGCGGTGTCACTGCCGGATCTCGTCGCGTCGGACGAGCCGCGGATGCTCCTCGGTTTGTTCAATCCGCTTCTGCTCGCGCACGGCGTGAAGGCGATCCCGTGCGACGTCACGACCGATCGCCTCGACACGACCGTGCTCGTGACCGGCCCGAACTCCGGAGGAAAGACGCGCCTCCTTCAGTCGCTCGGACTCACGCAGCTCCTCGGTCAATCGGGTCTCTTCATTCCCGCGCGCTCCGGGAGCCTCACGCTGTCGCCGGGACTCGTCGTGTCGCTCATCGAAGAGACGCGCGCGGATCAAACCGAAGGGCGTCTCGGCACCGAGCTCATTCGGATCCGCGCGCTCTTCGAGCGCCTCCCGCCGGGCGCGATGGTCATCCTCGACGAGCTCTGCTCGGGGACCAATCCGTCGGAGGGCGAAGAGATCTTCGAGCTCGTGGTGCGCATGCTCACGCGGCTCAAACCGCAGGCGTTCATCACGACGCACTTTCTCGCGTTCGCCGCGCGGCTCGAGCGCGAGAAGAAGATCGCCGATCTCCGCTTTCTCCAAGTCGAGCTCGGGCCCGATCACGCGCCGACGTATCAATTTTCTCCCGGCGTCGCGCGCACGTCGCTCGCGGGGCACGCGGCGGAGCGGCTCGGCGTCACGGGCGATCAGCTGATGAGCCTCATCGAAAAGAACATCGCGCAGATGGAGGCGGCACGCGCGACGCGCGGCGGCTGATCTCCGAATGGCGACCTTCCTCGTGACATCGAAGATGGATCCGGCGCTCGCCGCGCGCGTCGACGCCAGCGTGCGCGGACGCCGCAAGCGACCGGGCGCGACGTTCGGTCCGCGCGTGGTCGCGCTGCTTCGTATCGGCGCGGTCACTGCGGCGGTCGCGTTCGTCGCGTGGTTGTTCCTCACGCGCAGTCGCAGTCGGCAGGACGTCGAGCAGACGAAGCAAGCGCTGCTCGACGAGGTGCGCGTGAAGAGCGCGTCGCTCACGCCGTACGACAAGGAGTGCGTCGCGCGTTCGGCGGCGTGGCTCGTGCGCTTCTCGGGTCCGCACGAAGGTGACTTCATCGACGACGACGTGCGCGCGCCCGGTGCGTTCGACACGATCCTCGCGCAGCCGATCGTCTACGTGCGCGGACCGATCGGCGCGTTCACGAGCACCGCCGGGATCATCGACGCCGCGTCGACCTCGACCAAGGATCCGTTCGTCGTGTGCCTCGTG
>JBBQXV010000380.1:0-7408 GCA_038209335.1 Polyangiales bacterium | reverse complement strand
ACGCTCGCGGCGCTCGCGCTCGGCGCGGCGCATCTCGGTTGGGACACCGAGATCATCGGGGTGCGGATCACGAGCGCGTTCGCGTGCAATCGGCTTACCGTCGCGGCGATCATCCGGAGCACGGATCGCTTTCTCGCTGCGAAGGATTCGCGTTGGAAGCCGATGCGCGCGCGCGTGCGCTATTCGCTCTACGGCGACGCGCTCGGTCGCGGCTACGGCTACCCGACACCCGAGGCGATCGACGGCGCCACGCGCGTTCAGGATCTCACCGGCGCGTCCGGCGAGATCACCTACAGCGGCAAGGCGCTCGCGGGATTGCGCGCAATCTCCGCGATGCCGCGGTACCGCGACAAGACGATTCTGCTCTGGAACACGCTGTCCACGCGGCGTCCCGCCCGCGCAGGATCGGCCTCGGAGGCGCGTGAGCGCGTACCCGCTGCGCTAAGGTGGATGTTCAGATAGCCTTGGGGATCGAGAATGAGCATCGCCGTCGGGATTGATCTCGGAACGACCAACAGCGTGGTGGGCGCGGTGCGCGACGGCCTCGCGTTCACGATCGCCGATACGAGCGGACGGCGCCTCATTCCGTCGACGGTGTCGTTCCACCCGTCCGGCAAGGTGCTCGTCGGATATCCGGCCGTCGACCGCCGACTGATCGACCCGGACAACACGGTCTACTCGATCAAGCGACTCATCGGACGCGGCTGGGGCTCCCCAGAGGTGCAGCAGGCGGCGGCGCGCTTCTCGTTCAAGATGAAGGAAGGGCCGAAGCAGGGGACGATCATCAGCGCGCGCGGCGAGGACTACACGCTGCCGGAGATCAGCGCGTTCGTGCTCCGCTACGCGAAGGCGATGGCCGAGGCCGCGCTCGGCGCGCCGGTCGATCGCGCGGTAGTCACGGTGCCGGCGAACTTCAACGATCTGCAGCGCGCGGCGACGAAGGTCGCGGGGAAGCTCGCGGGCCTCGACGTGCTGCGCATCTTGAACGAGCCGACGGCGGCCGCGCTCGCGTACGGACAAGGGGCCGGCATGGCCGCGAACGACGCGGCGGCGGCGTCGATTCCGAAGGATGCGCTGACGGGCAACGAACGCGTCGCGGTCTACGATCTCGGCGGCGGCACGTTCGACATCACGCTGCTCGATTTGTCCGGCAACGTGTTCGAGGTCCTCGCTACGGCCGGCGACACGTCGCTCGGCGGCGACGACTTCGACAACATCATCGCCGAGCGCATGTCGGACGAGCTGCTGAAGAAGCATCGCTACGACGCGCGCACGAACCCCGTGTCGTACGGGCAACTTCGCCTCGCGGCCGAGCGCGTGAAGCGCGAGCTGTCGACGAAGGACGACTACACCGTCGAGCTCAACGACGTCGTAGCCGGTGAAGGCGGGCGCATGCTCCCGTTCAGCTTTCGCATGACGCGCACCGAGCTCGAGTGGGCGAGCCTCGCGCTCGTCGATCGCACGTTCACGGTGTGCCAGACGGCGCTCGATCGCGCGACCATCGACGTCGGGAAGATCGATCGCATTCTGCTCGTCGGCGGCTCGACGCGGATGCCGCTCGTCGCGCGCAAGGTGGAAGCCTTCTTCAAGAAGGCGCCGGTCATGCGCGTGAACCCGGACGAGGTCGTCGCGCTCGGCGCCGCGATTCAAGCGAGCTCGCTCGATCGCAGCGCGCTGCGGCGCACGGCGGCGACCGCGCCGATGAAGGCGATGATCTCGGCCGAGTCGATGTCGCAGCCGCAGAAGGCGGCGCCTGCTGCGCCGGCCGTGCCGGATCTCGCGCTGCCCGAGCTCCCGATCGTCATGGGCGCGAAGTCGTCGAACCAAGAGAAGGTCGAACTTCGTCAGAAGCGCCGCGATCCGCGCATGGAGGAGGACGAACCGACCGCGACCTACGACGCGGGCATACCGAAGGAAGAGGAGCTTCCGACAGGCCCGCCGGTGCAGGTCGCCGCGGTTTTGTCGCCGCCGTCCCCGCCCGCGCAGCGCGCCGCGCCGCCCGCACCGCCGGCGGCAGCAGCGGTCGCGCCGATCCAGGGGAACTCGATCTTCACGATCAACGACGATCTGTCGTCAGCGCTCCCTGAGCCCGATGCGCCGCCCGCGCAAGCAGGTCGGCCGCTCGTCTTCGATCTCGAACAGACGCCTCCGCCGGCGGGAGCGGCGCCGATGCCGCGCGTTGCGTCGCCCTTCGACGCGCCACCGATGCGACCGCGCATGAAGACGATGCAGGGAACGCAGGCCGGTCCGCCGATGCCGCCGCCCGCCGCCGCGCCTCCGCTACCGCCTCCTCCGATGCAACAGACGCAGCCGATGGCGCTGTCGGCGTCCCCACCGAAGCCGCCGCTGCTCATCGACGTGACGCCGCTGAGCCTCGCGGTGGAGACCGTCGGCGGCTACTGCGACACGCTCATCGAAGGGAACACGCCCGTCCCGTGCGATCGAACGCGCGTGTTTCTCACCGCGTCCGACAACCAGACGCAGGTCCTCTTGCGCGTGGCGCAGGGGCCGTCGAATCGCTTCGCCGAGAATACGTTCCTCGGTGAGCTCGAGCTGTCGGTGGCGGCCGCGCCGCGCGGCGAGCTCGAGATCGCGGTCACGTTCGAGATCGACGCCGACGGAATCCTCAACGTTCGCGCGAAGGACAAGAAGACCGGTCGCGAGACGAAGGCGCGCATGCACCTGCTCGGAGCGCAGACCGAGGCGCACGAGATCGCAGCGATGCAGGCGCGGCAAGCGCGCCACGCGCTAGGCTGATCCCACGATGGCGTCGAAGGACGAGCTCATCGAGTGGGTGAAGGTCGCCGAGAGCAAGAACTACTATCAAATCCTCCGGGTCAACGCGAAGACGCCGGCGGAGGACGTGAAGAAGGCGTTTCATCGGTTCGCTCTCCTCTGCCATCCCGATCAGTTCGCGGGACAACCGCCGGAGATCGCGGCCGCCGCGGCCGAGGCGTTCAAGCGCGGCGTCGAAGCGTACCGCGTGCTCACGAACGAAAAAATGCGCGAGCGCTACGACCGCGTGCTCAAGCGCGGCAAGCTCCGCCTGGACGACAAAGCGCTGAGCGATCGACCTCCGCCGCCGAAGGGCAAGACGCTCGAACAGGTCGCGCGCACGCCGCGCGCGAAGCAGATCGCGGTCAAGGCCGACCGGCTCCTCTCGATCGGAAAGCTGGACGAAGCGCGGGTACTTTTGGTCACCGCGTACCAGCAAGAGCCGGATAACGAAGAGCTCGGCGAACGGCTCAGGCTGATCTACGAGGCATTGGCGCTCGAACCGTTGTGACTCGGCGCGCGCCGCACTAGTCTTCATTGCCCGTGGGGGCCTACGCGCACATCAAGAAATGTTACGAGCTCTCCGACGAGGATCTGCTCACGGCGGTCGAGTCGCGCGAGGACACGCTCGCGCTCCTGCGGCACCTCGCGGGCATCGCGGTGCCGAACACGGGCGCGGCCAAGGTGCTCGTCGTCTTCGCGCGAATGGGGACGAATGCGTGCGAGTGGTTCGACGGCGATCTGCGCGTCGACATCAAGTCGGACGACGCGTCGTGCACCGTCGAGGTGACTGCGGAGCTCGGCATGGGGATGCGCGAGCGCATCTTTCCGACCCTCGTGTACCCAGTTTCGCTCGAAGAGTTCACGCGCGCTGTCGAGCGCGTTCCGGATCGCATCCGTCCACTCTCGGTGCGCGCACAGACTGCGAAGCTGTTGTCGCTCGGCGTCGCTGAAGAAGTGCGACACACATCGCTGCCGCCTCCGCCGATCAAGATCTCGGACGACAGCTTCTTCCTGCAAGCGAGCCTCAAGGCGGCAAAGACTCCGTCGATCGAGGGGCGCTCGCCGCAGCTTCCGATCGTCACGTCGCAGCCGCGGATGATGGTAGCGAAGCGAGCAGCGTCGGCGCGCCCGCCGCCGCGAAAGATCAGCAGCCGGAAGATCGCCGCGGTGAAGTCGCCGTCGATTCCGCCGAAAGCGAAATCGATCCGCCCGCCCCCGGCGAAGGCGAAGTCGATGAAGCCGCCGCCCATGAAGTCGATTCGTCCCGCGGCGGCGTCGAAGTCGATGCGCGCAGCCAAGCCCGTCCTCGAGAAGCCGCCGCTTCCGCGGCCGAAAGCGCGTGAAGCGAGCAACCCGAAGTTGCCGCAGCTTCCGATCGTCGAGCCCGGGTTGCCGCTCGTGATGCCCGAATCGAAGCGGATGAAGTCGGCGCGCCCGTCGAAGTCGCCGCCGAAGCCGCACGGGAAGCTCTCGCTCGAGGCGCGCCTCGCCGACGTGGAGATCGACGACGCGATCGATTCGGGTTGGGAAGACGACTAAGCGCGGGTGGACGAGGGCGGTGGCCGACTGTCCGAGGACGTCCCGGGGACAGGTGGGCGCCTGTCCGGGACAGGGGAGGGGAGGTCCACCAGCTCCGGCCACGAAAACGCCCAAATCGTTAGCATGCTGATGATCTGGGCGTTTTCGTGGGTGTCCGCGGCGGGACCCATCCCGCGATGCCGCTGACCGGCGGTCGCTCGCGTCGGGCACGCCGTGTGCTCCGTACGCGCGTCCACCCGTCCCCGCATGGAGTCTCATGAACGCCCATTTCTTCGGCGTGAAGCGCGCTTTTCACGCCACGCTCCGCGTCGCCCGTCCCGTTCTCGCCCGATTCGGTCTCACGCCGGCACGCTTCGATCTCCTTTCGCGGCTCCTCTTTTCGCACGCGCACAGAACGCTCCAGAGCGAGCTTCGACGAGCGCTCGGCGTTACCGCGGCGACGGTCAGTCGGATGCTTCGCTCGCTCGAGGATCTAGGATTCGTCGCGCGCACCCGCTCGCCGTACGAGGGGCGCCAGCGGGTCGTTCGACTCACCGACAAAGGGCTCTCGCGCATTCGAATCGCGCACGACGAGGTCATCGAAAGCGGGTACTCGGATCTCGCCGTCGACCGCGGTATCGGCGGCGATCGCTGGTTCGAGGCTGGCCACTGTCTCTTCGAGAAGGACGCGGCAGAATCACTCTTCAAACGAATGCGCGCGGCCTATGGAGACACCGCGACGCTCTACTATCCTTGGCATCCCGACGACTGATCCAGCCGATCTCTATTCGGCCTTCAACACCTCGAGGAGCGCGCGCGCCGCATCGAGGGAGGGATCGTCTTGCACCGCGCGCTTGAGGAGCAAGACGGCGCGCTTCGTGTCGCCTTGTTTGCGCGCGATCTCGCCCATGTATTGGTACGCGAGCGCTTTGGGCATGGGTCCCGCGTTCTTCAGCATCGTGACGACGCGGAGCGCGCGGTTGGCCAGGTCGAGCTGGCCGGTGTCCATCGCGAGGGTCGCGAGCTCGGATGCGACCGGACCGTTCTGCGAGTCCATGTCGAGCGCCTGCGTGAGCCACGAGACCTGCGCACCCACTTCTCCGTCGGCGGCGGCGACGCGCGCGAGGCGATGGATGAGCGACGCGAGCTCACGTGAGCGGCGTCCCTTGTGCGCGGCGACCGCGGCCGTGAGGAGCTCGCTCGCTTCGACGGTGCGCCCCGCGGCCGTGTAAGCGTCCGCGAGGTACGCGACGCCGGTGTTGTCGTTCGGCCGCAGTGCTTGCGCTTCTTTGAGTGCCGCGATTGAAGCTTCCGCGTCGCCGACGTGCTCGAGCAAGATCGCGCCCGCGCGGACGAGAAGCGCGAAGCGACCGGCGACGTCGCCCGTTTCGCGCGCGTCGCTCGAGTAGAGGTCCGCGAGCTCGCGGAACGCTCCGGTCTTCTCGTACAAGTCTTCCAGGCGCGCACGGAGGGTCGCGTCACCGGGCGCGACCAGGCGCGCGCGTTCGAGGCCGCCGCGCGCATCGCCGAGCCGTCCCGCGCGTTCGCATGCGTCCGCGAGCTTGAGCGCGGTGTCGATGACGAGATCGCCTTCTTCGAGCGCGACGAGCCGTCGGTACGCCGCGCTCGCCGCGTCCCACCGCTCGGCTGCCGCCTCGAGACCCGCGAGGACGCGCAACGCTTCGCGGTCCTTCGGATCGCTCTTCACCATCTCAGAGAGCTGCGCGCGCGCCCCCTCGGCGTCGCCCGCGCGAGGGAGCACGCTGACGAGCCGCAGTCGAAGCGCGCGCACCGGAGCGGCGTCGCCTGCGGTCGCAGCGGTCGCGACGGATCGCTCGAGTTGATCGGCCAGCTCGCGGGCATGCTCGCCGCCGCTGAGCCGATACGCTTCTTCGAGGTCCGCGAGCGCGCCGCTGTCTTCGTGACGCAGCCCCTGGATCGATGCCCGCTTCGCGAGCAGTGGCGCGCGCGCGAAGCTCTCCGGCTCATGACGTTCGAGCGCGAGCCCGAGCTCTCGCTCCGCGCCCTCGTAGTCGTGCGCGTCGCACAGCATTCCGACGAGCTCATTGAGGAGGCCCGGTTCGTCCGGTCGCGCGCGTAGCGCGAGCTCGAGCACACGCGCGCCGTCTGCCGGAGCGCCGAGCTCGGTTCGGTAGAGCGCCGCCGCCTCACGCAGACGCGCGATCTTTTCGTCCAGCACGGCTCGCGCGTTCGCGTCGAGCACGCAGAGCTCTGCGAGCTTCGCCCACGTCTTGCGCTCGCGGTATGCCGCCTCCAGGCGATCGCGGAGCGTCGTGCTCGCGGGATGCGCCTTGTAGCCGAGCTCGAGCGCCCGTTCGGCGCCCGCGTCGTCCATCTGGTCGATGCGCATCGCGTGCAAGGAGAGCGCGAGTTGCTCCGCACCCTCGCCCTGCTCGAGCGCGAGGAGGCGCTCGGTCACATCGGCGCGATCCGAAGGCTCGCCGTCGACGTTGAAGAGCGCGAGGAGCGCGCGGAGAAGATCGCGGCTCTGCGCGTCCCAGTCGAGTCCGACGTAGTAGACGTTTCGTGCTTCGACGCGATCGCTCTTCTCGAGAATCTTTCCGAGTCGGAGCGCGAGCGACGCGACCGACGCGGCGTCGCCGCGATCCTTCGCCGCGTCGAGCTGCTTGGCCAAGAGCTCCGCGAGATCGTCGTCGCGCCCCGCGCGTTCGAGGATGTTCGCGAGCATGATCGCTGCCTCGACTTGGCTCGGATCTTCGTCGACGATCTCGCGCAGCGCCGCCGCCGCGTCGTCGCCCATGCCGAGCAAGCTCGTCAACACCTTGACCCGCTCGAGCCGAATTCGCGAGCGCTCCGCAGGATCGTCGACGAACTCGACGACGCTCGCGAGGAGCGCGGCGAGCTTGTCGCTCTGCTCCATGCGTCGGTAGACCTCGAGGAGCGGCTCCCACGCCTCGCGATCGGCCGGATCGTGCTCGCGCAATCCTTCGTACGTCTCGGCGGCGAGCGAGAGGTCCGCGAGCTTGTCCGCCGCGATCCGCGCGACCTCGAACGACAACCGGCGTGACTGCTCCGGCTCGGCGAGAGACGCCGCGGACTTCTTGAGCTCGACCGCTTGCCGCAGATCGCC
>JBBQXV010000379.1:0-7494 GCA_038209335.1 Polyangiales bacterium | reverse complement strand
CGCGGCTCGCGACGTCACGTCTCGACGTGCGCGGCCCCGTAGCACCCGAACGGACACACGTAGACGAAGAGGTTTCCGCTCATCGCATGAAAGTGCGGACCGCGGATCTGCGCGGCGAAGCGGAGGCGCGCGGAGCAGTTCTCGCAGCGCAGGTCGGCGACCGATCCATCGGTCGCCTCTTCATCGCCGCCTTGCCCGAACGCGGGGAAGCCGCCGATCTTCGAGCGTGACGCGAGGCATGGCTCGCCGTCGCGCAGCGTGTCGACGCGTTTCGCGTACGCGGGATCGATCTCGAGGAAGCGCCGTCCGAGGAACGCCGGGCGCAGCGCCATCTTTCGATCTTTCGTGCCATACATCGGGAGGCACGGCGGGAGCTCGTCTTCGACGAAGCGCACTTCGAAGGCGTTCTCGAACGCGAGCGTGTGGTACTCGGCCTCGTACGGTGGATCGTGCGACAGCAAGAGAAGCGACTTGGCTTTTCGAAACGGCACGAACGGCGTCTCGGGGAGGACGGCGAGGACGATCTGACCTTTGCCTACGAGAGCAGGAGGGATGACGACGGGGCGCGCATCGGCGTGCGCGTCGATCGCGACGGCCTCGCGGTACCAGTGGTGCGGCGGGTCGGCGACGCGCGCGCGACGTGGGAGCGCGCGGTCCGGCCATCGTGCGCGCTTGCCGCCTTCGTCGTCGATCGCGGCGGCGCACACTCCATCGGCGTCGGCGACAACGAGACACCGCGACGCTGGATCGAAGCCCATCGTCGCGTCGTGATCGTCGAGGAGTCGCGCTTTGGTCGGTCGGATATCCGTCGCGATCTCGCGCGCGCCGCTCGCGTCGAACGCGTGGACACAAAGTGGATCGTCGTGGCCAAGCTGCGTCACGACGAGGAGGCGCGCCCGTTCGTCGTCGGCGAACACGAGCGAGCGCACGTACGTCGGCGTCGACGCCGGCAATCGACCGACGAGCCGCCACGCGTCGTGCGCGAGCAGCCACACGTCGTTCTCGATCACGTAGTACACGCCGCGCGACGATGCGACGGCGCGCCCAGTGCCGTGCGTCGGCCCCGCACCGCGCAGCGAGCGAAACGCGCGCGCGCCCTTCTCCAGGACGTGCGTGTCGTTTCGGTCCTGCCCGCCGACGACGACGAGGCGTGCGCCGTCTGCGTCCCACGCGAAGCCGACCCGATGCGCGTAGTGCGACGCGACGCGCGGGTCCGGCGGTGTCATGCGTACGAGCTTCGCGCCGCCGCCCGGCGCGCGACGAAAGACGGAGCCGTCGCCGTCGAGGTGGAAAATCGCGCCGCGATCGCTGGCCGCCACGTGCACGACGCGATCGTCGGTGAGCGGTCCCGCTGCCGCGAGCCGAGCCTTCGGCAACCACGGCTCGGCGCGACGCCCGTCGATGCGGACTGCAGCGAGACCGTCGTGTCGCACGAAGAACAGCCGCCCGCCGGCCGTCGTCGCCGTCGACAAGCGCCCCGCCGAGAACGACGTGCGAAGCGGCTCGAACTTCACCGAGAAAGCGTACCTCCGACGTCGATGCGAAGTCACGCTCACCCGGACGCTGGCGCGAGCGGGTCACGCGAAGGCCCAGAGCGATTGCCAACTCTTGCCTCGGAGAGAAAGCGCCACATCGCGCGCAATCTGCTCGCATAGTCGAATCGGGTCAAACCATGCCCGGTATCGCATCGATGAACTCCGCACAGAGATTCGCTAAGAGATCAACGGCACGAGGGACGTCTTCGTTCGTCAGGTACTTCCACTGCGTTATCGATCCAAGGATTTCCATGAAGGACGCGCTCCGCAGTATCATTGATTCGGCGACTAGGCCTACGTGCTCGTCAACGCGACCGGCGACGACCATTTGCTCGTAGCCGAGCTGAGCCAGTCCGCGGCCACCGATCGTTACGTCCGTGTAAACGGTGACGTCGCGCAGATGGGACACAAACCGCAGGCACCCTTTCGCATAGTCACGTCCGAGTAGCGAGCCGAGTCTCGTGCGAACGGCGCTACGAAGCGCCTTACGATCCAATTGAAATTCACCGTTCGCTACGCGCGTACTCATCTCGGCCCAACGCGACCACGTGGGTTGCGAGAACCGTTCGAACAGAGCAGCTTCCTCGCTAGTGAGGGCTTCGCGTGAAAGGTGGATGCGCTCGCGGTGCTTGATGCAAGCGCGCATCAACGCGAATCGACGCTCGTTGGGCCAGTTGTCGGTCAGCTCTAGAAAGAACATCGGACGATCATCGAGCACTCCCCGCATTCGCGGGCAATTGGAGGACGCTTCCTCGCGGGCTTGAGTAACGAGCCAGCGTCGATACCCCAGGGCGATTTGCAACGGGTCGAGCAACTTGTCTCCTTGCGCTGCTCTCATTTCATCGAAGGCCGCGGTCCGAACACGATTCCCAAACTTAACTCCACTAGTGGCTGCCCGTTTGAGCCGACGTCTGAATCGAGTCCGCCGCCTTGCCTATCGCCGCCAAAGAGTACGCCATTCCGGTCGAGCCAAAACCGCCCATAACAGGGCTTACCTAACATCGATCGTCGCCGCTTCATCGCGCGTCGACGCCACTTCCACGCCCTACTCGCGAGACTCACGCGCGGGCTTGGCCAAGACGACGGAGGTCTCGGTCGCACGAGGATCGTGCTCGCCAAGGACGACGCGGCGACGAACATCGTCGAGAACCGCGAGCGCGACGCGATCTGCGCCCCGACCAAGCCCGTGACCCGTGCGGCGCGCCGAGCGGCTAGGCGCGCTTCAGCGCTTCCGGGGTGATGGGCAGCGTGCGAACGCGCTTCCCGCACGCGGCGAAGACGGCATTCGCCACGGCGGGCGCGACGAGCGGCACGGGGTGCTCGCCATAGCCTCCCGGCTTGTCGCCGCTGTCGGCGATGACGGTCTCGATCCTCGGCATGTCGCCGATGCGCGGCACGCGGAAGTCGGCGTACGAGCTCTGCACGGGGCGGCCGCGCTCGAAGTCCATCTTGCCGAAGAGCGTCGCGCCAAGCCCCCACGCGATGCCGCTCTCGGTCTGCGCTTCGATGCCGAGCGGGTTGAGCGCCATACCGCAGTCGACCGCGGTGACGACGCGGTCGACGCGCAGAGACGAGAGGTCGCGCGCGACAGAGACCTCCGCCACCATCGCGAGGTAGCTCTGCGCGTGGTAGACGTTCGCCGAAATGCCGCGCGCGCGAAGCCATCCCTCGCGGGATGCGAGCGGCGCATCCCAGCCGCTCCGCGCGCGCGCGATGTCGAGCACGCGACGCAGCCGCGCGCGATCGATCTCGAAGGGCCCGATCTTCTTCACGCCGGGCGGCAGGAGCTCGATGCGGTACGCGATGGGATCGACGCCCGCGCGATGCGCGAGCTCGTCGAGGAACGACTCGCGACCAAACACCGTCGATGGATACTCGACGGCGCGCCAAGGGCCGGTTGGGACGGGGCTCGTCACGTCGGCGCAGTCGACGCGCAGGTGCGGGAGCTCGTACGGCATGTCGTAGGCGCCCCACGGGCTCTGATCGGCGGCGTAGTCCTGCGGCGGCCGAACCGGCGGCGCGTGCCAGATGTCGGTGCCGTCGTGCATCTCGTAGATCGTGAGCGCCGCGCAGGTCGTGTCGTGCGCGAGGCCCACGATGCGCCCGCGCGCATCGAGCCCCGCCGTGAATCGCTGCGCCGTCGCGGGCTGAAAGTAGCCGTGGCGCATGTCGTCGCCACGCGAGTACACGAGCTGCACCGGCTTGCCGCAGGCGCGCGAGAGCTCGACCGCTTCGCCGACGTAGTCTGCGAAGAGACGGCGACCGAAGCCTCCGCCCATGAGCAAGGGATGAAGGCGCACGCGCTCCTTCGCGCAGCCCGCGACCTTCGCCGCCATCTGCACCGCGCGGACGTCCGTCTGGGTGGGTACCCACAGCTCGACGCCACCGTCTCGGACGTGCGCCGTCGCGTTCATCGTCTCGAGCGGCGCGTGCGCTTGAAACGGATAGACGTACGTCGCTTCGAAGCGCCCGTTCGCTTCGGCGATGCGCGCGTGCGCGTCGCCTTCGTGTCGCACCGCGACCTGCGGCGCGCGGAATGCGTTCGGCAGATCGTCGAGGAAGCGGTTCGAGTCGAAGCTCTCGACAGGGCTCGGTCCCCACTCAACGACGAGCGCGTCGCGCGCGCGGAGCGCCGTCCACGTGTCGCGCGCGAGCACGGCGACGCCGGGGTGGATGCCCGCCTTCACCGGGACGACGCCGACGACGCCGGGGATCGCGAGCGCAGCGGCACCGTCGAAGCGAATCAGCGTTCCGCCGAGCACCGGCGTGCGCGCCACGGCGGCGAAGAGCATCTCGGGAACTCGGACGTCCATTCCGTAACGCACGTTGCCGGTGACGATGTCGTGGCCATTCGTTCGGCGGATCGGTTTGCCGATGGTCTTGTAGGCCGACCGCGCCTTCAGCGCCGGCTTCTCGGGCACGGCGAGCTTGCGTGCCGCGGGCACGAGCGATCCATAGGCGAGTGTGCGGCCCGTCGAGGCGTGCACCACGCGACCGCGCTCGGTCGCGCACGACTCGACGTCGACGCGCCATTCGGCGGCGGCCGCGCGCGTAAGCATCTCGCGCGCGGCCGCGCCGGCGACGCGCAGCTTCGCGAAGGCCTCGCGGCTGCTGCCGCTGCCGCTCGTGTGGAGCTCGACGCCCGCGCTCGCGGGGAGCGTCTCGATCGTCACGCCGTCGAGCGCGACGTCGAGCTCCTCGGCGAGGATCGCAGGAAGCAGAGTGTGCACGCCTTGCCCCATCTCGAGGCGGACCGCGTAGAGCGTCACCTTGCCGTCGGGCGCGATGCGAAGGAACGCATTCGGCGCGAAGGCCGGCCCCGCCGGTGCAGGCGCCGACGCGACACGCGCGACCGGCGCGGGTCCGCACGCGCCGAGGTCGACGACGAGCGTGAGGCACGCGAGCGCGCCCGCGCCCTCGAAGAGCTCGCGGCGGCCGATCAAGGCGTCTCCTTCTTCGCGGGCTTCGCGGAGTCGGCCCTCGCGTAGTCGGCCGCGAGCTTCACCGCCTTTCGCAGTCGATCGTAGGTGCCGCAGCGGCAGACGTGTCCGCCGAGCGCCACTTCGATGTCCGCGTCCGTCGGCGCCGGCCTGGCGCGCAGGAGCGCTGCGGCCTCTAGGATCATTCCTGCTTGGCAGAAGCCGCACTGAGCGACGTCCTCGTCGAGCCAAGCGCGCTGGCACGGATGGTCGGCGGTGGGTGAGAGGCCTTCGATCGTCGTGTACGACTTTCCGGCAGCGTCGGCGATCGGGACCATGCAGGCGCGCGCGGCGCGTCCGCCTTCGAGCACGGTGCACGCGCCGCAGATGCCGACGCCACACCCGTACCGCACGCCGAAGAGCTCGAGCCGATCGCGCAGCACCCAGAGGAGCGGCATCTTGGGATCGGCGTCGATCTCGCGGGGGCGTCCGTTCACGATGAGTCGGTGGATCGTCATCGCCGCCCTTCAGAGGTAGCCACGTTCCGCTACCTTCAGCACCGCGCGCGTTCGATCGCGCGCGCCCATCTTCGTCACGATCTCCTGGACGCCAAAGAGTACGCCGTTCCAGTCGAGCTGAATCGCCAATAGTAGGGCTTCGCGCATCGACGCCTCGACCCTGGGTCGACACCTCCCGGCGAGCCTGTCAGACACGCCGGCCGACGCTCGACGAATCGATGCGCCGCCCGAGTATCGGTCGACGCGCCGTATGGATATCGCGACACACGGTCGCGCCATGCACGCCGTGCGTCGACGAATCGACGGTGTGCATCGACCAATCCGCAGCGTGCTTCGAGAATCAGCGCCGTGGCGTGAGCTCGTGTCGCTGTCTCCGCGGCATGTGTCGACGCTTCTTCCCTCCCGCCCCGTCGTCGTGACGCAGGATCACGCCGAGCCCGTTCGCTGAGCTCACGAGGGCGAACGACGCAGGCCACACGTGACATTGAGTCACGTGATTCGCGCAGCATACGCCTTGTGAGTGACGCTACGTCACGCAATGCTCGTCGCACGGCTTGGTTACGTGATGCTACGTCACGCACTGTCAATCGCGCGCCCCACCATCGTGACGCCGCGTCACGTCCAGCCTGGAATCTGTCGCCTCGCGGCGATGCGGTGGACGCTATCGTTCGTCGGCGGCTGGCGATGAGCCGCCTGTCGGACGCCGCGCTGGCCGGTGAGCTGGCGGCGATACGATTCCCGTGATTCAGCGCGCGCGGCGGTAGTGCATGGCCACCGCGCCGCTGCGGAGCGGCTTCGCCGAGAGCAGCTCGAGACGGCGCGTGCCGGGCAGCCCGCCCTGGTACAGCGTCGGGCCGTGGCCGACGATCCTGGGATGGACGAGAAACTTGTACTCGTCGATCAAGTCCAGCCGATCGAGCTCGGCCGCGAGCTGGCCGCTGCCAAGGAGCACCCCGGCCGGCGTCGCGTCCTTGAGCTTCTGCACGCCCTCGCGCAGATCGCCGGCGATGGGATGGCTGTTGGTCCACGGGAAGTCCTTGCGCGTCGACGACACCACGTGCTTCGACTTGGTCTCCAGCTTGAGCGCCCACTCGCGTATCGCCTGCGGCGCCTCCTGGTCGCCGCGGGCGACCGCCGGCCAGTAACTCTCCATCATCTCGTAGGTGACGCGGCCCCAGAGCATCGCCCCGCTCTCGTCCATGAGGCGGGTGAAGAAGTCGTGTGTCTCGTCGTCGGCGATCCCCTCGCGGTGGTCGACACATCCGTCCAGCGTGACGTTGATAGCGAAGGTCAGGAGTCCCATGGCGAAAATTGTACGACCAGGCTCCCCGCCGGGCCTATCGCTCCGCCGGCGGCCGGCATCCAGCTGCAGGTCGCCCCCCACGGGTACCCGTCCTCGCGCGCCGGGTCGAGCAAGGTGGAAGGCACGATCAGCGGCGCGGTTTGCCTGGCCGACTGGCTCGCTGTCGACGAGGGCTTGCACGCTGATCGATCTGGCCACCGTGAACCGGGGCCGCAGGAGCTAGGCGGGGGTGTTCGCCTACCTCGCCTGATCGGCGCCACACAGGAATAATCCAATCTGCGCCGTCGCCTGCCCGTATGATCAGCCAGCTCTGACCCCACACTCGGCACTCGCCTCGGCGTCTACGAAGTCACCACGGCTCAACGAGGTTCGCAGGGCTCCGTCCCCAGAGCCTGCGACAAAAGCTCAATCGCGGTGGTGCAATCACACAGCGCACAGGAGACTGCCTGATGAAAGAGAGTACCCGGGTTCTCGTCGCACTCGGAGTCGCAGTCGCTGCGGGAGCGGCCATCGCGTCGACCGGAAGCAATCCAGGTCTGCGGCTGGCTGACAGCGTGGCCCCCGTCGGCACACTCTGGGTCAATGCGATCCGAATGACCGTCATTCCATTGATCCTGTCGCTCATCGTCACCGGCATCGCGTCAGTGGCAGACGTGAAGGCGCTCGGACGACTGGGGGCGCACACCCTGGCGACGTTCATCCTCCTGTTGGGAGGGGTC
>JBBQXV010000378.1:0-7533 GCA_038209335.1 Polyangiales bacterium | reverse complement strand
CGCGCGCGTCGAGCTCTACGCGCGTGCGCTCGAGAGCTTCGTCGAGGGCTACCGCGTCGCCGCGCGCGGATTGACGGCGCTCGTGCGCGGACCGCTGGCGATGAAGGATCTGACGAAGCGCGCGCTGACGTACGGACAGCGGATGTTCCTGGCCGGCGAGATCGAGCGGCGCGAGGCGATCAGTCGGCCGGTGATTGAAAACGCGTACACGGCGTTCATCGATCAGGGCTACGTGCGCCGCGTCGACGGCAAGCTCGCGCTCGCGGAGTCGTGGGCTACGGCGACGGCTGTAAAGACCATCGAAGGGCGCGTCGCGGGGTTTCTGCGAAGGCGGGCGTAGTCGCTACGCGCGCTCGACCGCGACCACGCCCTTCACCTTCTGAAGCGCCTTCATGACCTGCTTCAGCTGCGCGAGATCGCTGCACACGAACGTGAACAAGTTCACCGCGCGCCCGTCGTCGCCGGCGCGACAGTTCGCTTCGCTGATGTTGATCCCTTGCGTGCTGAATGTCTGCCCGACGTTCGCGAGGATCCCTGGCTGGTTCGCGGTCACAACGCGCACCTGCACCGAGCGGTTGATCTTCGCCTTCGTGTCCCACTCGATCTCGACGCGACGCTCGGGATCCGTATCGAACGCCTTCGGGCATCCGCGTCTGTGGATCGTGACGCCGCGCCCGCGCGTGATGAAGCCGAGGATGTCGTCGCCGGGCAGCGGATTGCAGCACTTCGCGTAGCGCACGAGGACGTCGTCGATCCCGTTGATCCGGATCGCCCCTTCGTCGCGCTTGATGACCTTGCGCATCAGCTTCGCGACTGCGCCTTCGCGTAGCTCCGCCGACGGCTTGCTCTCGCGCCCTTGCTCGTCCGGCGGCGCGAGCACCCCGACGATCTCGTTGACGTCGATCTTTCCGTAGCCGATTCCGACGAGCAGCTCGTCGACGTTCGCGATCTTGAACGCGTCGTAGAGCTTGCGGAGCTCTTGCTCGTTCTTCATGAGCTTGCTCGCGGACAGGCCCGCCTTGTGGAGCTCGCGTTCGAGGAGCTCTTCGCCGAGGCGCCGTGATTTCTCGCGCTGCTCGAGGCGCAAGAAATTCCGAATCTTCGCGCGCGCGCGTGTCGTGCCGACGAACTCGAGCCAGTCCTTCGACGGGTGCTGATGCGTCGCCGTAACGACGTCGATGATGTCGCCGCTCTTCAGCTTGTAGCGAAGTGGCTCGAGCTTGCCGTTCACGCGCGCGCCGGTGATGTGCTCGCCGAGCTGCGAGTGGATCGCGAACGCGAAGTCGACCGGCGTCGCGCCGCGCGGAAAGACGCGCACGTCGCCCTTGGGCGTGAAGACGTAGACCTCGTCTTGAAAGAGATCGACCTTCACCCCTTCGAGGAACTCGGCCGGATCCTTCAGATCTTTTTGCCACTCGACGAGCTGCCTCAGCCAGCCGAACTTCTGCGCGTCCTGCTCGGCGATCCCGCCGCCGTGCTTCTCTTTGTACTTCCAGTGCGCCGCGATCCCGCGCTCGGCGACGCGGTGCATGTCGTGCGTGCGAATCTGAATTTCGATCCGCTCGCGCCCCGGCCCGATGACCGTCGTGTGGAGCGACTGGTACATGTTGGGCTTTGGCAGCGCGATGTAGTCCTTGAAGCGCCCCGGCACCGGCGTCCATTTCGAATGAACGACGCCGAGCGAGGCGTAGCAATCGCTGACGCTCTCGACGATGACGCGGAACGCGATGAGATCGTGCACCTGATCGATCTCCGCGTCGTTCTCCTTCATCTTTCGATAGATCGAATAGAGGTGCTTCGCGCGACCGGTGACGTCGGCGGCAAACCCTTGTTCTGCCAAACGGCTGTACAGAGTCTTGCAGACGTCGGCGATGTACTTGTCGCGATCGCGCTTGGTCTCGGTCATCGACGACGCGACCGACGCGTACGCCTCGGGCTCCAGGTACCGCAGCGACAGATCTTCGAGCTCGCTCTTGAAGCTCTGGATCCCGAGGCGGTTCGCGAGCGGCGCGTAGATCTCGATCGTCTCGCGCGAGATACGCTCCTGCGCCTCTTTGCTCATCGACTCCATCGTCCGCATGTTGTCGACGCGGTCGCAGAGCTTCACGAGCAGCACGCGAATGTCGCGCGCCATCGCGACGACCATCTTGCGGAAGTTCTCGGCTTGTCGATCTTCCTTCGACGTGAAGTTGATCTTGCTGAGCTTGGTGACGCCATCGACGAGCTCGGCGATCTCGTTTCCGAACTCTTTGGCGAGATCGTTCGTCGTCGCGAGCGTGTCCTCGACGACGTCGTGGAGGAGCCCCGCGCAGACGCTCGCCGTGTCGAGGCGGAGATCGGTGATGATCCCCGCGACGCTGATCGGATGAACGATGTACGGCTCGCCGGATTTACGCTTTTGCCCGGCGTGCATGCGAAAGCTGTAGTCGTACGCGCGCGTGATGAGCTGCGCGTCGGCCGCCGGCTGATACGCCTGCACCCGTTGGATGATGTCCGTGACCTGAAGCATTCTTTTGGGCGCCGTCGCGAGCTCGAGCACGCTCGGGAGTCCGAGTATGCCGCGTGCGCGGGGCGTCAAAAAAAAGTAACACTCCCCTCACGGCCCGGCAATTGCGCTTCGGGCCGCTCCGAAGGGCTCGATGCCGCGAACCGCATCTGTTTACGTGCACTTCCCGTGGTGCCTGGCGAAGTGCCCGTATTGCGATTTCGTCAGCTATGCGACGAAACGCGAAGAAATCGACCATCGCGGCTACGCCGACGCGGTCGTTCGAGAGCTCGAGCAGCGGGTCACAGCGCTCGGAAATCGCGACTGGGCCGTGCGTTCGATTTTCTTCGGCGGAGGCACGCCGAGCCTCTGGGAGGCGGCCGAGCTCGGTCGCGTGCTGCGTCGCGCGCGCGAGCTCTTGCCGTGCAGCGACGACGTCGAAATCACCGTCGAGTGCAACCCGACGTCGCTCGATCGCGATCGCGCCACCGCGCTCGCGGACGTCGGCGTCAATCGCCTCTCGGTGGGGACGCAATCGCTTCGCAAGGATCAGCTCGAGTACCTCGGCCGGCTTCACGATCCGGACGGCGCGATCGCGGCGGTGCGCGGCGCGCTCGCGTCGGGGATCGCGCGCGTGTCGACGGACATGATCTTCGGCTTGCCGGAGCAGTCGCCGGAGGACGCACGGGCGCAGGCGATCGCGTTGTCCGAGCTCGGGCTCGCGCACCTGTCGTGTTACCAGCTCACGATCGAGCCGGGCACGCGGTTCGGCGAGCTCGCGAAGCGCGGGCGTCTTCCGCTCGCCGAGGACGGACGCGTCGCCGAAGCCTTCCTCGCGATCGACGAGGCCCTCGGCGCGCGCGGCCTCGCGCACTACGAGATCTCGAACTACGCGAAGCCCGGCGAAGAGGCGCGCCACAACCTCGGCTACTGGCGCGGCAACGAGTACCTCGGCGTCGGCTGCGGCGCGTTCGGGTACGTGCGCACGGGCGACGGCGCGCTCCCGGTGCACGGCACGCGCTACCGAAACGCGATCGATCCGCGACGGTACGTCGAAGGCGCGCGCGCGGTACGCGACGACGCGATCGGCGAAGGCGACGGCCTCACGATGACGAGCGAGCCTCTCGACGGCGAGACCTTGCTCCGCGAAAAGATCATGCTCGGCCTCCGTCTCGCCGACGGCTTCGATCTCGACGCTGCGGCGAGCGAGCTCGGCGTCGAAGGATGGACGCCCGAGCGCGCGCGTGTCGCCACGGAGCTCGAGAAGCGCAAGCGCCTGGTTCGACGCGGTGGACACGCGACGATCCCGCGCCCCGCGTGGCTGTGGACCGACGACACCGCCGCACGCCTCTTTTGACCGAGGAAGATCGGCGCTAGCGTCGCGCCGCGATGACGACCAAGCGGCGCGCGTGGATGTCGTGGAGCTCCGGCAAAGACAGCGCGTTCGCGCTGCACACGATGCGCGCGCGTGCCGACGTCGAGATCGTCGCCCTCCTGACCACGCTGTCGGAGGCGCACGCGCGCGTCGCGATGCATGGCGTGCGCGAGACGCTCCTCGACGCGCAAGCCGACGCCGCGGGTCTTCCGCTCGTCAAAGTGAAGATCCCGAGCCCCTGCCCGAACGACGTCTACGAGGCGCGCATGGCCGAGGCGCTCATCGTTGCACGCGCTGACGGCGTCGACACCGTCGTGTTCGGCGATCTCTTCCTCGAAGACATCCGTGCGTACCGCGAAGAGAAGCTCGCGACGGTCGGGATGCGTGCCGAGTTTCCTTTGTGGGGACGCGACACGCACTTGCTCGCGCGCGAAATGATCGCGAGCGGCGTGCGCGCGACGTTGACGTGCGTCGATCCGCGAAAGGTACCCGCGAGGTTCGCGGGGCGTGCGTTCGACGACGCGCTCCTCGCCGATCTCCCCGCGTCGGTCGATCCGTGCGGCGAGAACGGCGAGTTCCATTCGTTCGTCTCCGCGTGCCCGGCGTTCGCGCGCGCGCTCGACGTCGAGGTCGGCGAGATCGTCGAACGCGACGGCTTCGTCTTCGCCGACGTGCTTCCGCTCTTCACCGCGTGCGTCGTGCTCGCGTGCGCGACCGTGTCGTGCTCGTCGACCCGATGCGACGACTTCGTGACGATGGCGTTCGAGGTCGGAGGACACTCCGCCGACGCGTGCGCACTCGTTCTCTCTCCCGCGGCGGCGAACGCATCGTCGAGCCTCGAGCTCGACTTTGCCGCGCCGACCACCGCCGCGACGTGCGACGGCGGCGCATGCACCCGCGCCGCGTGCACCGCGGTCGGCGGCGTCACGCCGTCGTACTGCGCGCGCATTCTCGACGCGCAGCACGATCGCATCGAGCTGCAGTTCGAAGGCGACTCGGTGCCCGCGCTCGTGAGTCTCGTCGGACGCGACTTCAACGCCCAGATGCGCTGCGGAGCCGCGCTCGTCGTCGATCGCGAGCGACACTCCGTCGATTGCCTGAACGTTGCAAAGTGATCACGTGACGGCGCCGCGACTTTTCCCGTTGATCGCAGCCATTTCGTCCTAGACTGTGGTGTCGGGGAGGTTGCGAATGTCCACTGCGGGCGCGCGATACTTGAGGCTGCGTGATCCAGAGGCCGAGCTCACGCGGTTGCGTGCGACGTACGGCGACGCCGCGGTCCAGTCCGTTCCCGAGTCCCCGTTCGCCTCCGTCTTGCTCGCGACGCCGTCGCTTCAGCCCGACGATCTCGCCGAGCTCTCGCGCGAGTTCGGCGAAGCGCTCTCGGTGCAAACGCAGACGATCGCCGATCTGCTCGTCTACGATCACTTCGTCGCGGGCGCGCGCGTGCGCGGCCTCACGTACGCGGGCGAGGCCGGATGGCAGCGCGTCTTTGGCGGTCCCGAGCCGTGGGAAGCGCGCGTCTTCTTCTCGCACGCGCGACTCGAAGAGCTGCTCATCGAGCTCGAAGACGACACGAGCGATGCGACGACCCTCGAGCGCGACTCGGCCGAGCTGCGTCGCCTGTGGTCCGGTGCGCGACTCGAAGAGGGAAATCCTAGGCCGACGATCGAGCTGCGCGCGGTCACACGCGCCATCGCGTCGCACTACGGATTGCCCGGTTTGCCGGTCGGTCGCCCGTCATCGGGCAAACAACGCATCGGCTGAAAACGCTGCGGCGCCGTCCGCCGCCCTGTGGGAAAGCGCTGAACAACCGGAGGCAAGCCGGTGCGCACCCTGGGGCGCGTTTGGGGACAGCCTGTGGGTATCCTTTGTTCACCCCTGCGCGCGAGTGAAGTGATCACGCGTGGTTGAGTGCGAGGTCGAAAGGACGCCCTCCATGGACGGCCTCCTCACACCATGTACGTACGAGATCTCGTGGCTTTTTTCTAGACACACACTAGATGTTGGGGCTACAACGCCTACTCCGCCTTCGTTCTCCGTTCTCAAGCAACTCCCGTTGAACTGACACGGTGCGTTGTTTCCGAGTGAGAGCCGACCGGCGGTGCAACCACGAACCTGATCGTCCGTTCCGTTACACAAGCTCGACCCCGAAGGCTGAACGCCGGTGCGGGTCACCCGGTCTAGCTCCTCGGTCTCTCGTTCGAGTTAGCCCCCGACGTTCAGGTGGTGTGGTCGTGATGGTGAGCGGGTGGAAGAGGCGGTCGCAAAAGAACGCGTAGGAAGCAGTCCGTGGGGTGGGTTCGAAAATGAGCGGGTGCTCGCCGTACGCGAGCGCTGCGGTGTCCCTTTTTGTTATGCGCGCGGTGTGCGCTTGGCTTGTCGGCGTTCGGATTCGTCCGGGCAATTGAAGCGCAAGTTCGAAGAAAGCGAGTGGAGGCGGATATGGCACAGTCAATCGACTTCGGGGCGGGAAGCCAGATCAGCAGCAAGATGAAGAACGGGACGCAGCAGCACTACAAGACCGATAAGAACGCCATGAAACGCAAACCTGCGTCGGCTCCGCCCGCGTCGTCGAAGTCGGTCGCCTCGTCGCCGTCCTCGTCAAAGGCGGCCTCGTCCTCCTCCTCGAAGAAGCTCGCGCAGAAGCAGCGCGGCACGCGCGTCGAGCGCCGGTTCACGTCGCCGTCGACGAACCCCCTCGACACCGTCGTCTACGAGCGGCGCTCGAGCATCATCACGAACCCGGACGGAACGATCGTCTTCAAGATGGAAGGCGCGGAGATCCCGTCGTCGTGGAGCCAGCTCGCGACCGACATCGTCATCTCGAAATATTTCCGCAAGGCGGGGATCCGCGGCGACAAGGACAAGGGCGAGACCAGCGTCCGTCAGGTCGTCCATCGCCTCGCGAACACGATCCGCGTCGCCGCCGACGACTTCGGCGGCTACTTCGCGAGCAAGACCGACGCCGACACGTTCGAAGCCGAGCTCTCGTTCTTGCTCGTCAACCAGTACGGCGCGTTCAACTCGCCGGTGTGGTTCAACCTCGGCCTCTTCCATCAATACGGAATCGAAGGTCAGGGCGGAAACTGGGCGTGGGATTTCGACAAGCGCACCGTGACCGAGACGGCGAACGCATACGGCCGACCGCAGTGCTCGGCGTGCTTCATTCAGACCGCGAAAGACGACTTGATGTCGATCTACGATCTGGTGAAGGCCGAGGCGCGCCTCTTCAAGTACGGCTCGGGCACCGGCTCGAACTTCAGCTCGATCCGCGGCAAGCAGGAGAAGCTGTCGGGCGGCGGCACGTCGAGCGGGCTCATGAGCTTCCTCGAAGTGTTCGATCGCGCGGCGGGCGCGACGAAGAGCGGCGGCACGACGCGCCGCGCGGCCAAGATGGTCTGCCTCAACATGGACCATCCCGAGATCGTCGACTTCATCAACTGGAAGGTCCGTGAAGAGAAGAAGGCGCACGCGCTCATTGCGGCGGGCTTCTCGAGCGACTTCAACGGCGACGCCTACCACACGATCAGCGGGCAGAATTCGAACAACTCGATCCGCGTGACCGACGAGTTCATGCGCGCCGTCGAGAACGACGGCGAGTGGCGCCTGCTCGCGCGCACCACGGGCGAGCCGGTCGGCGAGCCGGTCCGCGCGCGGGACCTGATGAACG
>JBBQXV010000377.1:0-7535 GCA_038209335.1 Polyangiales bacterium | reverse complement strand
CGGCTTTCTTGCCGCCGTTGCTCCCCTTGTGACGAAACCACGTCCGCACCGGCGCGAGCTCCGTGCGGATGCTGTGATTGGCCTCGCTGGCCTTTCGCAACACGCCGTACGCCGACGCGAAGCAGTCATCGTTCGATCCCGACGCGGCCCTCACGCGCGCCCGATCGCTATACTCGCGGCGTGCGACCGTTCACTCCTTCCCAGCTCGGTCCGACGTCGCAGGCGCTGCGCGACCTCGGCGAGCTCGGCCCCGCGGCTCTCGCGCAGAGGCTCGAGGGGCGCCGCGGCTTCCTCCGGCGCGTGCTTGGCGGCAGCGTCGCCACGGAGCACGCGGCTGACGTCGCGTGGCTGTGGGAGGCGATGGCCCCGTGGCGCGAGGCGAGCGCCGGCAAGCGGACCTTCCACATGCGCACGGCGAACGGAACGACGCTCGGCCGATTCGCCGAGCGCAACGGCAGGGTCCTCGTCGTCGTTGTCGTCGGCCGCGCGCTCCGCGGCGTGCGCGCGATGTCGTCGAGCGACTACGACGGCTTCGGCGAGGACGTAGCGGGCTGATCCAGACGAATCGACGTGCGCGATGGTCTCGCGGCGCAGACGCGACGGTCGGTGAAGTAGCGCACGAGTCGTCACGCGCCGCCGCGTGTTACGCTCGCCACGTGAGCAACCCGATCGTGCGCATGCGTCGCGGACACGCAGCCGCCGCTGCGCGACAGCGCGAGCTCGATCGCACCGAGGGACCGCGCCCGCAGCAAGCGGTCGCCGAGGCACTCGCTGCCGTCGCGACATTGGCGAGCATGGGGCGATGGCCCGCGCCGCGCGATCCGGCGGGCGAGCGATCCGTCGAGGAGGTGCGTCGTCGCTGGGCGCGCATCGAGCACCGTGCCCAAGACGCGCGCGCGCGGTGATCGCCTCCTCGAAGACGCGCTCGACGCGCTGCGCCTCGCGCTGAACGAGGCCGGCGCCCCATGGATGATCATCGGCGGCATCGCCGTGATCGCGCGCGGGGTGCGCCGCTTCACGACCGACATCGACGCGGCAGTGCGCGGGGATGCCATCACGATCGACCGGCTCATGAAGACGCTACGCGAACACGACATCGCGATGCGTATCGCGGACGCGGCGGCGTTCGCGCGGAAGAACCTCGTCGTGCTCGCGCGCCACGGTCCTACGGGCGTCGATCTCGACGTCTCACTCGCGTGGTCGAGCTTCGAGCACGAGGCACTCGCTGCGTCGACGGTGGCGGCGTTCGGGCGCGTGCAAGCGCCGATGTCTCTTCCCGAGGATCTCGTCGTCTTCAAGGCGATCGCCGGGCGACCTCGCGATCTCGAGGACGCGGAGGCGCTCGTTGTGCTCTATCCGCGAATCGACTTCGCGCGCGTGCGCGAGCGCGTGGTCGATCTCGTCGCGCTGGCGGAAGTCCCGGAGCTGTTGACGTCGTTCGACGCGATGATGACGCGCGCGCGCCGCCCCACTGCGCTCGCGGCGCGGGCCAAGAGGCGACCCAAGAAGCGGACGCCACCGGCGACCAAAAAATGAACGCCCCGGCCGCGCGGTTCGCTCACTCGAGCTTCGCGCGCGACCAGGGCGTCTCCCCCCGCGGACCGTCTTCGGCCGACCGCAGGCACTTCGATGACGAAGCATCCGGCTACGCCGTCGGCGTTGCGTCGGCGATTGCGACCGGCGCGATCGGCTCCGTCACGACGGGCGCGACGACGGCTTTCTTGCCGCCGTTGCTCCCCTTGTGACGAAACCACGTCCGCACCGGCGCGAGCTCCGTGCGGATGCTGTGATTGGCCTCGCTGGCCTTTCGCAACACGCCGTACGTCACCGTCGCCGTAACCCACGCTTCCGACTGGGAACGAAGATATTCGTCCCGGAGAGCGGCGTGGAGATCCGCAACTGCACCGAGCAGCGGCTCGAGCCCCTGAGCGTGCGCGATCTTCGACATCATGTCGTCGATCGAGCTGCCAGGGATCTCGAGGGCGAACTTCTTCGCGACGTACGCGATGGTCGGAAAGACCTGCGTCGCACCGCGCTTCAGCTTCGCCACCCGACTGCGCTCGACGCTGCTCAACCGCACGATGTTCGCGAACGGAAGAGCGGCTTTGGTCACGAGCTCTACGCTCGCGTCGATCGCCTTCGGGCTGATCAGGGCTTCTGCTTTGTTTTTGGTACTCATTTTTGAATCCTCCTTTCTATGCGGCGTCGGGCGCGTGGCTGCGGGAGCATCCCGCGGCGGCTGCGTCGTTCGCTGCATGGGGGTTAAAGGAGTGAGCGCGGGGGAACCGCGATCGAGGGAGGACGATTTTCGATTTTGCGTCGGCCGGCGATCGGGTTCTTCTTCCGATCATTCATCGCTTCGCGTTGATGAGCGCGAGGATCGGCGGGGATAGAGCTTCTATGGGCACTTCGTTGGAGCGCTCGTGCACGTCCTGTTGCACGTGGGGCAGGTCGCCGCTGGGCAAGTCCCTGCGCCGACAGCGATGCAAGCGGCGTCGCTCTTGCAAAATACTTCGCACAGAGTGGGAGACGACGAGCTCTTCGCGATGCATCGCATCACGCCGCCGCATTCAGGCGTGTAGTTCATACCTGTCACCTGGGTGCACGTGCCCATGTAGCCGCGGGTGCCGTTGAGGTCGCAGCCGGCGTCGGCTGTGGATCCATCCGCGCCACCTCCTTCAGCGCCGCCTCCGTCAGCACCGCTGTCCGTCGAGCCCCCTCCCGAGTCGTCGACCGCGCCTGCGTCGGATCCTCCATCGGACGCGACGTTTGGAGTCGATGTGCTGCTACTGCAAGCAACGACCGCGGCCCCGAGCGCAGCGACGAAATGGCAGGAGAACAACGAGCGCATCGGTAGCTTCATGGTGAGACTCCTTGCGATGATTCAGCGCCGCCGCGCTAGAGCCACTTGAGACCAGCGCAGCTCGGGACTTTCTTCAGCGGGCTCTCGCAGCCGGGAGTCACCTGCGTTACGTCGCAGGAGCTGACGCTCGTGCCCTTGCGGTCGTACGCGCAAGACTTGGCGAATTGGGTGTTGTCGAGGCTCGAGCCCGAAATCGTCGTGCACTCGCAGTCGTCGTCGAACTGACAGCACGTCGGTGCCGTGCAGCTCGCGACGTTCGTCGCGTGATCGTCGCGGAGACCGCACTCGCAGGTCGTGTAGTTGCGGTTGACCATCGCGCAGTGCGGCACGCGGTAGTAGCAAGAGTCGACGGAGGTGGTCGTCGCGTAGTGCGCGCAGATCAGAGCACCCGACGGTGCGCTGTCGCAGCTCTGGACCTTGACGTCATTGCTGCCGAGCGAGAGCTCACTCGACGAGCACTCGCACTGGTCGGTGTTGACGTTCTTGCGACAGGAAAGGGGGCCGGCCCCACTGCCACCTCCGCCCGTCGTTCCGGTGCTACTGCCACTGCAGGCGATGAACGCGAGAGGGAGCGAGATGGCGAGAAAGAGGAAATGCGGCCATGACGACGTGCTCGTGCGCATGCCTTCGATCGTACCGAATGCAGGCGGCGACGTAATTGGTCATTTGTTGGCTCGCCTCACGTTTGCGACTACGGCTCTCGTCGCGAGGGCGCGCCGACCGGAGGCTTGCGTCTTCCTCAACAGCGACGCGACTTGGTTGGCGATGGTCCGCACCGAACGCCCTCGCATCGTCGCGATCTCCTGGTTCGCCAAGCCTCGCACCAGCAACGCGAGAACCTCGCGCTCCGCTTGCGTGAGCGCGACCTCTTCGAGACGCGCACGTGGATCGCGCGTCAGAATCGCCGCGAGACGCACAAGGTCGACGCGTGAGGACAGCCCGACCTTCCGCGTCGCACGCGCGAGGCAGGACGACACCTCGGAGGCGGACAGGCCGAGCGAGTAACCGACGAGCTTCGCCGAGAGGCCGCGCGTCGAGTACGAGAGCACGTCGATCTCTTTCTGCGTGAATGCGCGAACCGGTTGGGTGGCCGGCGCGTTGTCGATGACGAAGTAGAAGCGCGCCGAGCCCTCGAAGCGCTCGACGATGCTCGCCGTGCCGTCGATGAGTGCTTCCCAGAGATCAAGGGCGTAAGGATCCTTGCGGTGGCGCATCCTGCGCGCCTTCTCGATGTCCTTCACACGACCACGAAGCGCCTCGGCGTTCGGGACCCCCGCTGCCAGGTGCTCGACCTTGCCTTCGGTGGAGAGCACGGCTCGCAGTGACTCGGGCCGCAGTCGCAAGCGGCAGCCGGTTTCGAAGTGCAAAGCCAGCTGCGTGAACACCTTGCGTTGGTGCGCCGAGATTCGGCACTTCCGGTCGAAACCAGCGAACACCACGCCGGCAAGCCCGGGCTCTGGATGCAACACCAGTCCGAGGCTGTCGCGAGCGCCGTAGCGTCTCAGATACGCGTCGAGTCCAGCGCGCTCGGCCGCCGGCATGTGCCGAGCAATGGCGCTCATCGTCGTCACCACGGCCGATGGATAGAACAGCGAGCGAATCGACTCGACGCTCGCGGTCGCGACGAGGCGATCGTGATGCTCGTGGAACGTCGGGTTGTCGCTGACGATCAGATGCGTATGCGCGCGAGAGCAATCGGCAGAATGGCGCACCAGGTTGATGCCCCAGGCCCCCGAATCGGGCAGCAAGGAGGATACGGCGGCGATCACGCGGCGCGCCCACACCCGGTCGTCGTCAGCCGGTGCATACGCCGCCTCGAGCGCGGCAATCCAATCACTGGGCATCCCCGAAGCTAGCGCTCTCGTGCTCGAGCCAGCAAGCCGCGGTCGACCGCCAACTGAATGGAACCCATTCGCCAACAAACGACCATCGGCGAGGCATCCGTCGTCGTTCAAGGGTTCGTAATCTCAACCCGCGCCGAGGTAGCCGTCGCTCAACGTCCCAAGATCACCGTGGTCGATCCTCGGAGTACTACCCCTCGTCGATCGGCGACGCTCGGAGGATCGCGCGCCACGCTTCGGGCGTGCCCGCCGACGCGTTCTCGGCGATAAGATCCTCCACTTTACTCTTGCCGACGCGCGCGTGCGCGCGCGCCCGATCGCTATACTCGAGGCGTGCGACCGTTCACTCCTTCCCAGCTCGGTCCGACGTCGCAGGCGCTGCGCGACCTCGGCGAACTCGGCCCCGCGGCGCTCGCGCAGCGGCTCGAGGGGCGCCCCGGCTTCATCCGGCGCGTGCTTGGCGGCAGCGTCGCCACGGAGCACGCGGCTGACGTCGCGTGGCTGTGGGAGGCGATGGCCCCGTGGCGCGAGCCGAGCGCCGGCAAGCGGACCTTCCACATGCGCACGGCGAACGGAACGACGCTCGGCCGATTCGCCGAGCGCAACGGCAGGGTCCTCGTCGTCGTCGTCGTCGTCGTCGGCCGCGCGCTCCGCGGCGTGCGCGCGATGTCGTCGAGCGACTACGATTGCTTCGGCGAGGACGTCGCGGGCTGATCCAGACGAATCGACGTGCGCGATGGTCTCGCGGCCCGCGCTGCGCACGGACAGTCGCTCATCGGCGCGAGGTATCCGTCGTCGATCCCAAAAGCGCCGTGGTCGATCCTCGCGGCAACCCTCGTCGATCCCGAGAGGGACGCGGTCCTTCTCGAGAGAGACCTCGTCGATCTCGAGAGGGACCGATGCGGGGGAAAAAGGGTCGACGGTCGGTCTCGGGATCGACCCGGTCGATCTCGGGAGAGGGCGGTCGATGCTTTGGGATCGACGCGGGTGCTCTCGAGATCGACGAGACACCCCGTCTGGCACCGCCGTCGATGTTCAGGGCATCGCGGGCGACGCTCGGAGGATCGTGCGCCACGCTCCGGGCGTGGCCGTCGATGCGTTCGACGGCCCGCTCGCCCCTCGGAGCTTCGCGCGCCAGCCTCTACGTGAGGAAGAGCGCGTCGACCTTCTGTTTGCCGGTCGGCTCGAGCCGACGCAGCCGCCGCGTGTTAGCCGCGCCGTGCCCCCGCGCGATCCTCCCCTCGCCGACCGCCGCGAGACGAGGTAAAAAACGGACGCCATGAGCACCCCGCCGCCGCCCGATCGCGCCGCCGTGCTCGCGTTCCTCCGCAAGCAAGAGTGGGGCGATCTCCGCCTGGAGCTCCTCCGCTTCGCGATGCCACGGTGCAAGTCGCGCGAGCTCGCCGAGGATCTCGTGCAGGACGCGATCATCAAGGTGATGACCGGCGACTCGTCGTTCGATCCGTCGCAGCACCCGAGCGTCGCGCGGTACATGATGGGCGCGATCAAGTTCGCGCTCGCCGACGAGCGCAAGAGCGCGCGCGCACGCAAGACCGTGGCGCTCTCGCGCGGGCGCTCCGATGACGACGACGTGCGCGAGGGCGATCATCTGCAGGCGACGAACGCGTTCTCCGAGGACGTCGCGGTGAAGGTGGATCTCTTCACGCGGCGCATCACCGAGCTGCGCGGGCGACTCGCGCGCGATGCCGTCGCGCTCGCGCTCCTCGATCTCACGATCGCCGGGGTCGATACGCCTGCAGAGCGCGCGGCGGCGACGGGGTACACGTTCGAGGCGATCGAGGCGGCGCGGCGACGCATGCAACACCACGCGGCCGCGGTCGCGCGCGAGATCTCGGGCGACGACCCGCTCGACGCGGACGACGAGCGCCGCGCCGAGCAAGCCGAGCGCGGCGATCAAGCCGAGCAAGAAGGAGAGGTCGCGTGACGACTCCGAAGAAACGCACGCCTGCCGAGACGTGGGAGGCGATCGAAGACGACGCCGAGATGGATCGCATCCTCGCGCTCTCCAAAGAAGAGCTCGACGCAGAGCTGCGCGCCGACGGCTTCGATCCGGCGGTCGAGCGCGCGCGCGGCGTCGCGCTCGCGAACGAGCTCCTCGCGGCGCGCGACGGGCGCAACAAGTGGCAAGACGGCGCGAGCGCGAAGCTCGACGCGGCGCGCGCGCGGCTCGCGTCGCGTCCGACGCGGCGCGGGAAGCTGCCGCGCGTCGAGCTCCTCGCGGCGATCGATCGCGCGTGCAACGATCCGCGGCTCGGCGTGCGCGCGTCGGTGCTCTACCGCAATCGCGGCGGCGGCGAGGCGACGGACGAGCAGCTCGAAGAGATCCTCGCGCAGCTCGAAGCGCTCGCCGATCAGGCCGCCGCAGAGAAAGACGACGCGGAGAAGAAATGAACGACGGCATCGCGCGCGCCGAGGAGGCAGCCCGCGCGCTTCACGTGCGCTTCGGCGTCGAGAAATCGTGGGACCTCGACGTGGAGCTCACGCTCGCGGAGCTCGGCGGGTACGTCGAGTACGGTGAGGTCGACGGCGACTCGGACGCGCGCGTCGTGCGCGCGGGCAAGGTCGCCATCATTACGATCGCGGAGTCGCAGCGCGGGACACCGCGCGCGCGCTTCTCGGGCGCGCACGAGATGGCGCATCTGGTTTTGCATCCGGACGTCGACGCGCTCGCGCGGATCCACGGATTGCCGCGCGCGAAGCGGCGAGAGATCGCGGGCCAGCACGCTGCGAACGCGTTCGCGTCGGTCTGGCTCTCGCCGCGCGCGCTCTTCGCGGAGCTTTGCGGCGCGACGCGACCGACGCTCGACGAC
>JBBQXV010000376.1:0-7569 GCA_038209335.1 Polyangiales bacterium | reverse complement strand
CGCCGCCCACGCGCGCGCCACCTCTTCGTTCGCGCGCGTCTGCGCCGGATCGCTCGCGCCGTACACGAACATCAGCGGCTCGTGGAACGCGTCGCGGATCGGCCCAGTCAGGTTCGCGTGCTTGAACGCGCCCGCGTGCGTCGGCGCGCCCGATCGCCACGTCGCGCCGTCGTGACGCAGCACGAGCGGGTCGCTCGGCCCGAACGTGATCGCCGCGCCGTCGACCGTCACCGTGACCGGCCCCGGATCGAGCAGCTCCGTGTCGCGATCGAGCCGCAGCACGCCGAGCCCCTTCGTCGTCACTTCGATCGCGCTCCGCCCACGCACCCGCGCATCGACCTCGCCCCATGCATCCGTCGTCGCGAGCTCGTCGACGTGCACCCACGCGCTCTCGTTGAAGCGAAGACGCACCGTACGAAAGCGAACGCTCTTCGGGTGCTCGTTTCGTTTGTGCCAGAGGAGCCAGCCCGCCCCCTTCATCCCTTGGTACGTCTCGGACCAGACGTTGTGCCCGAGGTCGGGGTGATCGTGCTTCAGCGGATAGCCGAACGCTTTGTACCGATCGATGAGGACGCCGCTGTTCGCCTCGGGGAGATCCTTCTTGCCGTGCACGATGAAGAGCGGAATGCGCATCCCGTTGAACGCCCACGACGTGTTCGATCGCTCTTCGGCGATGAGTCGCTCCCATGGACGCACCGGGCGTCCTCCGTAGTCGCGACGGATGAAATAGCTGTGGTACCCGCAGAGCGGCTCGGCGGCGGCGAAGCGGCTCGGGTGATGGAGCGCGATCGCGGCGGTGCCGATCCCGCCCATCGACGGACCGGTGATCGTCACGCGCTGGCGATCGATCGGAAAGTTCGCGCTCGCCCAATCGACGACGCGCATCACGTCTTCTTCGCCGAGTGTGCGGTACATCGCGTTGCCGTGCGCGTCGGGCGCGACGACGTACGCGTTCAAGCGCGGGAGCTGCGCCGGCATGTGGCGCTCTTCCCAGTCTTGATCGTGGCCCGGATCGTCGTAACCGAAGAGCCAGCGCATCATCGCCATCGCGCGGCCGTTCATTCCGTGGAGCGCGACGATGAGCGGGTACTTCTTGTCGGGCTCCGGGTTCGTCGGTGCGTAGAAGCCGAACTCCGAGAGCTCGCCGTCGGCGGGGGAGCGGTACGCGCGCCTCATCGCGCCGGTGCGGCCGGCGTACGGATCTTTTTTCTGTTCGAGCGACGCGACCAGCGAGTCGAGCTCCCGCGCGTCGCCGTCGAGCGACTCGGTGTCGGCGTCGCCGCGTTGGATGAATTTCGCGAGGCGCGCGCGCGCGTGCTCGACGCTGTCGATGGACGCCGGGACGAGCCACGCGGCGCTGCGGTCGAGCGCGGCGAGGACGCGGTCGGCACGCGCGACGGCTTCGCGCACGGCGCGTCGCGGATGAAAACCCGGACGCACGCTGCGCCCGCTTACGCCGACGTCGAAGAGCCAATCGCCGTCCTCGACCTTCGCGAGATCCGCGCCACCGATCGACGGAAGGTTCACGACGAGGTCGCCCGCGCCGCTCGCGTCGATCGGCACCTCGCCCGCGTCGACGTCGAAGAGCGGCGCATCGCCGGTCGGCGCGAACGGCGTCGACTTCTCGCTCGTCTTCTCGGCGCGAACGAGCTTGCCGCGCACCTTGAGCGGCACGCCGCGCGGCGCCCCTTCCGGGAAACGCACGGTCAACGCGGGGCGGTAGCCGTCCGCGCGCATCCCGCGATCCACCGACACGTTCGACATCTTGGCCGCGAGATCGCGCGCGTCGTCGGCGGTCGTCCCCGGGAGCGCGAGGTACGCGCCGATCGGCGCCGACAACGTCTTGGCGTCGAGCACGCGCGCGCGAAACGACCACGCCGCTTCGCGCTGATGCAGCTTGAGGAGGATCGGATGATCGCCCGCCGCGAGATCGATCGCGATCATGTCGTCGTCTTCGCGCGCAGGGCGAAACTCGTCGCGCGTGAAGATCCATTTTCCGTCGACCATCACGCGCAGCCCGTCGTCGGCGCCGAACATCAAGAGATAGCGCCCCGCTTGCTCGAGATGCAGCGTCCCCGCCGCGTACGCGACGAGATCGTTCTCCTTGTCCTTCACCGCGGCGACCAGATCGATCGCCCCTTCGTTCGTCGCGACGACGGCCCACTGCGGCGGCGTGTTGCGATTGAGCGCCGCCGTCGCGCCCCACGCGTCGCCGAGGCGCGGCTTCAGCGTCGCTTCGTCCGTGCCAGGAGGCGGCGCGACGAGCGACTGCGTCCCCTTCGGTTTCTGATCGATCCCGTACGAAGGCGACTTGAGCGGACCGAGCAGCAGCCACGCGCCGATGTGACCGTCCTTCGCGGGCGCGATGCGCGCCTCCGTCGCTGGCGCGCGCGCCGCGAGATCGAGCGGCGTCGGCGCCGGTGGCAGCGCACCCGCGGAAGGCGACGACGAAGGCGACGTGGACGCGACCGAGCTTGCGGCCGACGGCGTCGCGCTCCCGGAGCGCTCCGCGCCGAGGCACGTCGCACCTGCGCACAGGAGCAACCCGCCCAACACCCGCCGCTTCAGGTCCTCCCGCATCGCACCGCCCCGACCGGATATGGCACGTCCCGGCCCTACGGTGAAGAAAAACGGCGGAGACGCTCGCGCGCTTCCGCGGGCTGCGTCAGCCGGTCGTTGCCTGAGCCAACGTGCGCGTGTCGTCCTTGAAGAGGACCTCGACCTTGTGCGCATCGAGGACGCGCGTGATGACGCCGTCGCCGAACTTCTTGTGGCGAACGAGGTCACCCTCGTCGAACGTCCCGTCGATGCTGTACGCCTTGAAATCGCCCACCGCACGGCCCGCGATGGCCTTTTCCCACGACTGTTCGCGCCCGAGGCGCGCTTGCTCGGCCCGCGTGGCGGTCGTCACACGCGGCGTGCGCGTGCTCTTTGCGCCCGCGGCCGCCTTCGCCCCCGGCGCCGCCGCGCGGTAGAGATGCGCCCCGTCGCACGTCAGGCACATGACTTGGTGTGCCTTTCCGAGCTTCATCGAGACGATGCGATGGTTGAGCACCATCCGGCACTTCGTGCAGAAGCTATCGACTTCACCTGCGACCTTGAGGGGCTTGGCCATCGGCGCCTTTCGTACGTCAAATGACGGAGAATGGCCAGCGCGGCGCGAAGGGAAACGACGACTCAGTCGCGGTTTCGGCGTCGTTCGCGGGTGCGTGGCTCGGTCGATCCGCGCGTCATCTGCACTTCGGTCTTCACTTCGGGTTTCGAGAGCTTGCGCGGTTCAGCGGTTTTTTTCTCGCCTTTGTCGTCGGCGTCGCCGCCTTCGCCGTCGTCGTCGCTTCCGCCGCTCTCGTGTTTGCCTTCGTCGTTCGGCTTGAACCGAATCGTCGTGCTGATCTCGAATTGTACGGTCGTGAGCATCTTTTGCATCTCGCCGGACATGTTCGTGTGCTCGAGGAAATCGCGGATCTCCTTGGCCACGACGCGGAAGAGCCCGTTCTTCGTCTCGTCCATCTGCGCGAGGAGAAGGTGCGCGATCTCCTTCGGCACCTTCATCCCGCCGACGAGCTCTTTGAAGTTGTCGGGCGCTTCGGCCGCCTTCTCGACGCCGAGCTCGACCGCCCGCTTGATGAGCTCCGGGATCACCCCTTCGAGCCGCCTGCGCTTCGAATCCGACGGGGGATCGTGGTCGTTCATGCTCATCTCGGCGTACCCCCGCGGGGCGATCGGGTCAAACGGCGACCGCCGTCACGGCGTGTCAGGCCGCTTTGAGGATGCGCGAGACGCCCTTCGCTGCGCGCGCCATCGACGCGCTGCGCACGCCGCCGCCCCTCGCGCACAGGTAGACCTCGACGCCGTCGACATCCATCGGCACGACATCGACCTCGCTCGAGAGCGCCGCCATCCGCGCGCTCGCGCCGACACCGGGCTCGTTCCACACGACCCCCTGCACCATCAGCGGCGCATACGCCGCGAGCTCTTCACACACCGCCCACGCCCCGGCGCCCGCCACCACGACGCCTGAGGTATCCGCGAGGACGATCGCCTCGAGCTCTCCGTCGTGCCGCGCGTGCGAGAGCTGATAATGAAGCGCGATCAAAGGATCCTCGCTGCGCCGGCGACGTCGATCTTCCAGGGTGTTCATGGAGGGGATTGTCCCGTTGTCGCGCACCCCTGGCCAACTCTTGGCGGTTTCCCTTGCGGTCGACGCGCTTTGCCTCCAGAAATTACGAGACCCATGTGCACGTGCAATCGCGAGCTTCACGCGCGTCGTCGCGCCGCTTTCTTCGACGGGATGGCGCTGCGCGATCCCGACTCGGTCGCCGTCTTCTCGGCCGCGCCCGTCTTTCCGCGCAACAACGACGTCGATCACGAGTACCGGCAGGACTCGGACTTCTTCTACCTGACCGGCTTCGACGAGCCGCTCAGCGTCCTCGTGCTCGACGCGAAGACGCGCAAGACGACGCTCTTCGTTCGGCCGCGCGACGTCGAACGCGAAATCTGGGACGGCCCGCGCGCCGGCGTCGACGGAGCGAAGAGCGACTTCGGTGCGGACGAATCGTTCGTCGTCGCGGATCTCGACGCCGAGCTCCCGAAGCTCGTCCAGGGGCACAAGCGCCTCTTCTATCGACTCGGCCGCGATCGCGCGTTCGACGACAAGGTCCTCGAGCTACTCGATCGCCTTCGCACGCGGCAGCGCACGGGCGTCCTGGTTCCGTCCGACATCAGCGATCCGGGGCAAATCCTGCACGAGATGCGCCTCATCAAGTCGCCGGACGATCTCGCGACGATGCGCCGCGCGGCGAACATCACGCGCGACGCGCACCTCGCGGCGATGGCGAAGACGCGGCCCGGAATGCACGAGTACGAGGTCGAGGCGATGCTGCTCGACACGTTCCGCAAGCAAGGCTCCGAGCGACCCGCTTATGGAAGCATCGTCGGCTCGGGACCGAATGCGTGCATTCTGCACTATCGCCTCAACAACCGAAAAATGGAGCCGGGCGAGCTCCTGCTCATCGATGCTGGGTGCGAGTACGGCTACTTCGCGAGCGACGTGACGCGGACGTTCCCGGTCGGCGGGACGTTCTCGAAGGAGCAGCAGGCGATCTACGAGCTCGTGCTCGACGCGCAGCTCGCGGGGATCGCCGAGACGAAGATCGGCTCGACGCTCGACGAGATCCACGCGAAATGCGTCGACGTGATCACGCGCGGGCTCGTGCGGCTCGGGCTCCTCACGGGCGAACCGGAAAAGCTCATCGCCGACGAGGCTTACAAACCGTTCTACATGCACCGCACCAGCCATTGGCTCGGCATGGATGTCCATGATGTCGGGGCTTACTTTGCGGACGGAAAGCCGCGGAAGCTCGAGGCCGGAATGGTGCTGACCGTCGAGCCGGGGATCTACATCGGTCGCGACTACGACAAGGTGGCGGCGGAGTGGCGCGGGATCGGCGTTCGAATCGAGGACGACATCGTCGTGACGGCCGACGGGCCGGACAACCTCACGGCGGCGATTCCGAAGACGGTCGCGGAGATTCGTCGGGCGTACGCGGCTTAGTCTGGTCTTCGCTCGCGCCTCGCTCTCGCTCGCCACGCGCGTCGCGTCGCCTGGCCCACGCATACGCGGCGAGTCCGAGCGCTGCACCAAGGACGACGCCGACGACGGCGGCGCCGATGCCCCAGTCGACGAGGAGGTTCGGCGCGTCATGGAACGCCTCGCGCGGGTTCAGGTCGAGCCACGCGCCCGTACGCACGACGTGACCGATCTGCAGCTCGAGGAAGAGGATGAACGGGCGGAGCAGACCGAAGAGTGACGGGAGCTGCGACGCGGTGGCCGCCCAGAGGCGGTTGACGCGAAAGATGCTCGCGAGGAGGAGCGCCGTCGCGAGGTGGAACCAGAGGACGGGCGCGAAGCAAGCCATCGCGCCGATCGCGACCGAGAACCCGATTTGCCGAGGCGAAGCGCGCTCGCTCTTCGCGCGCGCCCAGAGGTAGCGGGCACGCGAACGGTTTCGCTCGAGGAACGTCGTCACCGTCGGACTCTACCGAAAATTCCGTGCTGCCGCCGCGCGGTGCTAGCGATCAGGCGTGGATCTCGACGCGGCGGTCGCAGGGTTTCTTCGCTACCTCGAGGTCGAGCGGAGATCGTCGCCGAACACGATCGACGCGTACCGGCGCGATCTCTCGGGGCTCGCGACGTTCGTGCGCGAGCGTCGCGAAAAGGGCGGCGGTGAAGCGGCGAAGGTCGCCGCGATCGACATCTATGCGCTTCGCGGATGGCTCGGAACGCTGGCGCGCACGCACGCGGCGAGCTCGGTCGCGCGTCACGTCGCGGCGGCGCGAACCTGGATGCGCTGGATGCAGAAGCGCGGGATCGTCACCGCGAACCCTGCGGACGAGCTCGCGAGCCCGAAGGTGCGGCGTCCGCTGCCGACGTTCTTGTCGGTCGACGCGGCGGCGCAGGTCGTCGAGGCGCCGGAAGGGGACACGCCCGCCGAGGTGCGGGATCGCGCGGTGCTCGAGCTCCTCTACGGGTCGGGGCTGCGCGTCAGCGAGCTCGTGGGGCTCGATCTGGGCGACGCGGATCTCGCGAGTGGCTCCGCGCGGGTGCTCGGAAAAGGCTCGAAGGAGCGGATCGTGCCGCTCGGCGGGAAATCGATCGCGGCGCTCCGTGCGTACGTCGACGCCCGCGGTGCGCTTCGCCATCCGAAGACCGGCGCGCAAGACGCACGCGCGCTGTTCTTGTCGCCGCGCGGCGCCCGCCTCGGCGTTCGCGCGGTGCAGACGCTGGTGCAGAAGTATGGCGCGCTCGGCGCAGGGCGGGCGGATCTCCACCCGCACGCGCTTCGGCACACGTGCGCGACGCACCTGCTCGATGGGGGTGCGGATCTCCGCGCGATTCAAGAGCTGCTCGGGCACTCGTCGCTTTCGACGACGCAACGCTACACGCACGTCTCGATGGAGCACCTGACGCGCGTGTACGACGCAGCCCATCCGCTGGCGAAGATCTCGCGCCCGCGCTGACGTTGGAGTAGCAAGAAGGCGGTGATCGTGTGGCTCCACAGGCTGATGGCAGCCATGGCGGGCGCGTGCTTCGGGGCTGGGCTCGTCGCGCTCCTCGAGGCGCGCGTCGCGCAAGCGGCGGAGACGGGATCGCACGCGCCTGCGTTCGGTGCGCTCTTGTCGGCGGACGTCGCGGTGCTCGCGCCGATCGCGATCCTGGTCGGTGCGATGATCGCGGTCGTCGCGATCTTCCTCGAGCCGGAGCGTCCGCGGACGTTCGGAGAGCACTTCGCGCGATTGCGCGCCGAGCCGGTGCTTGCGCGGTCGCGCACCGCCGCGATGGCGCCGCTGGCGATCCTCGGGGCGTTCGGTTGGACGCTGGCGATCGCGCACCTCGGGCGGCACGCGCTGGCGCGCGGCGCGGCGATGGCGTCGGGAGTCGAGCTGGCGACGACGTCGGCCGCTTCGCTCTTCGTCCTCGTCGGCGTCGCGCTCGCGCTCATGCCACCGCTTCGTCGCGCGCTCGCGGCCGGCGCGGCGACCTCCCCTCGGCTCGTCGATCCGATCACG
>JBBQXV010000375.1:0-7577 GCA_038209335.1 Polyangiales bacterium | reverse complement strand
CGGCGAACGGGGAGCGCGAGGGATCGCGTTCGTAGCGAATGCCGATGGTGCGCGCGAGCATGATGTCGCCGACGGCGACGAAGGTGATCGGCGCGGGTGGAGGCGCCGGGATCGCGGTGGATGCCGAAGTGGTCGGCGTCGGCGTCGGCGTCGCGCTCGCGCTCGGCGTCGCGCTCGCGATCGACGTCGCGGTCGACGTCGACATCGACGGTCGCGTCGCCGCACGCGCACAGCACGCGAGCGCGGCGAAGAGCGCGATCGCGAACGCCCGACGCACTACCCGCCGACCGCGAACCGGAACGGCCACGACGTGTTCGTCGTCCCCTCGCTCGCCGGGAAACGCCACGTCTTCACCTGACGCACGACGCATCCTTCGACGCGCGGATTGTGAATCGTCGATCCCGCGAGGCTCGCGCCGTTGACGCCGCCTCCCGGATCGATCGACCACGCGACCGTGACGCCGCCTTTCAAGTTCGGATCCTTCTGCGCTTCGATTTCGTAGCAAGCGCGAAGCGCGCCGAGGTGCGCCATCACGACGCGGCGGATCTGCTCCGGTGTGAGTCCGCCTTTCGCAGTTCCGCCACCCGCGTTCGCCGCGAGCCCTTTCTCTCCAGGCCCACCGCCCGCGCCTGCGCCCGGTCCGTTTCCGCCGCCCGTTCCACCGCCGCTCCCGCCCGCGCCGTTGCCGCCGCTCCCTTTTCCGCCGGGCCCGCCGGAGCCCGCGCCGTAACCGCCGCCGTTGCCTGGACCCCATCCCGTATTGAGCGTCCCAGATCCAAACATCACGCCCTGCCCGGTTCCGCCCCCTCCCGGACCTCCACCTTTCAATCCCGTGCCGGGCCCCGCGCCGAGCACGAGATTGTTCGAGTTGAGTCCGCCGAGCGCCGCCGACACAGTGTCGATGCTCTTCAGCGTCTGTTTGATCTCGTTTCCCGTGTCGGACATGAGGACATCGCTGAGCCCGCCGTACGTCGTCGTCGGGCGCACCTCGCCCGGAATCTCGGTGTGGTTCGCTTTGCCGTTGAGCCCCGCTTTTCCTTCCGCGCCCGCGATCTTCTGACCGCCACCTTGCGGCTTCGGATCCTTCGCGCCCGGATCCTTCACGCCCGATCCGCCGCCTGTCTTGTCTTGCGACACTTGCGTCGGAGGAGGAGGCGGCGGCTCGTCGTCCGCGCGCTTGAGCAAAATGCGAAGCGCGTTGTCCTCGCTCATTAGCTCGGGCGGCGCGTCGAGCGGCGGCGGCGTCATCAACGCGCGCACGAGACCGAGACCGCCGAGATGAAACACCGCGCTCGACACCAGCGCGAGACTGACGAGCGCTTCGAGGTCGACGCGCCCCGTTCGCATGTGCTGCGCGGGCGCCGTGTACTGAAAGAAAATCGAATAGAGCCCGTACTGCAGAAGTCCGTAGTCGCCCGGCACGACCGGGATCGGCGCGTTCTGCATCGCGACCGGATCCTCGTCGCGCCCGCGCAGCTTCATCGTGCCCGACACGACGCCGCGCGCGTCGACCTCCCATCCGCCCGCGACCGCGCGCAGCGGCATCGTCGACACCGTCGAGCCGTCCGGGATCGCCGTCTTCGCGTCGGCCGGATCGCCGAGGTTGTACGACTGACCCCGCGCGAGGAGCCGCACGTCGAGGATGGTGGTCCCCCAGATGGCGGCGACGCGAAGAACGTGAGACTGGCCGATCTCGGACATTCGATTCACCTCTCGAGGACGCGAGCACGAACAAACGCACAGACGAACGGACTAGAAGGTTGGATCCTTTCTCGTCTCCGAAAGTTCCCCCATGAACGATCGATGACCGAGATCTCCCGCTGCGAACTCGGCACGCACGCGGCGCAGGAAGTAGACCAGCTGCGGGCTCTTCAACCGCCCCTCGATTTCGAGCTCGCCGAAACGGATCGTCTGGCCGCCATCCTGCTTGGTGACCGCGACGACGCCTGCATCGCCCGTGTCTTTTGATCCGGCCGTGGGCGCAGTCGGCGTGGCCGCCGGCGTCGACGCCGTGGGTGCGGGTGCGCCCGCGTCGGTCGGCGTGGGCGGCTTCTTGGGGGGCGCCGGCCGCGCGGCTCCGCCCGTCCTGGGTGGGTTCCCCCGCGGTTGCGCAGGCGCATCGCTGCCGCCGAGAAGCAGAACCGCGAGCGGCGCGAGCGCGATGGCACCGACGACGATCGCGCGACGAAGAGCGACGCTGCGCTTCACTTTCCGCCTCCCGGTTTGACGGGCGGCTTCGGTGTCGGCGCCGCACCGGCCGTCGCGGCGGTCGCGAGGTACTTCTCCGCATCGGCTCGCATCGGATGATCGCTCGGCGCGTCACTCAGAAATCGTTTGAAGTAGGTCGCGCCGTCGCCGGGCTTCTTGAGAAAGTCGGCGTAGAGAACGCCGAGGTTGAAGAGCGCCGCGACGTGATGCGGATCGCGCTCGATCGCCTTCTCGAGGAGAGCGCGCGCTTCGTCGAGCTTCTGCGGATGCTTGTCGTCGGCTTCTCCGCGGAGCGCCGCCGCGAGACCGATCGCGGCGTCGATGTCCTCGGGCGCGATCGCGAGGATCGCGCGAAACTGCTCCTCGGCTTTTTGGTAGGCGCCTGCGCGCACGAGGACGTTGCCCATGTTGAGGCGCGCCGTCGTGTCGCGCGGATCGGCCTCGGCCGCTTTTCGGAACTCGACGAACGCGCCCGCGTCGTCGCCGTTCGCGAGCGCGATGAGACCCGCCGCGCGATGCGCGACCGCGCTCTTTGGATCGGCGTCGAGCGCCTGCTTGACGAGGAGCTGCGCCGTCTCCTTCTCGCCCTTCGCGAGATGACACAGCGCGAGCTCGGACAGCGCGGACGCGTCGCCCGGCTTTCGCACGAGCGCCTCGCGCGCTTGCCCGATCGCTTTGTCGACCTGCCCCGACTCGCGAAGTGCCGCGACGTAGAGCGTCCGCGCGTCGAGCGCGTTCGGATGATCCTGCACGAAGTCGCCAAGCCCGTCCGCGGCCGGCTTGTGCTCGCCGCGGCGACGACGCACCTCGGCGAGCGCAACCGCGACCTCTTCGGAATCCGGCGCGAGCTTGGACGCCGCCGCGAGCTGCTCCTCCGCACCCGAGAGATCGCCCGCGCTCGCGAGCACGACGCCGAGATCGAAGCGCGCCTCCCACAGATTCGGATCGATGACGATCGCCTCGCGCAAAAGCGCGATCGCGCGCGCGCGCGTCGTCGGTTCCTTCGCGGCCTGAACCCCTTGCACCATCTTCGCGACGGCCGCGGGGTTCGCGGGCGGAAGCGCGGTCGAGGTCTTCGCGGGCCCCGTGGTCACATGCCCGCCGCCGCCACACGCGGGGACCGCAGCGGAGAGCGCGAGGGCGAGCGCGACCGAGAGCCTCACACCACGAGTGTACTCTGCCCCTCCTCGCGCCCAGGCCTTAATCCGCCTCGCGAATCGTCCGTTTGATCGAGCATGAGCAGCAAGAGCGGACCCGGATTTTGCGCCGAGTGCGGCGGCCAAATGACCGAGTGCCGCGCGCTCGTCATCGTCGCCGCGCCGGGCACGTGGGACCTCGTGACGCCGCTAAAGCTGCGATGCGACACGTGCGGAAAGTCGGCCGACGTCGCAGGCTACCCCCACACGACGACGCTGCGGCCGAAGGTCGCGTAGCGCGGCGCGACCGCGGACTACTTCTTCGGCGGCGCCGGAGTGACCGGCTTCGGCGGTGCCGGCGGCGCGGAAGTCGCGGGAGCTCCGGGCCCGGCCACTTGCCGCTTCGGCGCGTCGATGAGCGCCGGAAACGGCGATGGGCCTTGCGACCGCACTTCGAAGCCGACCTCTTTGAACGCCGGATAGAGCTCTGCGTTCAATCGCCCGAGCGCGTCGCGCATCTTGGCTGTCCACTGATTGTAGATCCCGAGCTCGATCGCCTTCTTCCAACCGTTCTCGTAAGCGTCGAGACTGCGCTCTTCGATCGGCACCACGAACTCTTCGATCTGCGATTGGTACTGCTGCTTGTCCGCCTCGTTGAGCCCCGCCGGCGCCGGCGACTCGCGAAGCGACTTCGCGAAGAGCTCGTACGTGCGACCGATCTGGTAGAGCGCCGCCGTCGTCCACTCGGCGACGCCCATCGACACGCAATCGAGGAACACCTTTGCCGCCTCTTTGAGAAGCTCGGCCTTCTGCTTCAAGCGCGCGGTCAGCTGCTTCACGTCGCCGGCGATCTGCACCGCCTCGAACCGCACGAGGACGCGCTCGCCCTCCATGTATCTTGCACGCGCCGCCGCGTACTTCCCTTCGGGCGTCAGCTGCGTGCCAAAGCGCTTGCCGATGTCGACCGCCTGCCGAAGCGAGTCGTCCGCGCCGCGCTCGTCTTTCTCCTTCAGCTGCGCGATCGCCATGAAGACGAACGCCTGCACGCGTTTGTCGGCCTTTGCGCGCGGCACGTAACGCCGATAGAGCTCGATCGCGTCTTTGTAACGTCCGGCGTTTTGATGTGCGCGCGCCATCAAGAAGAAGACCTCGTCGGCCTCGGGTGTCGTCCCGTACATCGCGACGAACTTCGTTCCGGCGGCCACCGCTTTGTCGTGCTCGCCCGTCGCGACGCGCAACACCACGGCGTTGAACGCCGCGTCTTTGGTGTGCTCGAATTTTTGATAATTCGGATGCTCGCGATCGTTGTAACCGGCGATTGCTTCATCGAACTCGGCCGCCTCGGCGAAGAGCCCCATCGCTTGGAACGTCGTCGCGGCGATCCAAGCGCCTTGCGGCGACTCCGGCTTGTCGCGGTAGTCCTTGCCGATCGCGAGCAGCGCCGCCTCTTTGAGGACCACCACGTCGCCCGCGAGCTTCGCCTCTTGCTCGGCGTTGACGCACGCCTGCGCCGCGCGCGCGTCCCTCGGAAACTCCTTGGCCGCTCGCAAATACGCCGCCGCCGCGCCCTTGTGCTCGCCTGCCGTCGCCTTCTGTTCGCCCTGCTTGAAGACCGCCTGGACGATGAGCGCATCGAGCTTCTTCTGCTGCTCAGCCCCGGAAAACGTAGGCAGCGTCTTCAGCCTTCGCGCCCACGTCTCGATGTTCTCGTAGTTCTTCGCGCGATTGAACGAATCGAGGATGAGCTCTCCCGCGTCGCGCGCATAAGGCGACTGCGGAAACTTCTCGAGCAGCGTCCCCCAAATCTTCACCGCCGAATCGTAGACGCCATTGTCGTAATAGAATTTGCCCTGCTTGAAGAAGAGCTCGGGCAATACCGGATCGGTCGGATAGAGCTGCGCATAGAGATCGAGCGCCTCGGCAAATCGCTTGTCGGTCTCCGTCTCGACGGCCGGTCCCGGCTTGCCTCTGCGCGCTTCGAGCTCTTGAAAGCGCACGCGCTCGAGCGCGGAGATCGCGTTGTAGAGCGCATCGTGACGCATCGTCGCGAGCTCGCCCGTCTTCGCTTGGGCGTCGGGGATCTTCCGCGCGGCCGCCATGTAATGCGTCGCCGCGTCGGTGTGTTTGTCGAGTCGATAGAGCTCGATCTCCGCGAGATAGAAATAGATGTAATACGACTTCGGCTCGCCGCTGAACTTCGTCAGGTACACGCCATAGAGTCCGGCCGCGCCTTCGAACTCGGCGCGGCTCGTCTTGTCTTTTTGCGCTTTGGAGTGGAGCGCGAGCGCGTGCTGCCGAAGGCGCTCCTCGATCTTCGCGGTCATCGCCGCGACGTGCGCTTGATCCGCCTGCGTGCGCGCCCACGCGCCCCCCGTCGTGTATCCGGCGATCGCGCGCTCGTACGTCGACTTGAGGAGTCCGTAGCTCTCGAGCTGCCAATACGCCGACGCGATTTGAAGTAGCCAATCGACGGCGTCGCGGCTGGTCGGTTCGAGCTTCAAGAGCAATTCGTACGCTTCGATCCCACGCTCGTAGTGCGCTTGATCGAAATACGTTTCGGCGAGCGCTTTGACGATTTTCCCCGCGAACCTGTCGCCGCCGATCTTCTGGAGAAAATTGTAGAGGTCTTGCGCCGTGTTCTTTTCGTCTTCGGTGAAGACCTCGACGAGGTACTTGAGCGCTTCGCCTTGCAGCTCGTCGAGTTGCTTTCGCTGCTGCGCGCTGACGGTCTTTCCTTGCGTGTCGGTGACCTCGAAGACGCTGACGAACCGGCGCGCCGCCTCGTCGTTCTTACCGAGTCGCCAAAGGCACCACGCGCTCTTGAAGAGCGCGAGACCATAGAGCTCGCTCTGTTTGAACTTGAGGACTTCTTCGTATTCGACGAGCGCGGCCGCGTAGTCGTACTTGCTATTGAAGATCGCCTCGGCCTTTGCCATGTGCGCGTCGGGCGTGAAGCGCGAATTGGGGAACTCTTTCAGAATGCGCTCGAAGCGCGCGAGCGCCTCGTCGGTCTTGCCTTGCTCGGTCGCGAGGAAGCCGTCGATGTAGAGCGCGAGATCGTATTGCGGGAACCACGGATAGTCCTTGAGCACGCGCGCGAAGAGCTCTCGCGCGACGCCGTACTCGAGCTGCGGCACGGGGCCGCGTTGATCAACGGGCTTTTTTTCCCATGCTTTGAAGCGTTCGACGAACGCCTCGCGCTCGAGCTCCCACTTCAGCTCGCCGAGACGCATGAGCGCTTCGGGCATCTCGCGCGAATCGCGCGGCGACTCGGCGACGAACTTCGAGAGCAGCTCGATCGCTTCTTTGCGGAGGCCGCGAATCTTCGAAAGATCGTCGTCGATTCGTTTGTCGAGCTGCGCCTTCATCGTGGCGCGCATCGCTTCGGGGATCTTTTGACCGCGCACGCCGGGACGCCCGGCGTTGGCGCCTTGCGCGGCGCCTCCTTTGGTGCCGGTTGGTTTCGCGACGGCGCCCGCGCTGATCGTTCGCTCACCCGCGGCTTTGACTCCGGGAGGCGCGGCGACGCCCGGCGTGGCGGCCGCAGTGCTCGCAGCAGGCGCGGTCGGCGCGGCGAGGACGCGCGGCGACGCGAACGTCCACTGCGCGGAGGCGGTCGCCGCTCCTGCGATCGAAGCGAGCGCGACGAGGCGGGCGACGAGAGGCCTCACCGGAACGAGTATAGAACCTATTTCGCGTTGTCGCTGCCGACGAACTCGTCAGGCCAGTCGTCGCCTTCGAACGGCCAGTACTCCTCGTTGTCTTGCAAGTAGCGCGCGGCATCGAGCGAATCGAACGCGCCTTGCGGGAGGATGCCGTTGTTGATCGCTTCGATCTCGACTTCGAGCGCGCGCTTGCGACCGAGCACCGACTCGATGCGACCTAGGCGTGCACGTCGCAGAAGACGCGACAGTCGCAAGTCGACGCGCTTCAACGCGTCCCTCGCGAGCGCGACCTCGGCGCCCGCGAGCTCTTTGCGCGCCGACTCGATGCGAGCGAGGAGCGTCGACGCGAGCGAGGCGTCCGCGGCGAGGAGATCCGGCAAGTCGGTTCCGCCCGGCGTGCCGCCCGTCGGTGTCGCCGCTTGCGTCGCTTGCGTCGCTTGCGCCACGCGCGCTTCGAGCGCCGCGAGCTCGGTCTTCAACGGCGCGAGCGTCTGAGGCGACGCCTTCGCCGCTTCGAGCTCCGCGATCTGCCGCCTGATGCCGTCGATCTCCGCGCGCGCGTTCTCGA
>JBBQXV010000374.1:0-7593 GCA_038209335.1 Polyangiales bacterium | reverse complement strand
GATCGTCGACGACACGCCGATCCTCGAGCGCGCGTGGGCGGCGCGCGCGGGGCTCGGCTTCGTCGGGAAGAACGGGCTGCTCATCGCGCCCGGGTTGGGATCGTTCGTGCTCCTCGGCGAAGTCGTGACGACGCTCGATCTCGCGCCGGGGACGCCGATGACCGAGCGATGCGGAAGCTGCACGCGCTGCCTCGATGCGTGTCCGACGAATGCGTTCGCGCGACCGTTCGTCCTCGACGCGCGACGCTGCGTCTCGTACCTGACGATCGAACAGCGCGCGCCGATTCCGATCGAGCTGCGCGAAGGGATCGGCGAGCACCTCTTCGGGTGTGACGACTGCCAGACCGTCTGCCCGTTCAATGCGTCGGGGCGCGCGCCGGTGCAGGAGCGCGCGCCGCAGTTCGAGCCGCTCGAACGGTGGCGGACGACGCGGCTCGTCGATCTGCTCGCGATGGACGACGCGACGTGGCGAGCGCTCGGCGAGGGCTCGCCGGTGCGTCGCGCGACCGCCGCCGGGATGGCGCGCAACGCCGCGATCGTCCTCGGCAACCGGCGCGATCCGTCGAGCCTTGGCGCGCTCCAGCAGGCGGCCGAGCACCACGACGACGCGATCGTCCGCGAGGCGGCGGCGTGGGCGATCGCGCGAATCGAAGAGTCCGACGGGCGGCCGTGAATCGAGCGGTGTGCTACGACGTCCCACGTAGACCCATGCAACGTACACGCTTCTTCTCAGGCCTCGTTCTTCCCCTGGTGCTCCTCGCCTTCGTGCCCGTCGCGCACGCGCAGGAGACGACGCTCGATTCGCTGCGCGCGGCGGCGAAGGCGGCGCCGACGGACGCCGCGGCGGCGCTCGCGCTCGGACGCGCGCTGCGACGCGCGGGTCACGAGCAAGACGCGCTCATCGAGCTGCGACGCGCCTTCGCGATGCCGGGCGGTCGGACGGGCGACGTCGCGCTAGCGCTCCACTGGGAGATCGCGCGGACGCACATGGCGGTCCGCGATTTCGGGATGGCGATGGTGAGCTGTCGCGTCGTCGGCGCGCTTCCGAGCGGTGCGACCGCGAGCCACGCCTGCGCGGCCGAGGCGCATCTCGTGTGGCAGCGCGGGAGCGAAGCTCTCGCAGAGACGGCGCTCGCGCTCGCGAAGGGGACGAAGAGCTACGAGGCGAAGGTCGCCGAGGGGCGCGCGCACGACGTCTCGCTCGACGACAAGAAGGCCGAGACGTCGCTCAAGGAAGCGATTCAGTGGAAGCCCGACGCACCCGACGCGCACCTGCATCTCGGAAAGATCCTCGCGCACCTGCAGGGTCGTCGCGACGACGGCGTTGCGGAGCTGCGTAAGGCGGTGCAGCTCGATCCGAATGGACCGGAGGGGCTCTACGAGCTCGCGATCGCGCTCGCCGGTGACGCGTCGCGTGCCGAAGCGGCGCAGCTCCTCGAGAGGGCGACGCGCGAGCGGCCGGGGTTCGCCGATGCGTGGGTCAAGCTCGCGCAGATCGACATCGAGCTCGGAAAGTTTGCCGACGCGAAGCGCGCGGCCGACGCGGCCCTTCGACTCGCGCCGCAGGACGTCGGCGCGCAGATCGCGGCGGGACGCGTCGCGCTTGCCGAGGGGCGCGCGGACGATGCGATCAAGGCGGCCGAGGCGGCGCTCAAGCTGGTGACGAACTCGGCGAAGGCCAAGCTGCTTCTCGCCGACGCGTATGCGAAGAAGGGCGAGATCGATCTCGCGCTCGAGCACTACCAAGCGGCGTGGGGGCTCGATCACGCGGACCCGTCCGCGCTCGTCCACGCGGCAGTCGCGTGCCACGCGGCGGGACGCGACACGAGCGCGAAGGCGTTCGCGCTGCGCGCGACGCAAGACTTTCCGAATTGGGCGCCGGCGTGGGCCGCGCTCGGCGATGCGCTCGTCGGTCAGAAGGAGCCCGTCGCGGCGAAGGCGGCGTACGAGAAGGCGCTGAAGGGCGAAGGGCCTATCGACAAGCCGTCGATCGAGCGGAAGATCGCCGCGCTGCCGAAGTAGCGCGCGTGCTATCAGACGGGCCATGCACGAGCTTGCCTCGCGGGTTCTCGCGAACGAGCTGCGCGCCGTCGCGCGGGCGATGCGTCTCGTCGACGATCGCATCGGCGGTCACGTCGAGCTGCTGAAGGATCTCTTTCCGCACACGGGGCGGGCGTGGATCGTCGGCGTCACCGGCAATCCCGGAGCAGGCAAGTCGACGCTGAGCGATCGATTGATCGAAGCGCTCCGCGCGCAACAGAAGACCGTTGGCGTCATCGCAGTCGATCCGACGAGCCCGTTCTCCGGCGGCGCGATCTTGGGCGATCGTATTCGCATGCAGCGTCACGCGCTCGATCCGGGCGTGTTCATTCGCTCGGTCGCGACGCGCGGTCACATGGGTGGCCTCTCGCGATCGGCGCGCGACATGGTGCGTATTCTCGATGCGTCGGGGTGCGACGTCGTCCTCGTCGAGACGGTCGGCGTCGGCCAAGACGAGCTCGAGATCACGCGCACCGCGCACACGACGCTCGTGGTCATGGCGCCCGGAATGGGCGACGAAGTTCAGGCGATCAAGGCCGGCCTCATGGAGTGCGCCGACGTCTTCGCAGTGAACAAAGCGGATCGCGACGGCGCCGATTCGACCATGCGCGACATCGAGCTGATGATCGCACTCGGCAACGACACGATAGTCGCGCTGTCGAAGGTGAAGGGCCACGCAACGCATACGGCCGCGGACGGACACGTCGCGTCGATCGGAGGCGAGCAGGGCGAGCGGTGGACGCCGCCGATCGTCAAATGCGTCGCGACGCGGAACGAAGGCACCGCCGCTCTCGTCACTGCGCTCGAGCAGCACAAGGCGTGGTGCGACGGCACCGAGCGCGGCCGAGCACGCAGGCGCGCGCGTCTCGCGCAAGAGGTCCGCGAAGGCCTCCGCGAAGCCCTCATCGACGCCGCAACGCGCGCGCTCGGCCCGCACATCGACGAAGCCGTGCGCGCCGTCGAAGCGCGCGAGCTCGATCCGTACACAGCGACGGAGCGGCTCATCGACGAATTTCGGCGCACGTCGATTTGAACAGGGAGATCACCGTTGGCGCGGCGGTTTGCGTCCAACGTTCTCGGCGTGGAACGCGCTCGGGCAAGCGTCGCTAACGCCGCAGTTTTCGCACTGCGGCTTCTGCGCGAAGCAGACGCGACGACCGTGAAAGATGAGGATGTGGCTCGCCGGATCCCACCTCTCTCTCGGAAGCAGCTTGCACAGATCCTTTTCGATCTTCGGCGGATCGGTGTTCTTCGTCCACCCGAGCCGCTGCGAGATCCGCTGCACGTGCGTGTCGACGACGACACCCTCGGGCGATCCGAACGCGACGCCGAGCACGACGTTTGCCGTCTTGCGCCCAACGCCGGGGAGCGCGACCAGCTCGTCGAGCGTGCGCGGTACGTTGCCCGCGTGATGCTCGACGAGGAGCTTCGCGAGCCCCACGATGTTCTTCGATTTTTGTCGAAACATCCCGATGCGCGAAATGAGCGCCTCGACTTGGTTCGTCGTCGCCTTCGCGAGCGCGCGCGCGTCCGGGTATTTCGCGAAGAGCCCGGGCGTCACCTTGTTCACCGCGACGTCGGTCGTCTGCGCCGACATCACCGTCGCGACGAGGAGCTGGAACGGCGTTTCGTGGTCGAGCTCGCAGTGCGCGTCCGGATGAATCGCCGCGAGGCGCGCGAGCGTCGCCGGAGCCTGCGCGCGCGCTTCACGAACCCCGACGCGCTTCGTGCGCTGGATCTTCGGCGCCGCCATTCCTCAGTTGAGCTCGTCCGGCGGCGGAGGCGGCATGCTCGGCGGCGCCATCGATCCACCTTCCGGCGGGACGTCGCTCCCCGGCTCGTCGACCGTCTCGGCCATGCGCTCCATCGCGACGATGCGCTCGCCTTCGCCGACCGTCATCAGCTTCACGCCCTGCGCGTTTCGTCCCGTCTCGCGGATGTCGTCGACGCCGGTGCGCAACGTCTGCCCCTGATCGGTGATCAGCATCACTTCGTCGCCCGGCTTGACGAGCTTGATCCCGACGACCGATCCGTTGCGATCGCTCGCGTCGATGAGGATGATTCCCTTGCCGCCGCGGTTCTGCTTGCGGAACTCTTCGATGTCCGTTCGCTTGCCGAAGCCGTTCTCGCAGACCGCGAGCACGAACCTTCGCTCCGGATCCGTCACCTCGAGCCCGACGACCTTGTCGCCTTCGCCGAGATCGATCCCCTTCACGCCCATCGTCGCGCGTCCCATCGAGCGCACCTGGTCTTCGGGGAAGCGGATCGACTGACCGAGCTTGGTCGCGATCAGACAGTCGCGCGTTCCGTCGGTGAGCGCTGCCGAGAGGAGCTGATCGTCCCCTTCGATCTTCACGCCGATGATCCCCTTCTCGCGGAAGTTCTCGTAGTCGGTGAGCTCGGTCTTCTTGATCTGTCCGCCCATCGTGAGCGTCATGACGAACTTGCCCGGCTCGATCTTCGGCACCTCGACGATGGCCGCGATCTTCTCGCCCGGCTCCATCCCGATGAAGTTGACGATCGCGCGCCCCTTGCTCGTGCGCGATGCCTGCGGGATCTCGTAGACCTTCTTCACGTAGACCTTCCCCTTGTCGGAGAAGAAGAAGATGTACGCATGCGTCGACGCCACGAAGAGCTGCGTGACCCAGTCCTCTTCGCGCGCCTCCATGCCGATTTTTCCGCGACCGCCGCGCTTCTGCGCGCGGTAATCCTTGGGCGGCGTGCGCTTGATGTACCCGGCGTGGGAGATGGTGACGACCATGTCCTCTTCTTGAATCAGATCCTCTTCGAGGATCTCGGCGTCGTTCGTCACGATCTCCGTGCGACGCTTGCTCGGGTACTTCGTCTTGATCTCTTCCAGCTCCATGACGATGACGTCGTCGAGGAGCTTGGGGCTCGCGAGGATCGCGCGGAGGCGCGCGATATCGGTGCATAGCTCGCCGTACTCTGCTGCGAGCTTCTCTTGCTCGAGGCCGGTGAGGCGCGAGAGGCGCATCTCGAGGATCGCCTTCGCTTGCCGATCCGACAGGAAGTAGTCGCCGCGCGCCTTGGCCGTCGCGACCTCTTCGTCGGGTCGCCCGGCGCGCTTGACGAACGCTTCGAGCCCTTTCAACGGGAGCTTCATCAGCTCGACCTTCGCGACGTCCGAGTCACGCGACGCGCGGATCGTCTTGATCACGAGGTCGACCTCTGTGATCGCCATCCCGAGCCCTTCGACGATCTCGCGCTGCGCCTCGGCGTGACGGAGCTCGAAGCGCGTGCGGCGCGTGACGACGTCGCGGCGATGCTCGACGAAGCACTCGAGCGTCTCTTTGAGGTTCATCACCTGCGGACGACCGTGCGTGATCGCCAAGTTGATCACGCCGAACGTCGTCTGCAGATCCGTCATTCGGTAAAGCTGATTGATGATGACCTGCGGGATGACGTCCTTCTTCAGCTCGATGACGAGACGCATGCCGTCGCGATCCGACTCGTCGCGCACTTCGCTGATGCCTTCGATCTTCTTCTCGCGCATCAGCTCGCCGATGCGGGCGTGCACGCGCGCTTTGTTGACCTGGTACGGGATCTCCGTGACGACGATCGTCTCGCGATCGGTTTTTCCTGCCGTCTTCTCGACGAGCGTGCGCGCGCGCATGATGATCGTGCCGCGTCCGGTGCGCTGCGCGGCCTCGATGCCGCCGCGCCCGTAGATGAGGCCCGCGGTCGGGAAATCCGGCCCTTGCACGAAGCGCATCAAGTCGTCGATCGGCGCTTCGGGTGTGCGAATGAGGTGCACCGTCGCGTCGAGGATCTCGGTGAGGTTGTGCGGCGGGATGTTCGTCGCCATGCCGACGGCGATGCCGCCGGATCCGTTGACGAGCAGATTCGGGATGCGCGCCGGGAGGACGCGCGGCTCCTTGAGGCGGTCGTCGTAGTTGGGCGCGAAGTCGACGCACTCTTTCTCGATGTCGGCGAGGAGCTCGGTGGAGATGCGCGCGAGGCGAGCTTCGGTGTAGCGATACGCAGCGGCAGGATCGCCGTCGATCGATCCGAAGTTGCCTTGGCCGTCGACCAGCGGGTAGCGCATCGAAAAGTGCTGCGCGAGGCGGACCATCGCGTCGTAGACGCTGGAGTCGCCGTGCGGGTGGTACTTTCCGAGGACATCGCCGACGACGAGCGCGCTCTTTCGGAACGCGCCGCCCGGGTTGATCCCGAGCTCGAACATCGCGTAGAGGATGCGCCGGTGCACCGGCTTGAGCCCGTCGCGCGCGTCGGGGATCGCGCGACCGATGATCACGCTCATCGCGTAATCGAGGTAGCTCGTGCGCATCTCGTCTTGAATCGAGACGGGGATTTTCGAGGTGTGGCTGGAGCTGGGGACGTCGGCCATGTAGGGGCCTCGGTTTAGTCGTTTGCGGGGCGTGCGTCGAGGGGTAGGGCAGGGTAGATGGGGGCGATGTCGAGCCGTCGAACGGTCCCGCTCGTCGCGCCACTCGTCGCGATTTTGGCGCTTGGTTTTGCCGTGTCGTGCGTGCCGCGCGCGCCTGCGAAAAACGCGGCCGACGACGCGAGCGACGACTCCGAGGCGCCGTCGCGCGTGTCGCGAAAACGCCCGCGGCCGAAGCAGTCGCCCGAAGAGAACCGGAAGCGTTTTTTCGCGGTCTGCGTGAAGACGCCCGACATGCAGGCGTACTGCGACTGCGGATGGGGCGTGATGTCGAAGATGTTCAGCGCGGAGGACATGGTCGCGGACGACGTCAACGAGGTGCGCCTCGCCAAGCTGAAGATCGCCGTGACCAAGCAGTGCGCCGACCGGATGCCCGAGCCGATGCTCAAGGACGCGTTCGTGAAGGGGTGCGGCAACGGCGAAGCGGTGTTCGCGCCGTATTGCGGCTGCATGTGGAGCGAGCTCCGGAAGACCTTCTCGGGCGGCGAGCTCGCGCAGGCGGACATCGTCAAGTCGTCGAAGTTCACGAGCGCCGTCGCGGGTGGCGCGAAGACGTGCACGTCGAAGATGCCCGAGTCACGCGTCAAGCGCGCGTTCTTCGACGGTTGCGCGAAGACGCCAGCGCACGAAGCGTTCTGCAGTTGCGCGTGGAAGGATCTCCGTGCGCACGCGACCGTCGGCGAGATCCAGAGCTCGTCCGACTCGCCCGCGATGAAGCAGACGCTCCGCGAGGTCGCCGAGCGTTGCCAGCGCTTCTTGCCGAAGCGCCAGTAGCGCCGGGCAAGTCGGCCTAGAAGAAGTTTCCGATCGTGAACTCGAAGACGCTGCTCTCTTCGTAAGGCAGCGGCGCGAGCGGGAAGCCCCACTCGAAGCGGAGCGGCCCGAGCGGCGAGAACCAACGGATGCCGAAGCCGGTGCTCGTGCGCAGGTAGCCGATGCTCGATCCGGTGAAGCACGGGCTGACGACGCGGTTGAACTGCGGCGCTGGCGTCGTCTTGCAGAACTGCTGCTCGAGGTTCCACGAGTTGCCCGCGTCGAAGAAGACGACGCCGCGGATGCCGACCTTGTCGATGATCGGGAACTCGAACTCGAGGTTTTGGTACGCCTGCATGTTGCCGCCGATGTTC
>JBBQXV010000373.1:0-7611 GCA_038209335.1 Polyangiales bacterium | reverse complement strand
GCGGCGACGCGTTCGAACGGGTAGAGATTGACGACGACGAGATCGATCTCCGTCCCACCGATGCGCGCGAGATCGGCCACGTCGACCGCGCCACGCGACAGGATCCCTCCATGCACACGCGGGTGCAGCGTCTTCACGCGGCCCCCCATGACCTCGGGCGATCCGGTGTAGCTCTCGACCGTGTCGACGGGGATCTTCTCGTCGGCGAGCGCTTTCGCGGTGCCGCCGCTGGAGAGGAGCCGCACGCCGCGCTTCGAGAGCGCACGCGCGAGCGTCAGGAGGCCTGTCTTGTCGGAGACGGAGAGGAGGGCAGTCTTGATCGGCATGCCGGCCGGGTAGCGTGACGGCCGGGCGAGGTCAACGCACGCCGACGAACGCGGCGCGCATCATCGTTTCGAACGAAACGCTTTCCGCCGAGCTAGTCGACGTCGAGCTCGGGGCTCGCGAACGCTTCGACGTCGAACTCGGCGACATCGGCGACATCGGCGGCCTCTTCTTCGTCGGCCGACGCCTCTTCGGTCTCTTCTTCCTCGTCGCGCGGCGCCGTGAGCACCGGAAGGCGGCGCTTTCCGACCGGTCCCTCGTCGACGTAGTCGCGGAGCGCCGACATGTCCTTGAGCGCCTGGAGCTTCGCGAGCCCCTTCACTTCGACCTGGCGAATGCGCTCGCGCGTTAGGTTCATGATCGCGCCGACCTCTTCGAGAGTCGTCCCGCCACGATCCGCGACGTCGAGCGCGCAGGTCTCGGACATCTCCCAGACCTCGAGGTCCGGGAAATTCAGTTTGATCGCGCCGGTGCGCGCCGACACATCGAGGTAGAGGTGGTGCTTGCACGATACGAACGGGCAAGGACGCTCCCCCTGCGCGCAGTCGGCCCGCGTCACCGGACGATCGACATCGACCTCCGGGTAGAGCATCCGCCCCAGCTCGAGCTCGCGCTTCGTCATGCGCTTGACGCTGATCGTGCGCGCGCGAACCTCGCGCTTGCGACGCGATCGGCGCTGCTCGCGCGTGACCTGCTCCTCGGGGGCATCGATGGAGCGCGCCAACGCTCCGTCGGTTTGGCCCGTCACGACCGCGACTCCGTCAGCTTCGAGAACGTTCTTCGGGTCCATTGTCTGCTCCTCCCGGTTGACCGCACGTCGCCAACTAGCGTCTGCGCGCCGTCGATTGCACAAAGCCGTCCGCTCGACTGCGCGCGGGCTGCCTCGTGCCCACACCCAGCCACCTTTCATCCATTCAAACGAACGCCTGCGCTTTTGACTGGGAGCCTCACCCGACTGGCGAGAACCCCGGCGCGACGTACGCCTCTAGACGGCCTCCCGCTGCAGGCGAGCCTGCATGGTGAGGCGAGTCTCCACACTCGTGACCTTCGCCACGAGATTCGCCGCAAGAGCACGCGCGTCCGACAGCTCGCGCGTTACGACTCGCGGAGACGTATCACCCGTCTTCGCGTGCTTCGCTGCGTTCGATAGCGCCAAGAAAATCCTCTCGAGCGTTCCTTCGAGCTCTTCGACGTCCGCTCGGACGAAGAGGAACTCCCGCTGAATCTCTTCGATGCTGTGCGTGGCCAACATCGCTTTGAGGCGCTGAATCCGCCTCACAACGGCCGCCGGATACAACCCGTGCGACCCACGCTGTTTTCCTTTGAGCGCCACGCGACGACTGCGCGGCAAGAGTCCAAGCTGTACGTACTTCCGAAGCGTCGCCTCCGTGAACTTGAGCCCACGGCGCGTGAAGAAGCCGACGATCTCGTCGGACGAGAGCCCTTGCGGGTGATCCCGCTCGATGCGAGCGAGCTCGTCGTCGGAGAACGTGGGACCCGTCATCGACGAGCTCCGTTCGAGAATCTTGTTCCACCCTGCTGTCGCATCGATCTGCTCCTCGCGTGAGCGCCGGCACGATCGTTTGAACAGAATGCACTCTATTCCACTGAAAAGATCGCGGTCAATCCATCGATCGGCTTTTTTTTGGGCTTTTCCATAATGGAACTGATGTCGCGCGCTTAGATCGGTGCTCGGACAAATAATGTCATCCCTGCACGCGATCCTGCGCGGCGGATTGCGCGTCCGATCGCGCGAGCTCATGGCCGCTCCGAGGTCGTCGGCTTCGCGATCGCGGCGACCAGCGCGGCGAGGCGAAGTGATCCTAGATCGCCTGCGCTGAAAGGGGCCAATGCGCGGAGCGCTTCATCGCCGCCGGCGAAGCGATCGCCGGGTCGATGCGCCAAAAGGCGCTCGACGATCCGCGCTAGCTCGCGATCAATGCGCGGGCGATGGACACACATCGGCACCATCTGACCGCGCTGGATGGCGAGGAGCTCCACCATCCCGACGCCTTCGCCCCACGGGCGCCGTCGGGTGAGCAGCTCGTAGAGCATGACGCCGACGGAGAAGAGATCGCTCCGGACGTCGAGGGTCTCGCCGCGGAAGTACTCCGGCGAGATGTAGCCGAGCTTTCCCTTCACGATGTTCGGGAGCGTCCAGCGTGCGCGATCGATCGCGAGCGCGATCCCGAAGTCGCCGAGCTTGACCTCGCCTTCGTTCGAAACGAGCACGTTGTGCGGCGTGACGTCACGGTGCACGAGCCCCGGGAGCGCGCGTTGGACGGCGGCCAGGCCGCGGAGCACGGCGCACGCGACGTGGACTGCGACCATGTCGGGGAGGAAGCCGAGCGCGCCGAGCGGAGGTGCGTCCGACGCGCACAGGCTTCGGCAGAGCACGCGGAGGTTCGCGCCGCGTATCAGCTCGAGGACGAGGAACGGTGTCCCGTCCGGCTCGTCGCCAGCGCCGAGGAGCGAGACCACGTTCGCGTGACGGACGCCAGCGAGGACGCGCGCTTCCTCGCGCAAGCAGACGGATTGATCTTCGGCGACCGCGGCGACGAGGCGCTTCACGCACACCTCGCGTACGAATGCGCCGCTGCGTTCGCGCGCGCGGTAGACGTCGGCGACCCCGCCGCGACCGATGAGTTCGAGCAGCTCGAAGCGCTCGATCGATTCCGTGTCGTCGGGTGCGGCGAGGGCCGCGAGCTTGAGGATGGATTCGTTGGCCACACCTTTCTCTTCGGTACCCGGCACCCAAAGTTGCGCGGTTTCGTAGTTTCGTCGCGGCGGCGTACTATCGAGCGGCCGCGACGGCCCCGCCGGACGATGACCCCTTCGCCGCAACCGCCCACCAACCCCATAGTCCGAGACGTCGCGTCGCGCGGGGCACGCGTGCGCTTCGTCGAGGCGGGCGCCGGACGTCCGCTCGTGCTCGTGCATGACTATCTTTCGAGCCACCTGGCATGGGAGGAAGCGCTGCCGCGCCTCGCGACACGCTTCCGCGTCATCGTGCCGGATCTGCCGGGGTTCGGTGAAAGCGAGAAGCCGCCGCCGAGCCGCTACGCGTACGGGTTGGAAGCGTTCTCCGAGTCGCTCGCCGATCTCGTCGCCGCGATCGGCTTGAGCCGCGCGTCGTTCTGCGGGCACGCGATGGGAGGCTCGGTCGCGCTGACGCTCGCCGCGAACCATCCGCACCTCGTCGACCGACTCGTCCTCGTGAGCCCGCTCGTGTATCCACCGCGACCGGACGCGCTGACACGCATCGCGAGCATGCCGCTCATCGGTCCGATCGTCTTCAAGCAGCTCTACGGGCGCACCGTGTTCCGCAGGCACTTCCGCGATCGCCTGAGCACCACCACATCCGCCGTGCCGGAAGCACGCATCGACTACCTGTTCGATCTCTTCAATGTACCGGCTGCGCGCGAAGCCGCGTACGCGACGATGCTGGCGCTACTCGACACGCGCCCCCTCATGGCGAGCCTTTCGCGCGTCGGGGCGCCGACACTCATCGCATGGGGACGCGGCGATCGGGTCTCTCCCGTCGATCAAGGTAGGCGCCTCGCGCGCGAGTTGCGCGGCGCCCGCTTCGAGGTGCTCGAGTGCGGGCACTCACCGGCAGAGGAGTGTACGGACGCCTTCGTCGACGTCGCGATGCGATTTCTCACCGGCGCGAAGGGGGGCTAGACGTGCTCGACGCGCGTGCGCGGGGGCGCTTCGCGAAGAACCGCGCGGCGGTGGCGGGCGCAACGCTCGTTCTGGCGCTCATCGCATTCGCGATCTTCGCGCCAATGCTTTCGTCGCACGATCCCCTCGCGAGCGACTTCGAGCGCGCGGTGTCCCCTTCGCAAGGCCCGGTGGGGCCGAGCGCGACGTTCCCGTTCGGTGCGGACAGCGTGTTCCGCGACGTCCTCGTGCGACTCGCGTTCGGCGCGCGGCTCTCCTTGACGATAGGTTTTCTCGCGACCGCAATCGCGAGCGTCATCGGAGCCGCCGTCGGGATCGTCGCGGGCTGGTACGAAGGGAGCGAAGGGATCCGCGTTCCGTGGATCGTCGTCGCAGGCTTCGCCGTCTTCGTCGTGGCCGCCATCGCAGGGCATCCGTACGTGGCCGGCGCGGTGTTGCTCGCGTCGTTCGTCGCACGCGCCGGCTCCGCGCGCATCGGAGTGCCCGCGCTCGCATCGGGACCGCGGCTGAACGCCGACTCCGCGCTCATGCGTCTCGTCGACGTGGGGCTCTCGTTTCCTTTCCTCCTCCTCGTCATGGCGATCGGCGCCGCCCTCGATCGCACGTCGGCGGGGACGATCCTGATGACACTCGGCATCACCGGCTGGCTCGGCACCGCGCGCATCCTTCGCTCGAAGACGATGCAGGTGAGGAACCTCGACTTCGTCGTCGCCGCGCGTGCGCTGGGCCAGTCGACCGGCGGGATGCTGTGGCGCCACGTGCTGCCGAACGTCGCGGGTCCGCTCATCGTCGTCGCGACGGTCTCGGTCGCGCACATGATCATCGCCGAGAGCGTGCTGAGCTACCTCGGTGTCGGTCTCTCTCCGCCCACGCCGACGTGGGGGAGGATGCTCAACGAAGGTCAGGCCTCGATGGAGACCGCCCCCTGGCTCACGATCGCGCCAGGCGGGGCGATCCTCCTGTCCGTCTTCGGCTTCAACCTCGTCGGGGAGGGCCTGCGCGATGCGCTCGATCCGAAGGAGGACTGAGACCTTGGGCGCTGCCGGAGCGGCGTTCGCCGCGCTCGCGATTCTCTTCAATGGAATCGCGTGCGGCACGTCGACGCTCCCCGCCCCGCTCGGATCGGCACAGACCGACGACTCGGCTCCACGACGCGGCGGCACCCTCCAGATCGCGACGCTCGGCGAGCCGCGCGGCTTCGATCCCGCGACCACGGCCGACGGGGTCTCGGACATCGTCGTCAGTCTCGTCTTCGACGGGCTCGTGGGCTACGACGAAAAAGGCCAGATCGTCCCCGTCCTCGCCGAGCGCTGGGAGATCGCGAACGGTGGCAAGACGTACCGCTTCCATCTTCGTGAAGGCGTTCGATTCCACGATGGCGAGGAGCTCACGGCCGACGACGTGAAGCGGTCGGTCGAGCGCGCGCTCCACCCGACGACGCCCAGCGCCTGGGCGAGTCACTTCGCGTCGATCGCGGGTTTTCGAGAATATTCTGAAAAGAAGACTTCGCACCTCGCGGGCGTCACCGTCGAGGGGCGCTACGTGATCGCGTTCGAGCTCACGCAGACCGACGCGGTATTCCTGTCGCTCCTCGCGCTCTACCCGCTTCGTCCCGTCTGCCGTTCCGGCGGCGATCGCTACTCGACGACGTGGGCGCCGTGCGGTGCGGGACCGTTTCGCCTCCCGCCGGACGGATGGCGACGCGGCATCAGCGTCGACCTCGTTCGGCACGACGCGTATTTCCGGACCGGTCGGCCGTACCTCGACGGCGTTCGCCTGCAAATCGCAATGAGCTCGCTCACGCAACGGTTCAAGTTCGTGCAAGGCGAGATCGATTTCTACCGCGACCTAACGGGACCCGACCTCCTGCGCTTCAAGAGCGATCGACGCTGGGCCGCGCTCGGCGACGACGAGATCGATCGCACGATGTCGGGCGAAGCGATGAACGTGGAGATGGCGCCGTTCGACAACGTCGAGATTCGCCGCGCGGTCGCCGCCGCGATCGATCGCGAGCACTACCGCCTCATGAAGCCCGGAGCGCTCACGCGCGCGAACCAACCGATTCCTCCCGGCACGCCGGGTCACGACGTGTCGCTTGCGGGACAGCGCTACGACTACGCGGCCGCGCTCGAGCACATGAAGCGCGCCGGCTATCCGTACGATCCGGCGACCGGCGTCGGCGGGTACCCCCACGAGATCGACTACATCACGTACGCCGAGGGGCTCCCCGCGTTTACGGCGCAGGTGATGCAGCAAGAGCTCGCGAAGATCGGGCTTCGCGTGAGGTTGAAGATCGTCAGCTACGCCGCGTTCGTCGCCCTCTCGCAGAAGCGGAAGCGAAGTCCGTTCGGTTACTACTCGCAGAGCGCCGACTATCCCGACCCGAGCGATTTCCTCGACGTCCTCTTCTCGAGCGAATCGATCAGCGAGGACGATTCGCAGAACACGTCCTTCTACCGAAACGCGGCGCTCGACGATCTCTTGAAGCGAGCGCGCGAAGAGCTCGACGCGGATGCTCGAACGCGCATGTACCGCGAGGCTTCGCAGATCGTCTGCGACGACGCTCCGTGGGCGTTCGCGTACTACTACCACTACTATTCGGTCCGTCAGCCGTACCTGCGCGGGTACCGACCGCACCCGGTCTCCGTCATGTACATGGCGAACGTATGGCTCGATCGCGCGGGCGCGGCGCTCACGCTTCGCCATGCGCCGATCGTTCGCGACGCGCTCGGCAGCATCGTCCCGGGCGCGCGATGATCCGACGGCTCGCGCGGCGCCTCGTTTGGTCACTGTTCGTCGTTTGGGCGGTGGCCTCGGTCGCGTTCGTCCTCAACAACGTGCTCCCCGGCGATCCCGCGCGCCTCATCGCTGGCCCACAAGCTCGCGCGAGCGACGTCGATCGCGTGCGCGCGGACCTCGGGCTCGATCGACCGCTCTACGCGCAATACACGCGCTTCATGCGAAGGCTCCTGCACCCGGGCGCTTGGAATTTCGATCCCAAGATCGACAAGGATCACGCGAGCTGCGGCGCGCTCGTCCCCGGACTGCATGTCGATCTCGGACGCAGTTACACGCTCCGTCAGCCCGTCGTGAAGATCCTCGCCGAGCGGATCCCGCGCACGCTCGTCCTCGCGGTCGTCGCCGTCTTCCTGCAGCTCGCGTTCGGCGTCATCGCGGGCGTGATCGCGGCGAGACGCCGGAACACGCTCGTCGATCACGCCGCCGTCGGCGGGAGCTTGCTCGGGATCAGCGCGCCGACATTTCTCATCGGCGTCGGTCTCCAGTTCGTCTTCGCGTACAAGCTGCACGTCTTGCCGAAGGACGGGTACGGTCAGGGATTCGCGGAGCACGCCGCCGGGATCGTCCTGCCGGCTCTCACGCTCGGCATCTTCGGCGCCGCGTACTACACGCGCCTCGTCCGCGACGAGATGATAAACCTGCTCGCGGAGGACTACGTGCGGAGCGCGCGCGCCAAGGGGGTCGGGCGCGCGCGCGTCGTGATCGTGCACGGCCTCCGAAACGCGCTGGTCCCGCTGGTCACAGTGATCGGGCTCGATCTGGGGGCGCTGGTGGGCGGGGCCATCGTCACCGAGACGGTGTTTC
>JBBQXV010000372.1:0-7615 GCA_038209335.1 Polyangiales bacterium | reverse complement strand
CGCCGCACGCGACCTTCGCCTCGCGCCACGACGCCATGAACGCCGGGATCACGCCCGCTTTGTTCGGCCACTCGTAGCGATCGACGCAGAATTTTTTCTTCGTCGTCTTCATCCGACAAGGCGCCGACGGTGCGAACTCCGCGCACCGCATCGCCGATTTGGCGTCGATCCACCGGAGGCACCGTTGCTCCACGTAGGGGCAGTAGTCCCCTTCGACCTCGACCATGTCGCTCGCGCACTTCGTCGCCGTCGCGCCGCTCGGATTTTGCGCCGCGCCCGCGAACAGCGGACCGCCGAGCGTCGCCGCGCCGGCGGGGCCGTGCGACGCGAACGGCAGGATTTCCGGCCGAGCAATCGGCGTTGCACGCGCAAGCGTCGACGCGCGAACCGCGTCGCGCGGCGCGTCCGCAGCATCGGTCTGCGGCGCACAAAGCATCGCCGCGGCCACGGCCAACGGGCCGCAGATCTGTACAACTCGCCTTCGCATCGCCGCACTCCAAACCGCGGAGGGCTCCCGACTCACTTCGAGAGCAAAACGCTCGCCATGCGCGGCGCAATCACGCCGCTCGATACGAATCGTAGTGAGGGGAAAGGTGGGAGGTCACGTTTCCTGCAAACTGCACGCGTCGAAAAGCGTCAGTGCTTGCACATGAGCGCGACGACTTGATCGCGCGTCAGCCCCTCTTCGTCGAACGCGCTCCCCTCTTCGGCGCATCCGTTGACGCACGTCGCGAGCGGCAGTGCAGACTCGGCGCAGACGACGACGGTGCCGGACACGCAGTGGTAGATCTCGCCCGCGCAGAGATCGCTCGGCAGCGCGATGCCTGGCGAAGGCGGACGCGCGAAGACATCGGCGGCCGACGGCGCGCACAGCTGCATGAACGCCTGCGCGCGCGGCACGACGATCTCGACGCCGTCGGCGACGCACCCGTGATCGCATCCGCCGATCCGATCCCACGGACACCGGCACTTCTCGGGCGGGCCGACGCACGGTTGCGCGATCGTCGCGAGGCGCGACACCTCGACGATCCCGTCGATGCAATGCGCGACGCCGTCCGGACAATCGATCGCGTTCATCGGCAACGACGCCGAGCCGCTCGGCACCGGCACCGGCGACTTCCCCGCCGGATCCCAATTCCACGCCCCGCCGCCATCGCACGCGCAGCCCTTCGAGCACGCGGCGAGCGCGAGACCGAGAACGCCGACGCCGACTACAAAAAAGCGAGAAGACGAGGAGGCTCTGGGATTTTCATCCCGCCTTCCCGTCTTCTCGTTCAATCCCACGACCGAGCTCGCGGCGCGCGAATCAGCTCTCGATGAACGACTTGAGCTGCTTGCTGCGCGACGGGTGACGCAGCTTGCGCAGCGCCTTCGCTTCGATCTGACGGATGCGCTCGCGGGTGACCTCGAAGTCTTGGCCGACCTCTTCGAGCGTGTGATCGCTCTTTTCGCCGATGCCGAAGCGCATGCGAAGGACCTTCTCTTCGCGCGGCGTCAGCGTCTTCAGAACCTTACGCGTCTGCTCCGCGAGGTTCATGTTGATGACGGCCTCGGCCGGCGAGATGACGCTCTTGTCCTCGATGAAGTCGCCCAAGTGCGAATCTTCCTCTTCGCCGATCGGCGTTTCGAGGCTGATGGGCTCCTTGGCGATTTTCAGGACCTTGCGGACCTTGTCGAGCGGCAGCTCCATCTTCTCGGCGATCTCTTCCGGCGTCGGCTCGCGGCCGTACTCCTGAACGAGATAACGCGAGGTGCGAATGAGCTTGTTGATCGTCTCGATCATGTGGACCGGGATGCGGATCGTGCGCGCCTGGTCTGCGATCGCGCGCGTGATCGCCTGACGAATCCACCACGTCGCGTACGTGCTGAACTTGTAGCCGCGCTTGTACTCGAACTTGTCGACCGCCTTCATGAGGCCGATGTTCCCCTCCTGAATGAGGTCGAGGAACTGCAAGCCGCGGTTCGTGTACTTCTTCGCGATCGAGACGACGAGACGAAGGTTCGCCTCGACGAGCTCGGCCTTCGCGCGCTCGGCGACGTGCTCGCCGCCGCGGATGTCGCTGTACGTGTTGCGAAGCTCTTTCACGTCGAGCTGAAGCTCTTCTTCGACGCGCTTGAGGTTCTTCTGCGACAGCGTGTGGCTGGTGAGGACCTCGTCGGGCGTGACGCCGTGACGGCGCTTGAACTTGCGCTCGCCCGCGACGTCGCCGCGCGCGACACGTGCTTCTTTGCGAAGCTGATCCATGTCGACGCCGGTGCGCTTCTCGAGGTCGGTGTTGCCGCCCTCTGCGCGCTCGATCTTTTGGATGAGCGAGCGAAGCTTCATGACGACGCGGTCGATGGTCTTCTTGTTGAGGCGCATCTCTTCGAGCGTCTCGACCATCTTCAGTTTGTTCGCGTCGATCTCCCCTTCGATCCCCTTGCGGCGCGACTGCGCGCAGCTCTCGAGGGAGACACCGAGGTCTTGGCCGATCTTGTCGAGGTGCTTGACCTTGTCGATCAGGCGAAGGATGCGGCGGTCCGCCTCTTCCTCGTCGAACTCGCGGTCCTCGTCGTCAGCGTCGCGGATGATGTCCTTGACGCGGATCTTGTGTTTGCGGAGCTTGTCGCCGAGATCGATGATCTCGCGCACCGCGACCGGCGAGTTGAGAATCGCGCCGAGGATGGCGTGCTCGCCAGTCTCGATGCGCTTCGCGATCTCGACTTCGCCTTCGCGCGTGAGGAGAGAAACGCTCCCCATCTTGCGGAGGTACATCCGCACGGGGTCGTTCGACTTCGAATAGTACGAGTCGAGGTCCTCGCTCTCTTTCTTGGTCGGAGTGCCGTGGCTTCGGTCGCGTTGGACCGGCTTCTTGTCGGCGTTCTCTTCCTGAACGATGCGACTCGGCGCGATCTTCACCTGCGTCGCCGCGTCCACGATCTCGATGTCCTCGTCGCCGAGGGCGCCCATGACGTCATCCATCTGATCCGCGACCACATCGGCCGGGAGTGCGTCGTTCACCTCGTCGTAGGTGAGGAAGCCTTTGGATTTGCCCATCTCGATGAGCTGCTGAACTTCTTTGCGGTCGCGGTTCTTCGTCGTCGCCATCGCCATCTCACCTATTGCCTAAAACCGACACTCGAAAGCTCGCCCCACGGTTTACTTCATCCCCTGACGTTGACGCTGTCGCTCCTGTGCATCGCGCGCCAAACGCATCTCGGCTTCGTCGTCCCCCAAGACCTTTTCCTGCTCTCGCGCGATTTCCACCGTCTCGCGTTCGAGAATGACATTTCGAAGTTTCGCACCGTTGTTGAGAAAGCTCTCACGCGCAAGGTCGACCGTGTCGTGCTCCGGGGCAGCGAGGCGTTCGAACGCGAAGGGATGGATCGCCTCAGGGATTTGCGCAAGAAAAACGGATGCGTTGATCGTTTTTTCTTCCGTGTTTGCCCCATCGGGACCCCTTTCGGTCGATTCGGCACCCGATTCTGTCGTTCGTGCCAAGATTCGTGCCTTCGCAACGCCCGCGGCGACCTGCGCAGAGACCCCTTCGAGGAGGTCGAGGAGCGCGCAGACTTCGGGCGAATCGAGGAGCTCGGGATACTCGATGAGCGCGCCGACCATCGCTTTGCGTTGTTCGGATCCGGGTGCGCGCGGCGTGATGCGCGCGGTGCGGCGATCGGCGTTTTGCATCACGGGGCGCGGACCGGCGACGGCGGCGTCTTTGCGGACCTTGTCGAGGAGCGCGCGAAACGGATCGGATCGCACGGCGTCGTCGCGACGGAGCGCGAGGCCGTGGAGATCGAGGCGACCGGCGAGGTAGTCGACGCGCATCTTGAGCGTCGCGCGCGTGAGGTGATCGTCTTCCTCCGAGAGGAGCTTCGACACGTACTCGGCGCGCGCGGATCGTTCGAACGCGTCGGCCGCGACGAACGACTCGTCGAGCGACTCTTCGATCAAGTGATCGAGCATGCCGCGCGCCTGCGAGAGAACCTGAGAGAGAGCGTCGATCCCTTTGGTGCGCGCGAAGTCGTCGGGATCGACGCCTTCGGGGAGCGTCGCCACGCGCGCGCGGATGCCCGCCTGCTTGCACGGATCGCGCGACACGCGCGTCGCCTTCTGTCCCGCGCGATCGCCGTCGAAGAGGATCGTCACGTTGCTGCAGAAGCGTCGCAAGAGCTTCGCCTGATCCGGCGTGAACGCCGTGCCGAGCGGCGCGACGACATGCGCGACGCCGCGCGCGTGGAGCGACACGACGTCGAAGTTCCCCTCGACGAGGACGGCGCAGTCTTCGGCGCGGATCGCGTGGCGCGCTTGGTAGAGACCGAAGAGCGCGCTCCCCTTCGTGTAGATCGGGCTCTCGGGCGAGTTGATGTACTTGGGCGGCGGATCTTTTTTCTCCGCGCTCGACGCGGTCGCTTGGCCCGGCTCCTCTGGGATCTCGGCGAGGGCGCGGCCGCTGAACGCGATCACGCGACCCTGCGGATCGACGACCGCGAACATCAAGCGATGACGAAAGCGATCGTAGTGGCCGCTGCCGCTCGATCGCGGAACGAGGAGCCCCACGCTCTCCGCCGCGATCGGCGACACGCCCTGCGCCTTCAAGAACGTCGCGAGCCCGTCCCATCCCGGCGGCGCGTAGCCGATCCGAAACGCTTGCAGCGCGTCGTCGGCCGTCTTGTCCGCGCCCGGCACGAGGCCGCGTCGCGCGAGCTCGGCCAGCGCGTACTCGCGCATCGGATGCTCGCGGAGCTGCTGCTCCCAGTACGTCGCCGCGAGCGCGTTGACCGCGTAGAGATCGTCCTTCTGTTTTTTCTGCCGCGCCGCCGCGTCGCGCTCCGCGGGATCGTAGTTGCGCTCTTCGATGACGATCCCCGCGCGCTCGGCGAGCGCACGCACCGCCTCGGGGAACGTGTAGCCGTCGTGCTTCATCAAGAAGTCGATGACGCTCCCGGACTCTTTGCATCCGAAGCAGTGAAAGAAGCCGCGGTCCGCGTTGACGTGAAAGCTCCCCGTCTTCTCTTGATGAAACGGACAGAGCCCAACGAACGAGCGTCCGCGCCGCTTGAGCGAGGGCACGCTCTCTTGGATCACCGCGACGATGTTCGTGCGATCGCGGACGGCAGCGATGACTTCGGGCGGGATCATCGCGTGATGCGTTTTACCCGGCACGCTGGTGAGGTCAAGCGGCGCCCCACGTGAGACGCACGACGAGCGAGTCGGGCCCCTCGGAGCCGTGCGTTTGGCGGACTTCGCCTTTGCCTCGCGCCTGCGTGAGCGACGCGATGAAGCGGTAGACCTCGGCGGTCGCGCGCCGCGCCAGCGCGTGCCGCGTGAACGGGTGATCGCGCAAGACGATCGTCGCGCCGTTGTCCTTCGCTACCGCGGTCAAGGTTCCGTGCGTGTGCTGGTAGCGCCACATCTCCGGCGCGCGCGAGATGACTTGCGCCGGCGACTGCAAGCGGATGAAGAAGCGGCGCATCCGCCCGAAGCCGAGCTCGATCGCCTTGTCGAGGAACGCGTGGAACGTCGCGTCGTCGCGCGCGGCCGGGCCTTCCCACACCGCCTCGTCCCACGCGAGCGTGTGTCGCACCGGGTACCAGGACACGGGGAGCACGATCGAATCGAGGGTCTCGGTGCGCGCGTCGTCGGGGAGGCGCGCGGCGACTGCGCGCAATCCGTCCGCGCCCCAGAGCTCGACCACGGCCGCACGAAAGCCGTGCAGACCGATGCCCCGCGAGAACGGCTCGGACGGATTCTGCGGCGCGTCCACGGTTCACCAGAGCGAGAAATCGACGCCGAGCTTCGCGCGCCATCCGCGAAGTTCGTCGAACTGCTGCGCGTCGATCGGGAGGACGTAGCCGACGCTGGTGTTCACGAAGACGTTCGCCGACGAGAAGAGGTGCACGCCGACGAAGGGGACGATCATCCAGAGGCTGTTGATGTCTTTCTGGAAGAGGCCACCGGTCTCCATCCCGAAGTACGGGAGGAGAAAACGGCGTTGCGGATTTCGCTCGACCGAGAGATCGAGGCCGATGCTCGGGAGGAACGCGGAGCGAACACCGGTGCGCGTCGAAAAGAGGACGTCGAAATCGATGTAGACGCGCCCGTGGCTCGGACCGCGGTTGTCGTTCCGCGCGATCCACGCGTAGAGAAGAAATTCTGCGGAGACGCCGTGGAAGCTCCCCCACGTCGACTGCGCGTTCGGGCCGTACCCCGAGTACTGGAGGCCCGGCATGAAGAACGACTTCCACTCGTCGACGACGAGGATCGTCAGCTCGTGCGACGCGCCGCGCGCGCCGTCGGTCGCGGTGATCGTCATCGTGTGCGGGCCGACGTCCTCTTCTGTCGGCGTCCAACGGAGCTCGGCGTAGCTCCCCATCGGGAGGAGCGTCGCACCCGGTGGCGCACCGACGACGGAGAACGTGAGCTGTTGATTGTTCGGCGAAGTCGCGCGGATCGGGATTCGGACTTGCTCCTTCACGCGAGCCTCGTGGCTGGGCGGCGCCTCGATCGTGAGCGGCGTCGGCGACGGATCGTCGGTCGCGACAGGCTGGGCGGGCGGCGGAGGACGGGTCGGCGACTCGGCGAGCGCCGCGCTCGGTGCAAGGACGACGGCCGCGGCCGCGAGAACGAGGGTCGACGAGCGGAGAGAGCGGATCATGCCCTTCCCTTGTAGCCTTGCGCGGCCCGCGCGTGAACTCGGGCTGTTGCGAGCCTTCGCCGTCGTCGGGATGACACCGCGTTCACCTCATGGTAAACGCGCGCCGCTTCACCGCACGTGCTTTTGGCCCCATATCCGCTTGCGTACGCGCCCAACCGCGTTACTCGACTGCCTGGTTCACCGTCCCCGCTCAAGGAGCCCTCGTCTGCCATGTCGCTCTCGCAATCTCCCATCAGCGCCGCGCCCCAGTCGGTCAACGGCAAGGTCGTGCAGGTCATCGGCCCCGTCGTCGACGTCGAGTTTCCGGACGGCAAGCTGCCGAAGATCTTGAACGCGCTGAAGCTCTCGAACCCTGGCATCTCGAAGTCGAAGGACAACCTGACGCTCGAGGTCGCGCAGCACCTCGGCGAGAACACCGTGCGCGCGATCGCGATGGACACGACCGACGGCCTCGTCCGCGGGATGGAAGTCCGCGACACCGGCGCGCCGATCGCGATGCCGGTCGGCAAGGAGTGCCTCGGGCGAATCCTCAACGTCATCGGCGAGCCGGTCGACGAAGGCCCGCCGATCGTCACCAAGATGACGATGCCGATTCACCGCGCGCCGCCGACGTTCCAAGAGCAGTCGACGAAGGTCGAGATCTTCGAGACGGGGATCAAGGTCATCGACCTCCTCGCTCCGTACCGCAAGGGCGGCAAGATTGGCCTCTTCGGCGGCGCCGGCGTCGGCAAGACCGTCCTCATCATGGAGCTCATCAACAACGTCGCCAAGGCGCACGGCGGCGTGAGCTGCTTCGCGGGCGTCGGTGAGCGCACGCGCGAAGGAAACGATCTCTATCTCGAGATGATGGAGTCGAAGCTCGACTCGGGCGAGCCGGTCATCTCGAAGGCCGCGCTCATCTACGGGCAGATGAACGAGCCGCCGGGTGCGCGCGCGCGCGTCGCGTTGTCGGCGCTCACGGTCGCCGAGTACTT
>JBBQXV010000371.1:0-7625 GCA_038209335.1 Polyangiales bacterium | reverse complement strand
CATCGTCCGCACGCGCGAGATGGGATCGTACATTCCGACCAGATCGAGAAGCGTCATCCCTTCGAACGCGAGGAACGCGAAGCGCGTACCGGTGACGACGTCGGGCGCGCGTTCGATCCCGTCGACCGTGAACACCTCGCGGATCGCGTCGCGCGCGATCGCGCCATGCACATGCGGCATCGGACCGCGCGGAGTCGCCGCGACCTCGACCCGCGCGTCGAGTCGCCGCGGATCGACTTGCAGAACCTCGAGCTCCGCCGCGAGCGGGAAATAGAGGCGCGCGCTGTCCTCGACGTCGTCACGGTACGAGCAGTGAACGAAGCCCTCCGCGCCGACCGTACAGTCGCGCTCGCCGCGATGGACCACGTGATAGAGCCAGCGCAAAGGTCACCTCGACTTCCACCTCTACTTCGTTCGCGACCGTCCGTACTTCGTCTTCGAGGGTCCGCTCGGATTGACCGGCACGACAGGCTCGGGCGCGAAGTCTTTTGCTTCGACGTCGGGCGCCGGCGCGTTTCCGGGCGGCGGCTTCCACGCAGGCGCGCCCGCGGCGTCCGCGCAACAACGGAACGACACGAAGTAGTACCAAAACTCCGGCTCGTGGCTCACCGTCATGGGACGGCACTGACTCCGCACGTGTCCCCACGCGCCCCCCTTCAGCGCCGCCCACTTCGACTTGTGCTCCGGCGGCCTGTCGTTGGTGACCCACTCGTCCATGTTGCCCGGCTGATCGTAGACCCCGAAGCCGCTCTTGCACGTGTCGATCGATCCGCTCGCGACGCTTTGATCGAGGCGCGCGAGCTCGGGCTGCGCGACGGTGGGATCTTTCGAATAGAAATCGAAATTCCCCTTCCCCTTTCGCGGATCGATGAAAAAATTATCCATGTTGCAGGCGTCGTGATCGCGCACCCAGCCGTACGGAAACGGCGTGTGGTCCGGTCCTTCGCACGCCGCCGTCCACTCGCTCGCCCAACACAGGCGCTTCCCCTTCGACTTGCACGTCGACTGCGCTTGGAACCACGTGAGCATCCAGACCGGGTGCGCGCCCTTTTGGTTCGGGTACTCGTAGCGATCGATGCAGAACTGGCGATGCTCTTCCTTCGTCCGGCATTTCGTCTCCGGCTTGTAGCGATGGCAGATCGTCAGATGGTTCGGCTCTTCGTGCTCGACGTCGATGCACTCGCGGTCGACGTCGGGGCAGAACATCGTGTCGACGTAGGCCATGTCGGCGGGGCATGGGCCGGACGCGGCTTCGGGGGACGCGTCGACGGTCGCGGCGTCCGTGGACGCGTCGACGGTCGGAGTCGAGGTCGGGGTCGAGGTCGACGTGGAGGTCGAAGCGTCGCCTCCTTCGCTCGATCCGCGGCTGCACGCGACGACGACGACGAGCGCGAGCACGACAACGGACGAAGCGAGGCGACGCATGGCTCGGTCTTAGAACAAGTGCCCGACGAGCACGGTCACAATCCACTTGCTGCTCGACGCCGTGAGCCCTTGCCCCACGCCGCCGTGTAGAATCCACTCCGGCCACGCGATCACGTCGAGCGTCTCGAAGACATAGTGCCGCTGCCCCGACACGCCCGGCATATCGGTGACCGGACCGAGCTGCGCGTAGTACTCGAGGCTCGGCGACACCGTATGGTGGAACAGCGCGTAGCGCGTCGACACCGCGGGCTGAAGCTCGGGAACGCCCGGACGCTCCGCGCCGAACGGCACCGCGATCATCGGATTGAAATCGAGATCGAATGCGCCCTGCGTCCACTCGATCACCGGACGCACCTCCATGCCCCAACGGTTCGCGTCGAAGCGCCGCGGCATGTAACCCCCCTCCACGTTGATCGCGAGGTGCCATCCATCCGCGCCGTCGACGCCGGGCGTGAGCAGCAGCATGGCGCGGAGCTTCGCGCCGCCCCAGTCGAGCGTCCCGTCCGGCCGAAACGCATGCTGCAGGTGCGCCGCGATCTCGAAGCCGCGCGCGACTCCGTACGACGGCTCGATGAGCTGGAAGAGCACCCCCTTGGTCGACGCTTCGCCCGCCGGCGTCATCCGCGCGCCGGCCGCGCCGTAGTTCGAATGGAGCTCGGTGCCGAATGTCCGCTGCGGCGTCACGCGCGCGTGGAAGACCTGGATCTCGAACAGATCCTCGGCGTGCGCGTCACGCGCCGCGACCAGGCCGATCATCGTGAGCGCGATCGCGCGCAGTGTCGATCTCAAGCGCGCGGCGGAAGCCAAGGAATGAAGCCCGCTTGCAGCGCGCCGATCGCGCGCATCACATCGGCCTCGTTCTTCGCGACGCGGAAGTAGACCGGGACCTTCCCCGTGCGAAAGTAGAGATCGTAGTTGTTGATGAACGAGCCGCCGCGGCCTCGCGAGACGACTTCGCGCACGCCCTGAAAATCCTGCCACGGGAACGATCGCCCGTTGTGGCAGTGAACGCCCCACTGGTCGAAGCGGCGCACCGAGTCGCGCTTCGCCCCCAAGATGACGAGGATCGGCAGCGAGAAGACGACCAGTGCGACGAGCGCGACGACGAGCGGGACGACGATCTTCTCCGGCTCGCCGATGACCACCGTGTAGACCGCGCTCGCGAGGAACGGCAGAACGAAGCACAGGCCGAGGGCGGCGAGGCAGCCGACCCTCCACCCGTACGAGGTCTTGATTTCGAGAGGGTTCATCGGCACGCACTCGACGACACGCACGCGTGCGCGTCAAGCGCTCTACGCGGTCGCCGACGCCTGCTTCTTCGCGCTCGCCTTCTTCACGTAGAGCTCGTCGAGCGTCTTCGCGTGGACCTTCATCACCTCGCGCCGCTTCAGCTTCAAGCTGGGCGTGAGCATGTCGTTCGCGGTCGTGAAGTCCTCCGAGATGAGCGCGAAGTCGGCGACCGACTCGAAGCCCTTGAACGCCTTCGAGTTCGACTCGAGCTCCTTCTTGAAGAGCGCACGCACCGCGTCGCTCTGCAAGAGCGCGTCGCCGCTGCCCCCCGCCGCGACAGCGCCGTTCTTCGACGCCCAGTCCTTCACCGCGTCCATGTTCGCGACGACGAGCGCGACGTTGAACGGCCTGTTGTCGCCGTAGACCATGACGTTGAGCACGAACGGCGACAATTTTATCGCCTCTTCGAGCGGCGTCGGCACGACGTACTTCCCGTTCTCGAGCTTGTACTGCTCCTTGATGCGACCCGTGATGTAGAGATACCCGTGCGGATCGAGCGTCCCCATGTCGCCGGTCTTGAAGCCGCCGTCCTTGGTGAACACCGCGGCGTTCTCTTCGTCGCGCCGGTGGTAGCCCTTCATCACGTTGTGTCCGTAGATGACGATCTCGCCTTCGACGCGCGCGCGAGCCGTGACCGCTCCGTTAACGGGAGCCTTCTTCTCTGCGCCGCTGAGCGGCTCGATCTCGATGCGCACGCCGGGGATCGCGCGCCCGACCGATCCGATGCGGCGCTCGCCCGGACAGTTCGCCGTCGCGATCGGGCTCGTCTCGGTGAGGCCGTAGCCCTCGTAGACGACGATGCCGAGCGAATCGATGAACTCCGCGACGTCGCGTGAGATCGCCGCGCCGCCGCTGAACGCGTACTTCAGCCGTCCGCCGAAGCGCGCGCGCACCTTCGAGAAGACGAGCTTGTCCGTCAGCTGCAAGACCGCGAGCTCCGCGACCTCGAGGCGCTTCCCCTCGCGCTCCTTCGCCGTGTACTTGAGCGCGAGCTTCACCATCTCTTGGATCGGCTTCGGCTTGCTCGCGATCGTCTTTTGAACGCCCGCGTAGATCTTGTTGAAGATGCGCGGCACGCTGAAAAGAAGCGTCGGCTTTACCTCGGCGAGGTTATCGATGATCTTTTCGACGCTCTCGGCGATCCCCATGCTCCCGCCCATCGAGAAGATGGCGTGGAGCTCGCACGTCTGCCCGAACGAGTGCGCCCACGGCAAGAACGACAGCGAGCGATCGGCTTGCTCGATCGGAAACACCTCGTGCACCGCGCTGACGTTCATAGCCAAGTTGGCGTGCGTGAGGATGACGCCCTTCGGATTTCCCGTCGTGCCGCTGGTGTAGATGAGCCCCGCGACGTCTTCCTTCTTCAGCTTGATCGCCGGCGCCGTCTTTCCGCTCTTGCAGAGCGCGTCGTAGGTCGTGACGCGCTTGTCGCCGCCGTTCGTACCGTTCGTTCCGGCGAGCGAGATGATCGACTTCAGCGATTTGATCGAGTCGAGGAACGGGATCGCCTTTGCGACGATCTCGTCGGTGGCGCAGATGAGCACCTTCGCGTCGCAGTCCTTCGCGATGAACTCCCACTCCTTCGCATTCTGCGCCTCGTACATCGGCACGTACGCGGCGCCGAGCCCGTAGACCGCGTACGCGGCCACGGCCCACTCGACGCGGTTGTTCGAGATGATCGCGACGACGTCGCCCTTGCCGACGCCGAGTGACGCGAGCCCGCCGCGGAACGCCTCGACCTGTTTTCCAAACTCGGCGTAGCTGGTCCACTGCCAGCTGCCGCCGCGCTTGGTGCCGAAGAGCTCGCGATGGCCGAAGCTCTTGATGGCGTGATCGTAGATTTCGGTGAGGGTTTCGAACCGCGGGAGGAAGGCCATGATGCGGGAGAGTAGAACTGCAGAGGACGATGTCAACGCACCGCGGCGTTCGACCCCAAGTCTTTGGGCAGTCTTTGGGGCTTTCCCTGCGAAGGGACTAGACTGAGACGCGCATGCGCGACGTGTTCGACAAGTCGAAGGCCCTTCGGTTCGCTTGGAGGCTCGTCCGCGCGGACGAGACGATCGATCTCGATGCGCCCGACGAAGCGCCGGGGCGAAAGCGGGCGCCGTGGGAGGAAGAGGACGAGGTCGAGGTCGACGACGGACCGCCGACGCTCGAGCAGGTCGAGGTGCACGCGGAGCGCCGCGCGGTGTGCGCGCGCATCGAGGTCATGGTCGAGCACGCGTGGAATCTCACCGACGCGGCGGCGCAGGTCGCGGCGACCGACAAGATCGCGCGGCAGGCCGGCAAGGTCGACGTGCAGTTGTCGGCGATGGAAGGGCGCGAGGGGGTGCGCATGGCGCGTCTCTTCGTGCGGCACTACCAGGAGCTTTCGCGCGCGGGGCGCAAGGGGGCCGTCGACGCGTGCTTCTGGATCGAGCTCGGGCACGCGGAGCTCGGCGAGCTGATCGTCGAGATGGTGCGGTCGGGCAACGAGCGGATCGCTTCGGCGATCGGCATGAGCTACGAGACGCTCGAAGCGGTCGAGTTCGACAAGGGGCGCCTCGCGCTGCGCCTCGCCGAGCTTCTCGACACGGCAAAATCGTGGACGGTGCGCGAGCTCGCCGCGGATTGGATCTCCGCGGGCGACTGCTCGGGCGTACGCGCGGTGCTGCGGCGCGCGATTCGCCTACCGCACATTCAGATCCGATCGCGCGCGCTGCACGCGCTCGAGGAGCTGACGCCGCCCGCGCTCGACGCGGACGACGTGATCTTCTTGCTGGAGGATCACGTCGACCGGCGCGTCTCGTCCGACGACGACGATCTCGAAGCGATCGATCTCATCGAGTACGCGGAATCGCTCGCCGCGGCCGTCGTCCGACTCAAGCCCGATGGGGGCGCGTGGCCGCTCTTGCGGATCGCCGATCCCGATCACCACCACGGCTGGCGCGAGGCGCTCGATCGCGATTGGGCGCTCGCGACCCTCGCGGCTGCGTATCCGGCGGATGCGATGGGCGCGATCGACGAGCTCGCGAAGAGCTGGCGGGTCCACGAGCGCAAGACCGCGGTCGACGCGACGCTGGCGCTGCCGTGGGACGACGCGCGACCGCGCCTCCTCGCGCTCGCCGCCGACGGATCGCCCGAGGTCGCCGAGCGCGCGCGCGACGGTTGGCTCGACAAGACCGCGACGCGCTGCCCGGTCGAAGAGACCGCGGGGCTCATGAGCGATCTGCTCGAAGGCCCGCCGTCGGACAAGATGCTGTCGCGGCTCGTGGCGCTGCGGAGCGGATCGGTGGAAGCGCGCGCGGCGCTCGTCGACGTGCTCTTGCGCGAGGCGCCGGATCGCGAGGCGCTCGTGCTGTTGCTGTTCGCGCTCGCCGACGATGCGCTCTTGCGCGGCGGTCACGGGCGTCGCTTGCCGTACGACGAAGGACGTTGGGGACGTCGCTTGCTCGCGGCGTTCGGTGCGCCGGCGCTCGAAGGGCTGTGTCGACTGTGCGAGCGCTATCCGCACCCGGAGATCTACGGCTGGTTCTACGTGCTGCACGATCTCCTCGCCGACGGGACGATCAAGCGACGCAACGCGGGGCCGCTCTCCGCGCTCGCGCAGCGATTCCTCGACACGAACGTGTCGGCGCACGCGGCGCTCGACGTCCTCGAGAAGACGCTCGGAAAGACCGAGCTGCGCGATCTCCACTTGAAGATGCTGCTCGAAGGTCATCCTTCGGCGTGGCGCGCGCCGTCGGCACTCATCGGCGAGAAGCGCGATCCGGAGCTCGATCGGCGACTCAGCGAAGCGATCGAGGCCAAGCTCGCCGCGAGCGACTACGCCACGCTCGACACCATCCTCTACGTCGCGAAAAAGCGAAGCCTCCCGATCGCGTACGACGCCGCGACGAAGCTCTTCGCCGCGATGGGCGAGAAGCGCGCGGCGGACGACGTGGAGGCCGACGAGCTCGACGCGCTCGAAGAGGCTGGGCGGATCCTCGACGACGCCGGGCTCCTCGACGACGCCTGGTTCGACGCCGCGCTCGACGCGCCCGAGACGCTCCGCTACCGCGTCGCCGTGCAGCTCCCGCGCGTGCGCACGAAGCGTTGGCGCCCACGGCTCGAGCGGCTCATGTCGTCGACCGCACGCGACGGCGCGGCCGCGGTCGAGGCGGCGCGCACGCTCCTCTTCGCGAGACCGCCGATCGCGCGAACAGATCCGCGCCTCCTCGAGGTCGCCGATCGCGCGCACCCCGCCGCGCGCGCCACGCTCCTCCACGATCTCTGGATCCGCGGCTGCCCTACGCGGCGCATCGCACCGCACGTCGCACGCCTCGTCGCGACCGCGACCGAAGCCGAGATCGAGCCGCTCTACGACATGCTCGATCGCCTCTCGCCGCGCGTGCTTCGACGCCTCGTCCCCGCGATCAAAGACCAAGAGGTCCGCGCGTTCGTCGCGTCGCTCGTCGGCCCGTCCGACGAAGCCACCGAATGGGTCACCGAGAACGCCGGCGACGCCTGAGACCCGAGAACTGCGCGCGCGCCGGCGCAGTGCTATGAGGCGCCTATGACCCGCGCCGTGGCGCTCCGTTACCTCGTCCAGACGTTCGGCTGCCAGATGAACGTCCACGACTCCGATCGCATGGAGGAGGTCTTGCGCGCGCATGGATGGCAGGCGGTGCTCACGGCGGAAGAAGCCGACCTCGTCGTCTTCAACACGTGCAGCGTGCGCGAGAAGGCGGAGCAGAAGCTTCGGAGCGAGGTCGGCAAGCTCGCGCCGCTGAAGCTCGCGCGTCCGGATCTCGTCGTCGCGGTCGCGGGATGCGTCGCGCAGCAAGAGGGCGAGAAGCTCCTGTCGCGCGTGAAGCACATCGACTTGGTCATCGGTCCGGACAACGCGGCCGAGCTTCCGGAGCTCGTGATGGCACAGCTCGGCGGCGCGC